>JADIMA010000082.1 GCA_017694945.1 Candidatus Merdivivens pullicola | reverse complement strand
GGTTTACTGGATACAGAACATCGGACTGTTCTTCACTCCTATAATTGTCGGGAACATCATAGAAAAAACGGCGGCTCCGGTCTCGGCCGAATATTTTTTCATAGCCCTGGCAATATGCGCCATCGCCATCGCCCTGCTTCTAAGCCGTTCATCCGACAGACATCCGGAACTCAGGCTTGACAACAAGGCGAAAGAATAATGGGTTCATGGGAAATTTTTCATAAATTTGCAGGATGTTTTTTAATTCATTTCAAAAACTATGGAAAAAAATTTCAAACGCACGCTCGTAACCTGTGCCCTACCGTATGCCAACGGCCCACTTCACATCGGACATCTGGCCGGAGTTTATGTCCCGGCCGACATATATGTAAGGTACCTTCGGATGCGCGGTGAAAAAGTGCTTTTCGTCTGCGGTTCCGACGAACACGGAGTGCCGATTACCATAAAAGCGAAAAAAGAAGGATGTTCTCCTCAGGACATTGTCGATAAATACCATAAAATCATCAAGGACTCGTTCGCAGGCCTGGGGATTGACTTCGACATATACTCCAGGACTTCTTCTGCAACCCATCACCGCTATTCGGCTGAATTTTTCCGCAAACTTTACGACGACGGAAAATTCATAGTCAAGGAAAGCGAACAGTATTACGACCCTGAAGCAAAGACATTCCTTGCAGACAGATATATCGTAGGCACATGTCCGAAATGCGGAAACGAAGCCGCTTACGGCGACCAGTGCGAGAAATGCGGAAGCACGCTCAGTCCGGAAGAACTGATAAATCCCCATTCTGCAATAAGCGGCAGCGAACCGGTAAAGAAAAAGACAAAGCACTGGTATCTGCCGCTCGACCAATATGAAGGATGGCTGAAAGAATGGATACTCGAAGAACACAAGGAATGGAAGCCCAACGTGTATGGACAATGCAAGTCATGGCTTGACGGGGGACTGCAGCCGAGAGCCGTAAGCCGCGACCTCGACTGGGGAGTACCCGTACCGGTGGAAGGAGCCGAAGGGAAAGTGCTTTATGTCTGGTTCGACGCTCCTATCGGTTACATTTCAAACACCATCGAACTCCTCCCCAAGACATGGGAAAAATGGTGGAAATCTCAGGACACGAGGATGATACACTTCATCGGCAAGGACAATATTGTGTTCCACTGCATCGTTTTCCCGTCCATGTTGAAGGCTTACGGAGACTTCATTCTGCCGGACAATGTCCCGGCGAACGAATTCCTCAATCTGGAAGGGGAAAAACTTTCAACCTCCCGCAACCATGCCGTATGGCTCCACGAATATCTTCAGGATTTCCCGGGACAGCAGGATGTGCTGAGATATGTCTTGTGCGCAAACATGCCTGAAACCAAGGATAATGACTTCACATGGAAAGATTTCCAGGCTCACAACAACAGCGAACTCGTAGCCATTCTGGGCAATTTCGTAAACAGGGCGGTTGTACTTTCACACAAATATTTCGGCGGCCTTGTGCCTGAAGACGCATCTCCGGCCCCGATAGACACAGAGACTCTTGCCCAGATACCAGCAATACGCAAAAGCATAGAAGACAGCCTCGACAATTTCAAGTTCCGCGAAGCGCTCAAAGGAGCGATGGAAATAGCCCGCCTCGGGAACAAATACATCTCCGACACCGAACCGTGGAAGACAGCAAAGACGGACATGGCAAGGACGGCATCAATCCTGAACGTATCATTGCAGATATGCGCGAACCTCGCCATCGTATTCGAACCGTTCCTTCCGGAAAGTTGCAGGAAACTCAGAAAAATGCTCAATGTGAACATCAACAATTACGGAGTCCATACGAACGATGACAATTTCGACACCGTTCCTCAAGAACATCCGGAAGAAAGCGGAATAGTCCTGTCGTGGAATCTTCTCGGGAACAGGAACCTGCTTCCTGCCGGACACCGACTTGCCGAGGCCGAGCTCCTGTTTTCAAAGATAGACGACGAAGCAATACAGAAACAGCTGGACAAACTGGAAGAGGCGAAGAAAGCCAATGCCCTTGCAGCAAAGGCGGCAGCCGGCACCGCTTCTAAAGCGGCTCCTCAGAAAGACTCCTGTACTTTCGAAGAATTCGGGAAGATGGACATAAGGACGGCCACCGTCCTTGAAGCCGAAAGAGTACCCAAGACAGACAAACTCCTGAAACTGACCATCGATACCGGGATTGACAAACGCACCATAGTATCAGGAATCGCCGAATACTATACTCCGGAACAGATGCTCGGAAAGCAGATATGCATTCTTGCCAACCTGCTGCCGCGCAAGATCAAAGGCATAGAATCACAGGGGATGATCCTCATGGCAAGGCAACCGGACGGTAAGATGCGCTTCATAACTCCTGAAGAGACTCTTGACAACGGAGCAGAAATAGGATAACAACTGCGCAGTAAACAAGAATGAAACGGGCCGGCTATCTTAAAGGTATCCGGCCCATTTTAGCAATTCAAGTTCATCTTCGGAATACAGCAACCGATTTATGAAGTCCATCTCGGGGAAAAGACGCGCCGCAATTACAAAGATTGCAAGCAGAAGGACAACCGCCCCGGCCACAAGTAATACAGGCCTCCACCATCTCCTTACAGGCTCCTGAACGGTCTCGACCTTTTCTGAAACCGGAAGCACATCCGCATCCGGAACCTCTTCATTGCTTTTCAATGACACCGGAGACAGACCGAAACCATCAGGATATATGTCAAGGTCGGGAGAGGCCACAAAAAACAAGGTATTTTCTTTTGTCGAGCGCAGTTTTCCGAATCCCGGGAACTCGACCACCCTTTTTGTCTCGAGTTCGGATTTAAGCCCGGCCATACAGGCCTCCAGAGACTTCCTTGCCAGACTTTCATCCAGGCCGTTCTCTTTCGCATAAAAGGAAACAAGGATTCCGTCATCCTCCTTCCTGCTCCTGAAAAACACCCTCCTGTAAGGCGGATTGATGACAAATCCCTTGTCCGAAAATGAAGCCGGCACATACTCGCATGCAAAAACGCCGAGCCCCGGAAGCGAGACCCTGTCGTTCTTTAAAACGAGTTCCTTAACCATGCGCGACAAAAGAGATATGTCCATCTGCTTGAAAAATTATATTGCAAAAATAATTATTATTGGCATGGTTGACAAAAAAACCGTAGTAAAATTGCTTTTACTACGGCCTCCTGCTCCTCATCTAGGACTTGAACCTAGGACCCTCTGATTAACAGTCAGATGCTCTAACCAACTGAGCTAATGAGGAATTTTGGGACTGCAAATATAGACATTTTTACATATACGGCAAAATTTTTCTGACAAAATTTCACCAATCAATGACTTTTTGTCCATTAATCGTGCCGGAACGGCCGCATTACCGCACTGGCACGCCTGTTGTCAGACTATATGCACGAATCCGACAAGGGTCGGGTTCGGATACAATAAAGTTGAATTTAAAATTTGGAGGATAAAATTATGGCACTTGTTAGAAGAAACCAGTATTGGTTACCATCTATTTTCAATGACATCTTTGATGATGATTTCATGAATACCAACATCGCAAGGAGCAACAGCACCTCACCGGCTGTAAACATCATTGAAAACGAAAAGGACTTCACTGTCGAAGTCGCCGCTCCGGGTCTCACGAAGAACGATTTCAAGATCAATGTCACCAACGACAATGAACTCACCATTGAAATGGAGAAAAAGTACGAAGACAAGGAGCATGAAGGAAAGAAGAACGGCAAATACCTGAGAAGGGAGTTCTCATACAGCAGATTCCAGCAGAGCCTGCTTTTGCCTGACACCATTGACAGGAAAGGCATTTCCGCCAAAATGGAACACGGCGTGCTGACAATAGTACTGCCTAAGAAAGAGGAAGAAAAGCCTATCGACACTACCCAGACCATTGCTATTGAATAATAGTACGGAAGAATAACAGTGCGGATTCCAGAGGGTTTTAAATCTTCTGGAATCCGTTTTTTTATGCAAGCCGCAATAAAAAAGCGGACAAACCGCCGTTTCCGATGATTTGTCCGCTTTGGCTCCTCATCTAGGACTTGAACCTAGGACCCTCTGATTAACAGTCAGATGCTCTAACCAACTGAGCTAATGAGGAATTTTGGGACTGCAAATATAGACATTTTTTTTCAAATAGCATGATTTTTCTTTAAAAATTCAATCAATTATTTGTAAAAACATATAAGAAAATGGGGTGTGCCGTCATGAGCGACACACCCCATCCGTTTAATTAATGAATATTATCTGAAAGAACCTGTTTTCATTAATCAACTATCGAACCGCTCGGTTTGAGTTCAATTGCAGCATACATCAGTTCACTGCCCCAGATGTGGGTATAAGTTACAGGGATGTACATCGTAACTGTCTGAACGTTTGCGGTACCTGCCGTACGACGGTATTTGAGTACGGTGTTACCAGCCCCGTCATCCTCAAGAGTTACGAAATCAGCGAGCCTTGCCTCTTCAAGAGTGAGCATCTGTTCGTAATCCTCCGGATTTGCAGGATCGAGTGATGTATCAACAGTCAGATTGTCGCCTTCAAGTTTCATGTTCACGCGGATGGTCTCTTCTGCGCCCCAAGCGTATTCAAGGCCATAGTATTCGCACATGTCCTCATCCTTGTCAACCCTTGCGCCGTCGAAGTCCTTAACCTGGCCGAGATATTCGTCAAGAGTGATTGACTGCTCTGTACCGAAGGCATCGGTTATTGACTTGGTTACATTAGGCTCGGAGAAAGTAAGAGGTGCTACGAACCATACATCGAATGAAGTAACCTTCATGATGTTGTAAAGGTTGATTTGTGCCCATACGTCGATAGTCACTGTCACCTTCTCTGCATCTTCAGGATCGCTTACGATAGCGATTACTTCAGGATCGTATGGAGAGCCCATCATGCTCGGAACAGATATGTAGAAGTTCTGCAGATAAGAATCTTCAGTTCCTCTGTACCAATTGGCAATGGCATCAGGATAGCCCACCGGTGCAAGACCGGCTATATCTATTTCCCAGCCAGCGCTGTAATTGTATATGAAACTATAGCCTTTTTCATCATTGAATCCGGCATAGTCCTGATCAAAGTTTACAAACTCTGCCACGTAGTTTTCATCAGGAGTATTTTCCTGAGTTGCCGAGAACTGCATATCCCATGCACGGCAGTCGAAAGCTGTTTCGGAACCGTATGCCTCAGCCTGTGCCTCAGAGATGTAAAGGTTCTTGATTATGTTGCCCTTGCCGTCAGCGCGGAAGAGATCCATAAGAGAGTAGTAGTAATAGCATTCCTCAGTAGTTACATCGTCACCGTCCTTAGCGGCATAAGCGACCGGATATACCGGAGCAAGGGTATGGTTTGCATCAGACCACTTGGAATCGTTGTATCCGTTGATTGCAGGGAGGTCGCCAGGAAGAACGTTCATCGTGAGAGAGAATGTAACTTCAGGAGCGCCCACGCCATTAGGATGGATAGTAACGTCGATAGTCTTGCTTACCTTGCCGTTTTCAAGTATCTCGTCAATTACATCGCCGATTTCGGCTACTGTAAGCGACCAGCCGAGGATTGCAGTAGTAAGTTCAACCTCTGAAACAGGGTAGTCGATATCGATAGTACCAGTCACATCGTTGAAGTTTTCAGCCTCTGCATCAAGAACCACCGTAGTATTGAGTTTACCGTTCCTTACATACTTCTGACCGAATTCTTCGTGCGACATTCCGGCAGCGCCTAT
Organism: Candidatus Merdivivens pullicola; assembly: GCA_017694945.1. GTDB lineage: Bacteria > Bacteroidota > Bacteroidia > Bacteroidales > UBA932 > Merdivivens > Merdivivens pullicola. The sequence continues at coordinate 60,372 of JADIMA010000082.1, read as the reverse complement.
CTTGGAAATAACCTTGTCATTGAATTCCTGCCATGTGAGTTCGCCTCTGAAATCGTTGCAGCTGAGGAGATAATCGAAAGTCTTGATGTTGCCGAGTTCTACATCCTCGATTTCTTCGTCAACCCATACTATCTTGAACCACTGTACATCGACGATAGCGTTGTCGTCAACATTAACCAACTCTACGCGGATGACAGGAGTCCTGCCTACCGATGCCCTGTTGTCGGTAACTCCGCCAGGGAGTTTGGCCTCGACGCTTGTAGTGCTTCCGGATACGAACTGAACGAAATCCTGCTCGTTGGTCTTTTCAGTGCCTTTGTAATATTCCGCAGGAATAGAGAACCTGAACTCGAAGCCGTGGTCTTTCAAAGTTTCCTTTGAAATTTCCTTGCACCTTGCCTGGTCGTTAATTGCATAAGCGCATGAAGTAACGAGTGAAAGGAGGTCGATGCCCTCGTCATACCTTACTTCAACGGAAGGCAATACAGAAACGGATTTAACAGCATTGAATGTAGTAGAGAAACGTTTGTGGCCGTTCTCACATGAATATCCGTTAATATCCTGGTTGAGATCTTTCAACGGGGTTATATGGATATTGCGCGGATCATCGTAGAATGCAGTGTATTCCGATGTAACAGAAGCGCCGTTGTTCTGTTTCTCTTCGTCGGTAAGAAGCGCTTCAGCGATAGGAACCTTCAATGCACCTGTAATGATTTCCCTGTCAGAAGTAGTGCGGAAATCAACCGTTTCGCCTTCAGTCATCTCAATAGCGTTCCTCAAGAGAGGGATAACAAGTTCGTTCCTGTCATTGATAACGATTTCATCGTAGTCGATAGTGAACCAGTCCAGATCCTCGCTTGCCACATAGCTCTTAACCATTTCGGCAGCCTCGAATACATAATTGATATCATTCTTAACTATACCGTTAATATCTATATGGTCAGGAGAAAGGTGATAACGGACAGCAATCGTATCAATCGAACTGTAATAAGTGACTTTGTTGTCTTTTGTGAAAACTTCAGGCGTTGCCTCGTCTTCTACATACGGATTGTAAGTAAGGACAGGAATCATTACCGAAGGAACACCGTTCACATAGGTTTCAGGAATCAATGTGATGGAAGTAAGCCTCTTGCCAAGTTTCGCGTTGACAGCGGCAAACTGGTCGCGGATATCTTCGGTAAGAGTATTGATGCTTTCGTTGACATAAGCATAAATCGCTTTTTCTATCACGAACATTTCCTTCCTCAACTCATCGATTTTCGAATTGAGTTCATTGTAATTTGCAGAGAGTTCGCTTCTCACTTTCGCCAGTTCCATTCCGAACAGGTTTTCAAGTTCGGAAAGTTCGGTAGTGAAGTATTCCCTGAGCCTGTTTTCTACAATCTCGAGAGATTCGTTGAGTTTGTTGATGAGTTCTTCCTTAACTGCCTGCGCTGTAGCATTGTCGCCGGCCGCAATCGCTGCTTCAAGTTCAGCCCTGAGTATTTCAAGGTAGTTGTCAATCGCTTCCTGGTAAGCAGCAAGGCTGTTTTCAACACCGTCAACCCGGTTGCCGAGAAGGGCTATTTCGCCATAAAGTTTTGCAATCTCCGCACTTACTTCGCCATAGAGTTCCTGGAGGTTGAGCACCAAAGTATTGATTGCATTAATCTGCAACTGCAAGTCTTCAACATACTCGGACATTTCAGACCTTGTATTTTCAATGGCAGATTTCAAAGCATCTATATCCTGTCCATGAGCCTCTTCCATTGAATCCAAACGGTCGTCAAGTCCGCCAAGGCGTTCGTTCAACTCATTGAATGTCTGCTCAGTCTCTTTCATGAAGTCATCCACGGTGAGTTTGTATGCTTCAAGAGTCTCAATCCTTGCCTCCAATTGAGTAGTCAAGGCAATAAGGCCGTTGATCTGCTCGCCTTGAGCCTCAACTATTGAAGACAGGGAGTTCAAATTGCTCATAATCTCGTAAACCTGCGAATGGATTTCATTCAACTGGTTGTAAAGACTATCGCGAAGCCCGCCGATCTGATCTTCAAGCCCGCCGATCTGACCGTTCAAATCGTCCTCAAGGTTGCCAAGCTGGCCATTGAAATTTTCCTCAAGGTTACCGAGTTCTTCCCTCAGACTGTCCGACAAGTCTCCAAGTTGATCAAGCAAATCCTGCTCGAGTTGATCCAACTGGCCGTTGAACTGATCGGCATAGTCTTCAAGTTGCTTCTGGAAATCGGCAGCCACACCCTCGATACGGCTTGCAAGTTCATTAATCTTCAGGTTGAGTGCGTCTTCAAGTTCCTTGAGTTCCGCATCGGTATAAGCCTTTGCATCTTCAAGGGTCCTCTTCAAGTCATCCTGAATTTCAGCAATGATTTCAGCCTTTACCTCACTTGCTTTCTGAGCAGCGACCATGTCGGCATACTCTTTTGCAAGGGCCAGGGCATTGTCAGCGGCTTTCTGGGCTGCTTCTATTGCAGCCTGACGTGCCGCTTCAGCCAAATTCTCAGCCTCTGCTATTGCAGCCTGCTCGGCTGCTTCAGCCGCAGCGTCAGCATAATCTTTTGCAGTCTGCTCGGCTGCAGCAGCAAGCTGTCTCGCTTCTTCCCTAAGGGAATTGATAGCTTCCGTAAGAGCCTGGTTCTGCTCTTCAAGGGCAGTCACCATGTCCTCGCGGACCTTGTTAATGTCAGGGGTGTAGTCCTTTTGAAACCACAAAATATATAATACACTGATTGATTATCAATAACATACGTCAGTTTCCGATATAGTAGGACATTATGGGGGACATAAAGTACAAACTCGAGAGTTCCGGGAAAGCGTCTGGAATTCTCGGGAAAATGGTTCACTTTCCCGGCAAAACACCTTCCGGCAGCATGAGGTGCAGCCAAGGCCACGCCCCGACTTAACTTTAATCTTTGCAATCCATTGTAAATCAAGAATAAACAACATGCGCTCCAAAAAACAAGTGTGGATTTCAAGGGCTTCCGACACCCTCAGAATCCACACCTGTAAAATATTATTACAATAGTAATCTATTATATATCAATATATTGCGATATCTTTAAATTAAGTCGGGGCGTGGCCCAAAGAAGGCATACCGGGTTATTTTTCAGAACTGGAAGGGGGACACAAAGGGGAACATGGCAACGCTTTTCATCATAATACAGAAAAGAGTGAGGCCGAAGCACTCACTCTCATCGTATATACTAACCTATCTTATTATGAAAACAATCCGTTTTTTCCACATGCCAAATGCATGCCAAACAAAACATCACACCAATCTTTTTGCCAACCCCCCTTGTGAAGTTTCTTTATACAGGCTCGGAAGATCCTTTCCCGTCTGCTGCATGACATCCACCACATCATCAAAACTCACCCTGTGCCTGCCATCAGAAAAATTAGAATATGTATTGGCGTCGAGAGCACGCGCCGCCGCAAAGGCGTTACGTTCTATGCAGGGTATCTGGACGAGGCCGCCTACAGGGTCACAGGTAAGTCCGAGATGATGCTCCAGCCCCATTTCTGCTGCATATTCAATCTGGGAAGGAGTACCTCCGAACAGTTGGCTTGCCGCAGCAGCAGCCATGGCACAGGCGACACCCACTTCTCCCTGACAACCCACAGCCGCCCCGGATACGGAAGCATTCGTCCTCACGACATTGCCGAAAAGACCGGCCGTCGCCATGGCGTGCAGGATTTTTTTGTCTGAAAAATCCCTGCTTCTTTTCAAATGGAAAAGCACCGCCGGCAAAACCCCGGACGAACCGCATGTAGGAGCGGTAACCACCTCTCCGCCGCAGGCGTTTTCTTCAGATACCGCAAGGGCATAGGAATACACCAGTCCCCTTCCTCTTACAGCATTGCTATAACCGACAGCCTTGATGTGGTACTCGCCGGCTTTTCTTCTCAGCCCCAGCCCTCCGGGGATGACCCCCTCGGTATCCAGCCCGCGATGGACTACTTCCTGCATTTTTTTCCACGCCTCGAAGAGATAATCCCATATATCCTTGTCCTCATGCTGTTCTACATATTCCCAATAAGAACACCCCGTATTGCTGCACCACCTGTAAATATCGCCGATCCAATCCATCTCATAAATATTCTCCGTCCTGCGTTCGTCCCAGGTATCATCAGCCAGGGCGCCGCCCCCCGTGCTATACACAGTCCATGACACGGCTACATTCCCATCCCCATCATAGGCTTTGAAAATCATCCCATTGGGGTGCATCGGAAGATTTGTGTCGGGATGCCATATTATTTCGGATGGCGCCACCGGGGACAGCACGTCCAGAATGGCGACATCGGTCAAGTGCCCCTTCCCGGTGGAAGCAAGCGAGCCGTAAAGTTCTACTTCATACCGGGACGCATGCCTGCCCGATTTTTCAAGAAACATCTGCGCCGCCCTCATCGGAGCCATGGTATGGCTGCTTGAAGGGCCGCGACCTATTCTGTATATGTTTTTAATCGAATCCATTTTTCCAATCCTTATTATTGTTTGTTCCTGTTCGGATTCAGCACGGCTTTTCTCAACTCGAAATTGGTTCCGAGGTACTTTCTGCGGACTTCCTCGTTCGAAGCAAGTTCCTCCGCCGTGCCGCTTTCAAGGATATTGCCTTCATAAAGCAGGTATGCTCTGTCCGTAATCGCCAGGGTTTCATGAACATTGTGGTCTGTTATGATGATACCGATGTTTTTGTACTTGAGTTTTGCTATGATATGCTGTATGTCCTCCACCGCTATCGGATCGACACCGGCAAAAGGCTCGTCGAGCAGGATGAATTTCGGGTCTATCGCCAGGGCGCGCGCTATTTCGCAACGCCTCCTCTCGCCTCCGGACAACTGGATACCGTAACTCTTCCGCACCTTGTGGAGGCCGAATTCATCTATCAGCGACTCAAGGCGCTCTTTCCTTTCCTGTTTGGTAAAACGCGACATCTCCATTACGGACATTATGTTGTCTTCCACGCTCAGTTTTCTGAATACTGACGCCTCCTGGGCGAGATATCCAAGACCGAGTTGGGCCCTTTTGTACATCGGGAGATTGGTTATTTCCTGGTCGTCAAGAAAAATCTTGCCTCCGTTGGGTTTGATAAGCCCGGTAATCATATAGAAACTTGTCGTCTTTCCGGCACCGTTAGGCCCAAGAAGCCCGACTATCTCTCCCTGCTCTACATCAAAAGACACGCCTTTAACAACAGTGCGCATGCCGTATTTCTTAACAAGATCCCTGCAATAAAGTTTCATCCTGCAACATATATTAAATTACACAACAAACAGGGCGGACATTCATTTCAAATCCAGCCCGAGGTCTTCACACAGATTCCTTACTTCTTCCGAATTTTCCATCATGTACTTCGCCTTTTCCGAAGGCATGTAACAGGCCGGCGAGGACTTTTCCGAATCCGGTGCGACTTCTATGGCCAAAGACACCGCAACGATATCAAGCCCGGTTCTCAATCCGTCTTCCAAATCAGAAAGGAGTTTCGTCTGAATCAACTCTTTCTGGGCCTCATTGGCGGCAGAAAAATGCACTATCAGCCTGCCCTCCTGTTTTTCAAGCGAAACATCCCCGGACGAAACTGCGGCGAAAAGCATCTTATTGCTTTCATACTTTGCAGTCATGGAGTCCCAGACCCTCCGGACATCCTCCTGCTTCACATTGGCCAAAATATCCTCCGACGCCCTGTTGCCGGAAACATCGCCCGGCGCATCGGATTCAGCAGTCCTGACCTCATCCTCCTGCAAAACCGAGGAAATCGAAAGGCCGGACTTCTTTTTCACATTCTGTGCCACATTTTCGGCAGCGACGGCCCTGACAGGAGCCGCAACACGGACAGGAGCGGACGTTTCCTGTGCAACCTTGACAGACAAAACCAAACCGGGGCAGCCAAGCCCCTCTCTCAGTCCTTTTTCTATTTCTTCAGCCACATTGGCTTCAACCCAGGCTTTCTGCTTGTCGTTTTTCACAAAAAAATGAACAACGGCATCACCTTCAAGACCAAGTTCCGCCGATTTCATAAAAGAATAGAACCTCTGGATGGAAGGGACGGATTTATATTTCTCCGTCACATCGTCCCACACCTTTCTCAACCTTTCCATGTCCAAAGACGGAGGTGCGGACGGCACTGCAGGCTGCGGTTTTGAAACCGGAGGGACAGTCCTGACCGGATCAACCTCCGGCACAGAAACCAGCCTGCACATCTTCATAAGAGTAAACTCTATCAACAGCCTTTGATTCACACTTGAACGATAGGCCGATTCGCATCTCACCGAGTCTTCCAGGGCCGAATACAGAAACTTCATGGACAGCCCCGAAGCCTGAGACGCATATCTTTCCTTCAGAGACCCCGGCAGTTCTATCAAAGAAGAGGCGGAGCCGCTCTTGCTGACAATCAAATCCCTGAAATGCCTGCTTAAACCGGATACGAAATAAAGCGCGTTGAAACCCTTTGAAAGCACTTCGTCAAAAAGCAGCAGGGCGGAAGCATAGTCCGAGGCCGCAAAACAATCCACCAGCCTGAAGTAATAATCGTAATCCAGGACATTAAGATTGGAAATGACATCCTGATACGACACTTCCCGTCCGCAAAACGCCACGGTCTGGTCGAACAGCGTAAGGGCGTCCCTCATGGCGCCGTCTGCCTTGGCCGCGATTACATGAAGGGCCTCATCGCCTATCGACACGCCTTCTTTTTCCGAAATGTCCTTGAGATTGCGCACAATATCCTCTATGCTTATTCGATTGAAATCATATGTCTGGCATCTTGAAAGAATCGTAGGGAGTATCTTGTGCTTCTCGGTAGTGGCCAGTATGAAAATCGCATGCGCCGGAGGCTCTTCAAGCGTTTTCAGGAAAGCATTGAAAGCCGCCTGGGAGAGCATGTGCACCTCATCGATTATATATACGCTGTACCTGCCTACCTGCGGAGGGATTCGCACCTTCTCCATAAGTTGCTTTATATCCTCGACTCCGTTATTGGAAGCGGCATCCAGTTCGTGTATGCAGTACGAGCGTCCCTCGTCGAAGGAAACGCATGATTCGCAATGACCGCAAGGCTCCATGTCCGGGGTGGGATTCATGCAGTTGATCGTTTTCGCGAAAATCCTCGCCGTACTGGTCTTTCCCACGCCGCGAGGGCCGCAGAACAGGTAAGCATGAGCAAGCTGCCCCCTCTTTATAGAATTTCTCAGAGTACGGGCGATATTGTCCTGCCCGATAAGGCCCCCGAAACTGTCGGGCCTGTATTTCCTTGCGGATACTATATATTGCATATATTCACAACCGTAAAACCGTGCAATTTATAAAAAAATCCTCATTCTGCAAGAAAAAAATCCTTATTTTTGCCGCCTGTAACCCACATCATTTTCTTTAAAAATGAAAAGATACATATTATTTGCAGCCATTGCCATGATGGCCGTTCCGGCGACGGCTTACGCACAGGCGGAACTGATGACTAAAAAAAGAGACATACAGAACGTTTCCAGCATGATTACCAAAGTCGTCATCTCAGGCGACGACGCCTTCATCAACCTGATTCTGGAAGATGAAATCGAAAGAAACTGGACTGTATCGCCTTATGAGTTCTGCGACCTTGCCGAATTCGAAAAAAGCAAATGCGACACGAACTATTTTTTTCTGATAAGGACAAAAGGGCAATATAAAAATGAAGACAGCCCGACAGTGGAATTCCTTTCCCTGCTCCGCGGAGGGCCCAAAGCCGGACAAGGGCTTGACAAGATGGCCGAAGTAATCTCATTGCCGTTCAGGGCCGCCGACGACATGGAAGGCCGCTGCGCCTCATTCCTGCCGGCATTCATCAACATCATACAGGAGCACATACCGAAAGTCACCAGATCGGACATCTCCGCCTACACGGCCATGAATTCGTACAAAGGACAGGATCTCAAAGATTTCAGCGGAGACATACTGTTCTGCCCCGAGGACATATCACGAAAAACGGATACAGGCCTGATTGAAGAGATCTCCTCCGGACGCATGTTCGTAACGACATCGGACGACATCGGACTCGCCGCCGAAGAAATGAGGCCGGGCACAGTAGTCTCATACACAATAGCCCCGGAAGGAGGAAGATTCGCATTCAACATGCTTATTTCCACGGAAGACTATAAACTGCTATATTTCAGAAAATACCGTATGACCGGCAAGGAAAACGCCGGATTCGGGAAGGCAGAACTGAAAAAACTTTCTCTAATCATAAAAAATGGAAAATAAGGTTCTAACGGACATACTGCCTTGCGGAATCGGATTTACATTCAAACGTTCGTTTTCCGATGTTGCATACTGCTCCCTTACCCTCAGAAGCGGCACGCGTGATGAGAAAAAGCCGGGAAGCGGGACCGCCCATTTCACCGAACACCTGCTTTTCAAAGGGACAGAAACCAGAAGCGCGTCGGCAATAAACAACTGCATAGAGCGTTCCGGAGGAGACCTCAACGCATTCACGACAAAAGAAGAAACGGTAATTCACGCCTCCATACTCAAGGAAGAACTTACCAAAGGCATCTCCCTGCTTCTTGAACTCGCATTCAGGTCTCTTTTCAGGGAAAATGACATAGAAACCGAGAAGAACGTAATAATCGACGAAATATTATCTTACAAAGACTCACCCCCCGACGCCATTTACGACCATTTTGAAGAACTCCTGCTTGAAGGGACGGCCCTTGCCCCTCAGATTCTCGGTTCAATGAGAAGCGTGAGGAACATGAAAAGAACGGACATAACAGAATACGTGGGAGAAAATTTCACCTACCCTCGTGCAGTCCTGTCGGTAGTGGCCGACATGGATGAAAGGGAAATCAGAAAAGCCGTGTCCAAAGCGGTAGCGAAAAGCGGCATACCTCCCATCGGAGCGAGCCCCGCATTTTCCCATGCCTATCCGATGTCATCAGGTCTGCGCGAGGGGAAAGTCTTCGAAAAAACCCTTAACAAAAGGAACCACCAGGCCAACTGCATAATCGGCTGCACCGGCTACCCGATGGGGGCGGAAAAGGAAAGGATAGCCCTCGTACTGCTCTGCAACATACTCGGAGGGCCTGCCGCAAACTCCGTAATGAACACCGAGTTAAGAGAAAAGAAAGGCTGGGTTTACGGAGTCGATGCTTCATATACGCCATATGCGGACAACGGAGTGGTGGCGATTTCTTTCGGCTGCGACAGGGAAAAAATAGAAAAATGCTGCAATGCCGTAACCGGCATTCTTGAAAAATTCCGGGAGAAGCGAGTAAGCGACACCTTTCTGAAAAACGCCAAGAAACAATTGAAGGGACAGCTGCTCGTATCCGCCGACAACGGAGAGCAGAAATGCATAACGCTCGGAAAAAATTACCTGCTTTTCGGGAAAGACGCCGACGACACCAAAGGCCAGAAGATACTGGACACGATTACCGCCGACGACATCATAGACTGCGCCCGCACAGTTTTCAGCCCTGAAAGGCTTTCAAAACTGATTTATATCTGACAAACACCAGAAAAATGGACAGAAACCTTCCACCGGACGAAACAGAATACATACTGTCGCATTCCAGCAAAGCCAACGAAGCCCTGGAATGGCTCACGAGGCAGACCAACCTGCGCACCAACCACGCCCGCATGCTTTCAGACGGCATACAAGGGCTGTTCCTCGCAACCGTGTCCAGAATGACCGCCCCGGACAGAATACTGGAAATAGGCACGTTCACCGGATACAGCGCCATCTGCCTTGCCGAAGGACTGAATGAAGGAGGAATCCTGGACACTCTTGAAATCAACGACGAACTTTCGGACATCATCCTTGAAGCATTTGAACGTTCCGGACATTCGGGAAAAATCAGGCTCCATATCGGAGATGCAAAAAAGACGCTCAGCTCCCTCCCCGGGCCATACGACCTCGTTTACATAGACGCCGACAAACGCGAGTACTGCGAATATTATTCGCTGGTTTTCGACAAAGTGCGCAAAGGCGGAATAATTATCGCCGACAACGTATTGTGGGACGGGAAGATTTTTTCCGGCACATCCGCCCCGAAAGACAGGCAAAGCACCGGAATCATGGCGTTCAACGACCTTGTGGCTTCGGACGAAAGAGTCTCATCAATGATCCTGCCCCTGCGGGACGGACTCAACATCATCTGCAAGAGGTGACGAGAAGAACTCCATAGCCTCTTCATACAGTTTTTCCGCATAGACCGAATCGATTCCGGACTTATAAGACGCCATCACGGCCATGAAAGCCTCCATGTTCTCCTTTTTCAAAGGCTCCTCGGACGGCGATTCCATCTTCAAAGGATTTATCGGCGTGCCGTTTTTCCAGATACGGTAATCCAGATGCGGGCCGGTAGAACGCCCGGTGCTTCCGACATAGCCGATTACGTCTCCCTGGCGGACTCTCTTGCCGACATACATCCCCTTTGCGAAACGCGAAAGATGCAGATAAGCAGTGGTGTATATCGAGTTGTGCCTGATTTTCACTATGTTTCCATTGGCCCCGCGATAACGGCACTCTATGACCGTACCGTCACCGACCGACATAACCGGAGTACCCGTAGGGGCGGCATAATCGACTCCTGTGTGCGGCTGCACCTTTCTCGTCACCGGATGCCTGCGCGCATAAGAAAATCCGGAACTGATGCGGGAATAGTTCAAAGGCGCCTTGAGAAAGGCCTTGCGCATGCTCTCGGCTTTTTCGTTCCAGTATATGTTGCCTCCGTCTCCCTGGTCGAACATGATCGAAGGAAAGAGTTCGCCGTTGTGCACAAATTCCACATAGCGCACGTCCCCTATTTCAAACACCTCCCCGTCGCACATTATTTCGTCATACAGCACCCTGAAAGTATCGCCTTTCTGAAGGGCAAAGAAATCGACCGTCCACGCATAAATGTCCGACAGTTTCAGAATCAGCAACGGAGAAGCCCCGGCCTGCACCATATCGTACCATAACGAGTTTTCAATCGAGACGTCGGTATAACGCGGCACAGCCTCCATCTGTTTCCTGAAAACGAAAGCCTCCACAGTATCGGGGTCGGAAATGTCTATGACAAGGCTCCTGCGCTTGTCTATGCTATAGACCCAGAAGCCAAGAGATGTATCCGCCTGCGACACATAAGCCGTATATTCATTGCCCACCCTGATGTCCCTGATGTCGAAAGTATCCTTTATGCTTTCGGATATTTTATATATCCTCTGGTTGGAAACCCCGTAACCGTTAAGTATTGTCGAGAAGAAATCCCCCCTCTCCACCCGTTCCTCATAAGTATCATATCCATCCAAAGGAATCCCCAATTCATTTCTGCGCACGCTGTCCTCTATCCCGGCAAGTTCCTCATTATCAACCGCAACATTTTCCCCTCCGGCACAAGCGGCAAGACATGGGACAAGGAGCGCCGTAAGGATTTTCTTAACATTCGACATAAAGCAGGATTTTATTTTGAGCGCAAGTTATGGCAAAATACGGAGGTTTCAAAAAGTATTGTGGAAAAATTTGTAATTTTGTGTAATAAAGTGGAAAAGTTTTCGTACTTTTGCACAACATACAAAACAACAGAGGGACAAAGCATCATGATTAATTTCATCGGCGAATACAGAGCAAAAATGGACGACAAGGGAAGACTCATCTTTCCTTCGGCGTTCAAGGCGCTCATGCCCGCCGGCGCCCCTGCCAGATTCGTAATCAGAAAGAACACGTTCGAGGAATGCCTTGACATGTTCATTTACGAAGAGTGGGAAAAAGAGTCCGCACGGATCAGGGAGATGCTCAACCCTTTCGACAGGGAAGATGCCATGTTCTGGAGAGCATATACAAGGGACAGGGCGGTAGTCGAGCCAGATCCCAGACTGGGCCGCATGACAATCCCGAGGAAACTCCTTGAACTAATCGGAGCAAACAAGGAAATCGTTTTCAGCGGCAGCGACAACAAGATTGAAATCTGGGCCGCCGAGAAATACGACACAAGCGGCATAAGCGAAGAAGAGTTCATTTCACTGGCCGGCAGGTTTGCCAGTAAAAAATAAGGGAGGGTCTTCACATGTCCGAATATCATGTTCCAGTAATGCTTCATGAAAGCGTTTCCGCGCTTATTACCGACCGCTCGGGAGTATATGTCGATGCCACTTTCGGCGGCGGCGGCCATAGCAGGCGCATCCTGTCAGAACTCGGCCCCGACGGAAGACTGCTTGCGTTCGACCGCGACAAGGATGCCATGGAAAACCTGCCCGACGACATAAGAATAAGTTTCATCCACAACAATTTCCGGTTCATACACAATTATGTCCTTGCCGGAGGCTACAAAGACGGAGTTGACGGAATCCTTGCAGATCTCGGAGTATCGTCGCACCAGTTCGACACAGGAGACAGGGGGTTCTCATTCAGGTTCGACGCCCCCCTTGACATGAGGATGAACACGGAAGGAGAAATAACGGCTGAAGATGTAGTAAATAGTTATAGTAATGAAGAGTTGGAAAGGCTTTTCCGGGTTTACGGCGAACTCCGCGAAAGCGGCAGGCTTGCTGCTGCAATATGTTCCGCCCGTAATTCGCACCGGATCGAAACGACCGGCGATCTCGGAAAAGCCATTGAAAAACTCCTGCCGGGATTTGCCGAACACAAGTTCCTGGCCAAAGTCTATCAGGCGCTGCGCATAGAAGTGAACAAGGAAATGCGCTCGCTCGAGAAATTCCTTGCAGGCTCGCTGAAGTCGCTCAGGCGCGGAGGCAGGATAGCCATAATCACCTATCACTCCCTCGAAGACAGGATGGTGAAAAATTTTCTCAAAAGCGGATATGCCGACGGCAAGACCGACAGCGACATTTATGGCAGCATCCCTTCTCCGCTGAAGATGATAACCAAAAAACCGGTCACCCCGTCGGAGGAAGAAATCAGGGCCAACACCAGGGCGCGCAGCGCAAAACTCAGAGTAGCGGAAAAAATATGAGAACGGCATGGCGGCAATAATGAAATACCTGAAAAGCATCATCAGAGGAGATTTTCTTACCCTTATCAAGGCGGACAAGAACATCCCCTTCATTTTATATGTGTTTTTCCTGATTATAGCATATATTACCATCAACCTCCTTATAGAAAAAACGATGACAGTACACCGGAGCAATGCAGAAGTAATAGAGGAACTCCGGATAGACTATACACAGAAGAGCACCAGACTGATCAGCATAGACACAAGGAACAATATTGAAGAAATGCTTGAAGATCACGGTTCGGATTTGAAAAAACCGCAGCAGGCGCCAAGAGAGATTGAATGAAAATGGATAAAAACAACAACATAGTTTCGTCCAACAGGTTGCTCATCATCTATTCCGCGATGGTGTTCTTCGCCGTTCTCGCCATCGTGAGAATAGCATGGCTGCAGATATTCTACGAACCGGACAAGGACTACGGAGTAAAAGGCCGCACCGAAGCCCTTCTCCCCATAAGGGGCAGCATCCTCGCCAGGGACGGAAGGCCGCTTGCCATTTCTTCTCCGAGGTATGAGATACGGATGGACTGCGTAACATCGGCAGACACCGTATTCCAGGCAGGTATCGACTCGCTGGCGCAGGGACTTTCCGAAATATTCCAGGACAAGAGCGCGGCGAAATACAAGGCGCAGATGGTCAAGGCCAGGCGCACCAACGACAGAGACATAAAGATCGGAGACAGGCCGGCCACCCTCAGCGAGATGAAAGCCATCAAAAAACTGCCCATATTCAGACTGGGGCAGTTCAAAGGAGGCCTCATAATCAAAGAACAGGCGGACAGCCGTATTTATCCATACGAAAGGCTCGCGCTCAGGACTATCGGAGAAGTAAAAGACAATCCGGACACTTCATCTTCCAACAAACTCATCGGCCTTGAAGGCAGGTACAATTACCTCCTGCACGGGAAAGAGGGCTCCAGACATTTGCGCCGCACCGAAGACATGAAATGGATAGTTGACTTTGAAAAACCCGTAGTCCAGCCCGAAAACGGAGAAGACCTGCTCACGACTATAGACATCGAACTGCAGGACATAGCGGACAAGGCATTAAGAGCCAAAATAGACACTGTCCGCTCAATAGAAGGAGGCTGTGTAATCATAATGGATGTCAAGACCGGCGCAATACGCGCAATGGTCAATCTCGGAAGAAGGAAGAACGGGAAATTCGATGAAATATACAACTACGCGATAGGCCAGGTGGGAGAACCCGGCTCCGTATTCAAACTGGCTTCACTCGTAACATTGCTTGAGGACGGCAAGGTCACGCTGGACACCAAGATAAAAGGCAACAGAGGCCGCTGGTCATACAACGGAAGGACATTTTACGACGAATACATTCGTAACAACGAAGAAGTAAGCGTACTCTGGGGATTCATGAAATCCTCGAACCAGGTGTTCCGCCAACTCGTTTGCGAAAACTACACCGGACATGAAAAAGAGTATGTTGACAAACTTTACAGTTACAAACTGTGCGAAAAATTCAATTTCGACGTAAAGGGCGAAGGCTACAACTTCATACCGGGCCCGGGGAGCGCAAACTGGAGCGGCACGTCCCTGCCATCCATTGCCATCGGATACAATATCAACATAACGCCTTTGAACATACTTACATTCTATAATACGATAGCCAACGACGGGAAAGCCATGAAACCATACCTCGTCGAAGCAATCGAAAAGGACGGAAAGGTGGTAAAAAGACTGGGGCCGACAGTACTGAGCGGCAAAATCTGTTCCCAGAAAACCATAGACACCGTCAAAAAGGCACTGAGAACCGTAGTCAGCGAAGGCACCGGCTCGGCCCTGAGAGGGGCGAAATGCAATGTATCCGGAAAAACAGGAACCGCCCGGATCATCGTTGACTACACCGATGCCAACGGGAAAAGGCGGTCAGGATACGAAGACCCTCAGGGATACAAAAGGCATCAGGCTACTTTCGTCGGATTTTTCCCTTCGGAAGAGCCCGTCTATAGCGCAATCGTAGTCGTATATTCAAAAAAAACACGCGGCAATTTCTACGGAGGAAGCTGGGCAGCCCCTGTATTCAGGGAAATAGTGGACAACATCTGTACGATGATGCCCGACTGGGGGGAAAAGATAGAGGCATCGGCATCCCTGCCGCAGGTAGAGGACATACACCTTGACATAGGGCAATTCGACGACTATACAATACCCGACCTTACCGGACTCGGGCTTTCAGACGCGCTTTACCTGCTTGAAAACAGAGGTTTCAAAGTATCATACAGCGGAGAAGGCCTGGTAGCCTCCCAGACCCCGCCAGCCGGGGAGCAAGGAAGCCCCGGACAACTTATAAAGTTAGAACTTGATTGATTGGCAAAATGGAATTCAAAGAAATAATCAAGGCCGTTGCGGCTGAAAATGTGAAAGGCGATACCGGAACAGAGATTTCGATGATTACCGACGATTCGAGAAAATGCGTTCCGGGCGCGCTGTTCATTGCCGTCAAAGGCTTTGAAACCGACGGACACGCATACATAGGACGCGCAATAGAAAACGGAGCCTCGGCGATAATATACGAAGACCCGGCATACTGTCCGGAAAACGTACCGTCCGCAATGACAGGCGATGCGAGAAGAGCCATAGCCCTTGCCGCCGACTGCTTTTACGGACATCCTTCATCAAAACTCAAACTTGTAGGCATAACAGGCACCAACGGCAAAACGACTACCGCCACTATGCTTTACAGGACTTTCACTGCAATGGGATACGGATGCGGCCTGCTCTCGACCATCGCCAATTATGTCGGCGAAAAGGAATACCAGACGCTTAACACTACATCGGATCCCGTAACAATAAACTCGCTGCTCGCCGAAATGGCGGCCGCTGGCTGCACTTACTGTTTCATGGAAGTGAGTTCGGTAGGCGTACAGCAGGAAAGGACGGCGGGGCTGTCTTTTGCCGGAGGAATATTTTCAAACCTCACCCACGACCATCTCGATTACCATAAAACGTTTGCCGAATACCTCAGATGCAAGAAAATGTTTTTCGACTCACTGCCAAAGACGGCATTCGCACTTACGAACATCGACGACAGGAACGGCAGGATAATGGTACAGAATACCAAGGCGAGGACAATCACGTATTCATGCAGGAATGCAGCAGACCACACATGCAGGATAATGGAAGAAAGTTTCGACGGAATGCTACTCCGAATCGACGGCAGGGAAGTATGGTGCAGGCTCATAGGCGGGCACAACGCATACAACCTGCTTGCAGTATATTCGGCAGCGGTTCTGCTCGGCGCCGACCCTGAAGAGACACTGAGAATCATCAGCGGACTCAAACCAGTTCCGGGCAGGCTCGAATACATGAGGGGCAGCAACGGAACCACCGTTGTGATAGACTATGCGCATACTCCCGACGCACTTGAAAACATACTCAGGACATTGAAGGACATAAGCCGCAAACATGAACTGATTACTTTATTCGGATGCGGCGGGGACAGAGACCGCAGCAAACGCCCTGAGATGGCCGAAGTGGCGGAAAAATACTCCGACCGTATTTTCGTGACATCCGACAACCCGAGGACGGAAGATCCTGAAATGATAATCGCCGAGATAAAGGCCGGTTTCAGCCCGGACGGATTGAAAAAAACGATATTCATAACCGACAGGGAAACCGCCATCCGCACGGCAATCATGACGGCCCCTCCCGGAGCCGTAGTACTGCTTGCCGGCAAAGGGCACGAAACCTACCAGATAATAGGACATGAAAAAAGAGATTTTAACGAATTTGAAATAGTAAAAAATGTTTTACCATCTGTTTGAATACCTTAAAAGCATCACGGACTTTCCCGGGGCAGGGCTTATGCAGTACATCTCCGTCAGGGCTGTATGCGCAAGCCTGCTGTCAATCATTTTGTCCCTGGTATTCGGAAAAAAGATTATCAGGCTGCTCCAGCGCAGGCAGATAGGCGAAGAAATACGCGACCTCGGACTTGAAGGCCAGATGCAGAAAAAGGGCACGCCCACAATGGGAGGCATTATCATACTCATATCGATACTGACACCGATACTTCTGTTCTGCGACCTGACCAACTTCTACGTGCTTCTTCTCATACTCTCCCTGGTATGGCTCGGAGGCCTGGGATTCGTCGACGACTACATAAAAGTATATAAAAAGGACAAGAACGGTCTGAGCGAAAAGAAAAAACTTGCAGGGCAGATCGGACTCGGCCTGGTTATAGGCTTTGCCGTGCTCCTGCATGACGGACTGGCGACATCCCCGGACACGACGATTCCTTTCGTCAAAAACCATGAACTCGACTACGGGATATTCAGTCCGTTTTCCGGAACAGCCGGAGACATATTCACCTGGGCGATATACATAATCATAATCATCCTCGTCATAACCGCCTGCTCCAACGCCTCCAACCTCACCGACGGCATGGACGGCCTGACTACCGGCATCTCCGCAATAGTCGGAACGGCACTCGGAGTACTGGCTTACCTGTCAGGAAACATAAACGATGCCGGATACCTTAATATTATGTATATTCCCGGAACCGGAGAGATTACCATAGTATTTGCGGCATTCGTCGGGGCGCTAATCGGTTTTCTATGGTACAACTCCTACCCCGCACAGGTATTCATGGGCGACACCGGCAGCCTTGCGCTGGGAGGAATCATCGGCGTGGCGGCAATCCTGATCAAGAAAGAATTACTGATTCCCATACTTTGCGGAGTGTTTTTCGTTGAAAGCCTGTCGGTGATCATACAACGCATATATTTCAAATACACCAAGAAGAAATACGGGGAAGGCCGGAGAGTATTCAAAATGACGCCACTGCACCACCACTTCCAGAAAGAGGGCGTGGAAGCAATCATAAAGAAACCGACCGTGGCATTGCCTGAAGCAAAAATAGTAGTAAGATTCTGGATTGTATCCATACTGCTGGCCGTAATAACCATAATAACTTTGAAAATCAGATAGTCATGGACAAGATAGCAATACTCGGAGGAGGAGAAAGCGGCACAGGGGCCGCAGTACTCGCAAAAGTAAAAGGATTCGATGTCTTCCTTTCGGATTACGGCACAATACCCGAAAACCAGAAAGAAAGACTTGCCGAATGGGAAATACCTTACGAAGAAGGTAAGCACAGTCTTGAAAAGATACTGGACGCATCCCAGGTCATCAAAAGCCCGGGGATTCCGGACACTGCCCCGGTCATAAAGGCTATCAGGGAAGCAGGCATAGACATCATATCGGAAATCGAATTTGCCGGAAGATACGACAGGGCGAAAAAAATCTGCATCACGGGAAGCAACGGCAAGACGACCACGACCTCCCTGATTTACCACCTGCTGCAACTCGCCGGACTGAATGTAGGCCTCGGTGGCAACATAGGCAAAAGTTACGCCTACCAGGTCGCCACTTGCAACTATGACATATACGTGCTTGAAATAAGCAGTTTCCAACTGGACAACATGTATGATTTCAAAGCCGACATAGCGATACTTACCAACATCACCCCCGACCATCTGGACAGATACGACCACAAAATCGAGAACTATGCCAGAGCGAAATTCCGCATAACACAGAATATGGAAAAGGAAGACTGCTTCATATTCTGTTCGGACGACGAGATTACAATCAAGCACCTGAACGACATCGTCATCAAGGCCAAGATGCTCCCGTTCAGCCAAAAGTCCAGAGTCGCACAGGGAGCATACGTGGAAGACGACCACTTTACCGTAAAATACGGGGAACACGAATGCCGGATGTTTCTGGACGAACTTTCACTCCAGGGAAAACACAACCTTTACAACTCAATGGCCGCCGCAATAGCCGGCAAAGTAATGGACATAGACGATGACAAAATCAGGGAGGGGCTCAAGACATTCAAAAACATAGAGCACCGCCTCGAGAAAGTCGCCACGATAAAAGGAGTGCTGTATATCAACGACTCCAAGGCAACCAATGTAAACTCCGCCTGGTATGCTCTTGAAAGCATGGACAGGCCCGTAATCTGGATTGCCGGAGGAACGGACAAAGGGAACGACTATTCGGAACTTTACGAAGTGGTAAAACAGAAAGTAAAGGCACTGATATGCCTCGGCAAGGACAACCGCAAACTCCACGAGGCGTTTTCCGGCATCATTCCGGTCATAACGGATGCCTCCTCGGCAGAAGAGGCCGTCACAAAAGCATACGGCCTCGGCATGGACGGCGATGTCGTACTGCTGTCGCCGTGCTGCGCATCGTTCGACCTGTTCAGGAATTATGAAGAGAGAGGAAAACTGTTCAAAGAGGCCGTACGCAATCTATGAATGTACTGAAAACATATATCGAGAAAGTGGGAGACTGGGCCAACAAAAGGCTCGGAGGGGACAAAATAGTATGGACAATCGTCTTCATACTGTCCATGTTCTCTATTGCCGCAGTATATTCCGCCAGTTCCTACATAGCCATGGACACGAACACAAGCAAGATAGTCATCTTCCTTGAACAGTTCGGCATGGCCGTTCTGGGATGGTGCGTGCTGCTGGTCGCATACTTCCTTCCGCCGAAATTTTACAGAAAATACGCCATTCTGATATATTTCATCAGCATTGCGGTGCTGCTCATGCTGTTCATTCCGCCATTGCGCGCCGAATACAACGGAGCCGTCAGAGGAATCAAGATA
Organism: Candidatus Merdivivens pullicola; assembly: GCA_017694945.1. GTDB lineage: Bacteria > Bacteroidota > Bacteroidia > Bacteroidales > UBA932 > Merdivivens > Merdivivens pullicola. The sequence goes on along the minus strand of JADIMA010000082.1, from coordinate 40,772 downwards.
GGAAGCGCCTCCATACAGGTTTTCGACGCCGCGAAAGTGGCCTTGCTGCTCTATATAGCAAGAGTGATGGAAAGATATGAAATCAAGGATTTCAAGACTTACCTGATCAGGCTTCTCATACCGATAGGGCTGACATGCGTGCTGCTACTTACGGGAAGTTTCTCGTCGGCATTATTCATGGGAGCCATCTGCCTCGTTATACTGTGGATAAACAAGATAAACTGGAAATACCTCCTGGCCACACTTGCGATTGGCGCAGGAGTGTTCCTGGCATGCCTGGGACTGTATGAAGCAACAAAGGGCAGCGAAAACCCGATGTTCAGAAGGTTCGCCACGGCAGAGTCGAGGATATCCAATTTCTTCAGTCCGGCAAGCAGCGATGAAGCAACGGCCAATCTGACCGACAGCCAGAAACAGAGAATCAAAGACGAGGAAAGACAGTCTGAAAATGCGAAGATAGCCATACATGAAGGCGGCCTCATCGGAAAGGGGCCGGGCAAAAGCACGCAGCGCTACACTCTTTCAATGGCATTTTCCGATTTCATTTATGCTTTCATCATTGAAGAATACGGCAGCATAGTCGGAATACTTGTCATGTTCATGTACATCTGGCTGTTCGCAAGGTGCGCGCGTATAGCATACAACTGCAAGACCACATTTGCAAGCACTATTGTGTTTGGCCTCGGACTGCTGATAACGGCCCAGGCTATGATGCACATATACGTGAATATCCGGATGTTCCCAATCACAGGGCACACACTCCCCCTTGTCAGCCACGGCGGCATGGCATACATTGTATTCAGCGGAGCATTCGGGATCATCCTGTCAATAAGCAGGTCAATTCAGGAAATAGACATTAACAAAGTTGACAATGAGGGCGATAATTAGCGGAGGTGGCACGGGAGGGCATATCTTTCCTGCCATATCGATTGCCGAAGCAATCAGAAGAAGAGAGCCGGACAGCGAAATACTGTTCGTCGGAGCCGAAGGCCGCATGGAAATGGAACGGGTTCCTGCTGCCGGATACCGTATCATAGGCCTCCCGGTGGCAGGCCTGAAAAGAAGCCTGTCGCTTTCAAACCTTTCATTGCCGTTCAAGGTAGCCAAAAGCATAAAAAAAGCGAGGCGCATCATAAAGGAATTCCGTCCGGACATAGTCATAGGAGTCGGGGGATACGCAAGCGCGCCCACACTGTGGGCGGCACAGAGGCTGTCCATCCCTACGCTAATCCAGGAACAGAACTCGTATGCCGGACTGACCAATAAGATTATCGGCAGGAAAGCCGACAGAATCTGTGTCGCCTATTCCGGAATGGAAAGGTTTTTCCCGAAAGACAGAATCATCCTCACAGGCAATCCTGTAAGAAGCAGCATACACAGGCCTCTTCCCGAAGAAAGGGAAGAAGCGCTCCTGCATTACGGTCTCGACAGCAACAAAAAGACGGTATTCATCGTGGGAGGCAGCCTCGGAAGCGGTACATTGAACAATTCCGTCAGAAAATGGATCAATGACGGACAGCCGGGAGGCGAAGGCATACAATTAATCTGGCAATGCGGCAAGGCATATATGGACGGAGTAAGGCAATTCATGTCGCACTCCGGAGCGCACGATATCCGTTTTTTCGATTTCATCGACAGGATGGATCTCGCCTATGCCGCCGCCGACCTTGTCGTATCCCGTTCGGGAGCCGGAACCATATCTGAACTCTGCATCGCGGGAAAAGCCGTAATATTCGTTCCGTCCCCAAATGTCACTGAAGACCACCAGACGCACAACGCAATGGCCCTCGTCAACAGAGAGGCCGCAAAAATCGTCAGCGACGCCCAGGCCCCCGAAAGACTTATGGATTGCGCGGTCTCCCTTGTCAAGGACGACCTGTCGCTTCGGATGCTGGAAAAAAACATCGCAGGCCTTGCCAGGCCCGACGCATCGGAGGCAATAGCGGAAGAAATATTCTCAACTTGTAAAAAATAAAGTCAAAATGGAATACGGGAATATATATATGTTAGGTATCGGCGGAATCGGCATGAGCGCGATCGCACGTTATTTTCACAGCAAGGGACTCAACGTAAGCGGTTACGACCGCACCCCGTCGGACATCACGGCTTCCCTGCAATCCGAAGGAATAGCCGTGCATTTCGAAGAGCGCCCGGAAATGATACCCGGCGACAACAAAAGCACCCTCGCAATCTATACTCCCGCCATCCCTGAAAGCAACAGGGAACTTGAATACCTCAAAGAAAAAGGATTCCGCCTGCTTAAAAGGTCAAAAGTACTCGGAGAAATAGCCAAGGGCAAAAAGACAATAGCAGTAGCCGGCACGCACGGAAAAACGACCACAAGCACGATGATAGGGCACATTTTCCAATCGTCCGGAACCGGATGCGACGCATTCCTCGGGGGAATCTCAAAAAATTACGGAAGCAATCTTTTGTTAAGCGACAGCGGAATAGTGGTGGCCGAAGCGGACGAATTCGACCGTTCGTTCCTGCAACTGTTCCCCGACACTGCCATAATAACCTCCGTCGATGCAGACCATCTGGATGTTTACCATGATTACAACCATGTCATGGAAGCCTTCTGCGAATTTGCCGCCCAGACGGAAAGATACCTTATATTAAAAGAGGGTCTCCCTATCGACGACAAGAGCACCAAAGCGAAAATATACCGTTATTCATACGACACACCGTCCGACTTCTACGCCAGCGGGACAAGCGTCCTGCCCGGAGGATATTTCAAATTCGACCTGAACCACCCCGGCGGCACGGTAAAAGACTGCATCATGGGAGTTCCGGGAAGGCTCAACGCCGAAAACGGGATTGCCGCAGCAGCAGCCGCCCTCCTCAACGGAATCGACGGCGAAAAAGTCAAGAAAGCCCTCGGCAGTTTTCTCGGAGTAAAAAGAAGGATGGACATACGACTGAATACTGAAAAATGTTCTTACATCGACGACTACGCCCACCATCCCAAAGAGATTGAAGCCGCCATTAAGTCAATAAGGGACATTTTCCCCGGACGGAGGATTACAGCGGTATTCCAGCCGCATCTTTACACAAGGACAAGAGACTTCGCCGAAGGTTTCGCTTCATCACTCTCAAAAGCAGACAGGCTGATACTGCTCGATATCTATCCGGCACGCGAACTTCCGATCGAGGGAGTTACATCAAGACTGATATTTGACAGGGCTTCCATTCAGTCAAAAATATTGATAAGGCGTGACGAACTGATGCAATGCCTTGAAAAAGAAGACATAGACGTACTCGTAACATTCGGGGCCGGAGACATAGACAGATTTACGGGACAAATAACCGACATGTTGAAAGGGAGGATCGGAAAATGCTGAAAATACTGAAATATTTCCTTATCGGCGTTTTCGCCGCCATAATTGCCGCATATTTCATTTTTGCGGCACGGCTGGATGCGGAAGAAACCGAATCCATTGCCTGTGAAAAGGTAGAAATAACAATAAGGAACGCCGATGAATGCGACTTCATCCGCAAGGACGACATCATGAAGTTCGTGCTTGACAATTACGGAGAATGCAAAGGCCGCCTTATCGACGAAATCGACTGCATGGCGATTGAAAACGCTCTTAAAGGCATAACCGCCATAAAAGACTGCAACTGCTATACGGACAGGAGCGGCACCCTCAATATCAGCGTGTTCCAGAGAGAACCGGCAATAAGGTTCGAGAACGGCACGACAAGACTGTACTCCGACAGGGAGGGCTACGTTTTTCCGGTGCAGGGCTCGCATTTTCCCCGTGTAATGGTAGTGACGGGCGACATCCCCATCGACGACAATCCTGAAAACACCGATGAAACCGAATGGCTGTCAGGAATACTCCGGCTGAACGAATGGATAGGAAAAAACGGATATTGGAGCAGGATGATTACCCAGATTGAAATCGACGGCGACGGAGACATAGTACTCATACCGCAGACAGGAAGTTTCAGGATAGTTTTCGGAGACTCCGGCAACATAGAAAACAAATTCTACCGGCTGGAAAAATTCTACGCTTCCGTTTTTCCGTCATCGGGTGAAAAATACAGCGAAGTTTCGCTGAAATACAAAGACCAGATAGTATGTAAGAAAATAAAACATTAATATATGGAAAAGAGGTTTATAACGATAGTCGATATAGGTTCATATCGCATATCAGTATGCACCGCCGCCATCGAAGGCAAGGACATAAGCATAGTAGCGCACAAAGACGCACATTCCGAAGGTGTGAAAAGGGGAATCGTTTTCAATCCAAGACAGGCAGCCGAAGTAACAGGCTCCCTGATAAAAGAGATTGAAAACGAACTCGGAATCAAGATTTCGAATGTCGTTACGGGAATCCCCGGATACGGAATAACGAACAGAGACCTGCTCATCGAGAAAAACGCGGCCGACCCGGACTGCATCACAACGACCGAACTGAATGCCATGACAGCAGAGGCATACAACAGAACCGAGAACGAGAATGAGAAGATTTATGCCGCCATTCCCCAGTCTTACAGAGTCGGCGACATCATCGACATCAGTTACGACGATGCCGTAGGAATGGCTTCCGAAACCATCGAAGGGAAATACAGGCTGCTCGCCGGCAACAAAAACATTTTTTCCGGAAACGAAAGGGTCTTCAAAAACCTCGGCATCAATATATCCGGCAAGGCGTTGTACTCTATTGCCAGCGCGGAATCCACCCTGCTTGACCAGGAAAAATACAACGGCGTTGCATTGATTGAATTCGGCGGCAACACCACAAACCTCGTCATTTATTACCGCAATACCATCAGGTACGTATATACACTGCCTTTCGGCGGCAACAACATAACGCACGACATTGCAAACGAATGCCGCATCACGACAAGACTGGCTGAGAGCATCAAACGCGACTTCGGCAATGCAATGCCGGACAAACTCGCCATAAATTCCGAAAAATCAATCCAGATCAAGGGAAGGACGCTCAATGACATCGAAATTCCAGTCAAATACCTGGCCGAGATAATCAATGCCCGATGCCAGGAAATCTTCGATGCCATATTCTACAAGATCGAGGAGTCCGGATACGCCGAACAACTTTCCTCGGGCATCGTCCTCACCGGAGGGGAAGCCAACCTGATGTGCATAACAGACTTCATCAAATCCCTGTCCGGTTATCCGGTAAGACGAGCAATGCCGTCAGTCAAAATCGACTACAGCGGTTTTTCAAAACTCTACGACTACAGTTACGCCTCGCTGACAGGGCTTCTGAAACTGGTAATGGACGGCGAAATCACCCTGAAAGGCACCGACTCCGCCTCGACATACATTGAACAGAACCGCCAGGCAGGAGACGACGAAACAACAGACAATGAAACAGAAGTCACCGACGAAACTGCCGGACAGATTGAAGAAAAGCCGGAAAAAACCGAAAAGAAACGCAAGACCACCTGGCTGAAAGACGTATTTTTCGGAAAAGACGCCGACAATGAAAACGCTTAAAAACACGATTATGGAAAACGACGATACACTTACACCTTACAACTGGGTCAAATCCGGCAATATCATAAAAGTGATAGGTGTCGGAGGCGGCGGATGCAACGCCGTGGAACACATGTTCAAACTGGAAGACATCAAAGGAGCCGATTTCATCATCTGCAACACCGACAGGCAGGCCCTGGCGAAAAACGAAGTCCCTTTTAAAATCCAGCTCGGCAACGAACTGACTAAAGGGCTTGGAGCCGGCCTTGACCCTCTTCGCGGAAGAAAGGCGGCAATCGAATCGCAGGATGCAATAAAAGAGGCTCTCGGAGGAAAGACCGAGATGGTATTCGTAACCTGCGGAATGGGAGGAGGAACAGGCACAGGAGCCGCACCCGTAATTGCAGACATAGCCCACAAGATGGATCTTCTGACAGTAGCTGTCGTAACCCTTCCTTTTGAGGACGAAGGCTACGAAACAATGTCAAGAGCCATCGAAGGAATACACGAAATGAGCAAATGCGTTGACAGCCTGCTTATAATCAACAACCAGAAAATATACGAAGTGTATGGCGACCTGCCCATCCACGAAGCCTTCCCAAAAGCGGACGAAATCCTGGCCACAGCCGTTCGCGGCATCACGGAAATCATAATGGACACAGGTTATATCAATGTGGACTTCGCAGATGTCAAGAAGACGATGAAGGGAAGCGGACTCGCGCTCATGGGAAGCGGACGCGGAAACGGCGAGAACCGCATCAGGGACGCCGTCACCCAGGCGCTCACCTCCCCTCTTCTGAACGACTTCGACCTCAAGACAGCAAGGAACGTGCTGGTAAACATACGCACCAGCAAAGACGAAAACGGCCTGTACGCCCGCGAACTCAAACAGATTTCCGACTGCATCGAAGAAAACATGGGGAATACAGACAACTTCAAACGAGGAATTGTCTATGAGGAAGACGGAGGAAAACTCAACGGCGACATTTGCATAACGATCATTGCGACAGGATTCAGCATGAGCCTTTTGCCGCAGATTACCAAACGCGACAGAGGGAACGTAATAGTGATTGATGAAAATTATGTCAGCAAGACTTTAAAAGACAGTTCCGAAGAAGAAGGAGAAATAGTATCTTTGCAGACGATTTCCGTCGAAGAGGCCGGCATACAGGTAATCGGAAAGACGACAAACACCAATATCAGGAAGTTCCATTACAGCGAACCTCCGCTGCTGGCCGTAAACAGCGGAAACAATATTTCGGAACTTGAAGACATCCCGTCAATCAGGAGATGCAACTGGACACAGCCGGTGGATATCTCCAGGTAGGGATTTAAATTTGGAAAACAAGACCTGACATGGAAAGAAGGACAAGAGTAAGATTCGCCCCGTCGCCGACGGGCCCGCTCCACATGGGAGGCGTGCGCACGGCATTGTACAATTACCTCTTCGCCAAACAGCGCGGAGGGGATTTCATAATACGCATCGAGGACACCGATTCGCAGAGGTTCGTACCGGGGGCCGAACAATACATAATCGACTCATTGCGCTGGTGCGGCATCATACCGGACGAAGGCGTTGACGAAAACGGAAGGATAGTCGAGACCCCGTCCGAAAAACATCCGCACGCGCCTTACAGGCAGTCCCAGAGGAAAGACATCTACAGAAAATATGCAGAGCAACTCGTTGAGAACGGATATGCCTACTATGCTTTCGACACGGCCGAAGAACTCGCGGCTATGAGGGCGGAAGCGGAGGCACGCAAAGAAACCTTCATTTACAACCACGAGACCCGCGGCCGCCTCAAAAACTCGCTCACACTCCCGAAAGAAGAATGGGAAAGGCGCGTAAAGGAAGAAACAGGCTGGACAATACGTTTCAAGATGCCTCTGGATCGCATCGTAAAGATGGACGACCTCATTAGGGGGCATATTGAAGTCAACACAGGCATTCTGGATGACAAGGTGCTCTGGAAAAGCCACGACGGGCTTCCCACCTACCATCTCGCAAACATCGTAGATGACCATCTCATGGAAATAACGGAAGTCATCCGCGGAGAAGAATGGCTCCCATCGCTCCCGCTCCACTATCTGCTTTACGAAGCATTCGGATGGACGGATTCCATGCCAAGGTTCGCCCATCTTTCCCTGCTGCTGAAGCCCGACGGCAAAGGGAAACTCAGCAAAAGGGACGGCGACAGGCTGGGATTCCCGGTATTTCCGCTCCAGTGGGTCAACCAGGAAGGAGAAATAACCAGGGGATACCGTGAAGAAGGCTATTTGCCTGAAGCATTCGTAAACATGCTTGCCATGCTCGGGTGGAATCCCGGAGACGACAGGGAACTTTTCACCATGGACGAACTCGTCAAGGCATTTTCCCTGGAGCGCGTAATAAAATCCGGAGCGCGTTTCAATCCTGAAAAGGCAAAGTGGTACAATCGCGAATATCTCAGGAAGATGCCCGATGCCGAAATCGCGGCACAATTCAGAGAAATACTTGACAGCCATGGCATAGACCGCAACCGCTTCGATGACACATACGTGCTTGGGGTCATACGGCTTACAAAAGAACGGGCCACCTTCATAAAGGATTTCTGGGACATAGCCCATTATCTCTTCATTGCACCGTCATCATTCAACGAAGCGGACGCCAAAAAATTCTGGAAGCCTGAAAACGTAGCCCTCATGAAACAGGCCGCAGATTTCATAAACGGTTTCGAACCTTTCACCGAAGAGGACCTTGAACCTGCCCTGAGCGATTATATCCATTCGAACGAATGGCCTATGGGCAAAGTCATGAATACCCTGAGGCTTGCACTCATAGGTTCTTCCAGCGGGCTCGGCATCGCCGCCGTCGCGACTACAATAGGAAAAGAAGAAACCGCCGCAAGAGTGGCATTCGCATGCAAGACGCTTTCATAACAATAAACGGAAACGACATGCTTTCCCGGGAAATAGCCGATTACCCGGGAGGCATCGTCATACCGCTGGACAAGCCTTACATGTGGACTTCCGCCGACGCGGTGAGAAAAATAAAATTCCGCGCGCAGCGCCATTTTTTCAAGAAAAACCTCAAAGTAGGACACGCGGGAACCCTTGACCCGCTGGCCACCGGCTTGCTTCTGATATGCATCGCAAACGCGACAAAACTCGCCGAGCAGTTCCAGGCATCCGACAAGGAGTATGTCGCCGACATCGTTTTCGGGGCCACAACGCCCTCATACGATCTTGAAAAAGACATTGACCGCGAATACCCGTCCGCACATATCACAGCGCAGGCCGTAGCGGACATCCTCCCATCTTTCACAGGCGAGCATGAACAGATCGCCCCTCTGTTCTCAGCCAAATCGATAGACGGGACAAGAGCATACGAAATAGCCCGGAAAATGCTCCGCAACGGCGACACCGCTTCCGTTTCAGCCGCCCGTGAAGCCGGCATACGGACTTCCCTCATTCGGATAAACGAACTGGAACTTCTTGACTTTTTCAGCACGGCAGAGATTCCCGGCACCCCCGGACAGGCAGGGAATCCCGGCTCGGCAGGCACGCACAGGACGATAACGGTAAAAAAATATTCACACGACCTGCCATGCGCAAGGCTCCGGATTTCATGCAGCAAAGGGACATACATCCGCGCGCTTGCCCGCGACATAGGAGAAGCCCTCGGAAGCGGAGCACATCTGGCCTCGCTCAGACGCACAAGATCCGGACAGTTCAACATCGCCGATTCGGTCACGATGGATACGGCCCTGCATGTATTCAATGAAGACCGTAACAATTTTTTTTGATTATCCGCAAAAACACTCTTTGAAGAGATGAGCCTTCCTTGAGCCATGCCCGGGCACTTGAACTTTTGAAGAAAATTCATACGGATTATGAAACAAAAAAGAAAAAATATCGTATAATATTTTGTTAGAGTTTAATCACGCAGAGTATTATATGAAACTTTCACAATTCAACTTCGACCTGAAACCAGAACTCATAGCGCAGAACCCCACGTTTTTCCGCGACGAGTGCCGGATGATGGTGCTTCACAAGGACACGGGGGAAATCGAGCACAGACTCTTCAAGGATTTCATCAATTATTGCGACGAGGGGGATCTGGTCGTCCTCAACGACACAAAGGTTTTCCCGGCAAGGCTTTACGGGAACAAAGAAAAGACAGGGGCGGAAATCGAAGTATTCCTGCTCAGGGAACTGAACAGGGAACAGAGGCTCTGGGACGTGCTTGTCGATCCGGCAAGAAAAATCCGCATCGGGAACAAACTGTATTTCGGAGAAAACGACGCACTGGTAGCCGAAGTAATCGACAATACGACATCCCGGGGAAGGACATTAAGATTCCTGTTCGACGGCCCTTACGAGGAATTCAAGGAAACATTGTACAAGATGGGGGAACTCCCTATTCCGAAATGGGTGAAAGCCAAAGTCGAAGAATCGGATTATGAAAACTATCAGACCATATACGCCTCCAAGGAAGGCGCGGTAGCCTGCCCTGCAGCGGGACTGCATTTCAGCCGCGAACTCCTCAAGAGGATGGAAATCAAAAGCGTTGACACCGCGTTCCTCACCCTCCACATGGGGCTGGGGAATTTCAGGAGCGTCGATGTGGAAGACCTCTCAAAACACAAGATGGATTCCGAGTCCCTGAACATCCCTGAAAGGACGGCTGAACTCGTAAACAACGCGAAGAAGAACGGGAAACGCGTATTCGCCATAGGAGTCACCGTGCTGCGCGGACTAGAGACATACGTTACCACCACTAACGAAATCAGGGAATTTGAAGGATGGACCAACAAGTTCATTTTTCCTCCGTACCAGGTGGCCATACCTACTGCAATGGTGACTAACTTCCACATGCCTTGTTCGACAATGCTCATGTCGGAATGCGCTTTCGGAGGTTTTGAAAATGTCATGAAATGCTATAAAGTCGCGACCGAAGAAGGATACCGCTTCGGGCCTTACGGAGACGCAATCCTGATTATCTGAGAAAGCCGCCCCGTTTCACCGGACAATCATCAAAAAAAGATATTTTCCATCCCCGTTCGCCACAAACGGGGATTTTTGTCATCATGCCATGCAAAAACCGCATATCTTGGCAAAAAAAGCAGTCGCAATGACAGAAAGGGAGACTATCATATTCTGCGCGCTGAACAGGCTTTACGGATACAGGCCGGGAAAGCAGAAAAACATGATTGAAAACGGCATCGAACCTGAAAGCCTCATGCCTCCAGGGCGCGCCGGCTCGGAACTTGCCGCATGGGCGGAAAACGAGATTTCGGAATGCAGGCGAAAGGGAATATCCGTCCTGCCGCTGCCGTCGCCGTCATATCCGGAATTACTGCGCGAATGCCCCGACGCACCGCTGTTTCTATATATAAAAGGAATGCTTCCGGCAGGCAAAAGGCTGCTGTCGGTTGTAGGCACACGCTCACCCGACGACTACGGCATAGAATCGTGTTCAAGGCTGATCGATTCCGTACACTCCGTAGGGAATCCGCCGGCGGTCGTAAGCGGGCTGGCATACGGAATCGACAAACAGGCCCACATGCAGACATTGGAGAGGCAGGGGACTACTCTGGCAGTATTGGGCACCGGAATCGACATAACATATCCCCGCAGGCATGAATGGCTCGCACGGAAGATTGTTGAAAGCGGAGGATGCCTGATAAGCGATTTCCCGCTCGGGGAACCTCCCATACCAGTCAATTTTCTGAGAAGGAACCGGATCATAGCGGGACTGTCCTGCTGCACAGTAGTCGTCCAGTCTCCAAAAAAGGGAGGGAGCATGGTCACGGCGACACAGGCATTCTCATACGGCAGAGACCTGTACGCCGTCCCGGGACGGACGGACGACAGCCTTAACAGCGGATGCAATTACCTTATAGCATCGAATATGGCCGGATGTATCTGCGAACCTGAAATATTTTCAATGTATTTCTGGGAAAAGGGAGACGGTAAAAATACCGCTACCGCACCGGAACCGGAACCCGGAGACCGCGGAAAGATACTGAAGGCGCTTTATGGGAAAGGCAGGAAAGACACGGAGACACTGGTTGCACTTACCGGCATCGGCCCCGACAGGCTCAACATCCTCCTCACAGAACTTGAAATGGAAGGGAAAATCCGGACGGGAGACGGATTCAACTGGCACATTAAAATAAAATGATTATTTTTGCATGCCAATAGTTTTGCAGGATGCATTATTTCACAGATACGCACACTCACCTGTACGACGATGCGTTTTCCGCCGATTTCGGGGAAACCGTCGCCAGGGCCGCAGAAGCCGGCGTCACCAGGCTCGTGTTCCCGGACATAGACAGTTCATCCAGGGACGCAATGCTTGAATGCGCTTCAAGATACCCCGAAAACATATTCTGCACAGTCGGACTCCACCCTACTTCCATCAGGGAAAACTGGGAAGACGAACTCGGAATGGTCGAGAGCCATTTATCAGGAAGACACAGGTGGCACGGCATAGGCGAAATCGGCATGGATCTGTACTGGAGCAAACAGTTCCTGGCCGAACAGAAAGAAGCATTCGACACCCAGTTGTCATGGGCATCAGGCAGGAATCTTCCGGTAATAATACATTCCAGAGAAGCCACGGCGGAGATTTTCGACATACTCGAAGCGCACAGGGGCGAAGGACTGAGAGGAGTATTCCACGCATTCGGGGGCAGCATAGAGACATATAGAAGATTCGACAAATACGGCGACTTCTACGTGGGAATAGGAGGCACGCTGACATACAGGAAGTCCAAACTTCCCGACACGCTGGCCGGCATAGACATTTCAAGAATAATCCTTGAAACCGACTCCCCCTATCTCACTCCCGTACCGCACAGGGGGGAAAGAAACGAAAGTTCGTACATCCCCATAATTGCAGCCCGCATTGCGGAAATCAAAGGCACGGACATTTCAGCAGTGGCAGCAGCCACTACAGCCAACGCTGAAAACCTGTTTTCACTGACAGAAACGAAAAAACGGATATAGGAGGCGACCTATGAACAACACATCCATACTGGTAATATATACCGGCGGCACCATCGGCATGAAACAAGACCCCGAAGACCTGACACTCAAGCCGTTCAATTTCGAACAGATAGTCGAAGAGGTTCCGGAACTGCGCAAATTCGGATGCAGGATCGACAGTTACACATTCGACCCCATCATCGACTCTTCCGATGTTGACGCCGACTTCTGGATAAGGCTTGCCGGAATAATCGAAGAAAAATACGACGGATACGACGGCTTTGTCGTACTTCACGGCACAGACACCATGTCATACTCGGCCTCAATGCTGAGTTTCATGCTGGAAAACCTTGAAAAGCCTGTGATTTTCACCGGAAGCCAGCTTCCGATAGGAGTTCCGAGGACAGACGGAAAGGAAAATCTGATTTCCGCAATTGAAATCGCATGCGCCAAAGACAGCGACGGGAATGCGATGGTTCCGGAAGTATGCATTTTTTTCGACTCCGCCCTCATGAGAGGCAACCGCACCACGAAATACAGTGCAGAAGAATTCAAGGCATTTGTTTCTCCGAACTACCCGACCCTTGCCGAAGCGGGGATCAATATCAAATATCACCTGCCTTTCATATACGGACACGGGGAACGCGGGAAAAAACTCGTCGTCCACAAAAAACTCGACCCCTCCGCCGCCATCATAAAGATTTATCCGGGGATAACCTCGGCCATTCTTGAAAATGCCCTGAAAATGCCCGGACTGCGCGGCATCGTGCTGGAGACTTTCGGATCCGGAAACGCACCGTCCGGCGAATGGTTCATAAAAAGCATCCGCGAAGCATCCGAAAAGGGGCTTGTAATAGTAAATGTAACGCAATGCATGACAGGTTCGGTCAACATGGGAGTCTATGCGACCGGGATGGGACTTAAATGCGCCGGAGTAGCAAACGGGCACGACAGCACCACGGAAAGCGCCATAACCAAATTATTTTTTTTAATGGGACAATATAGTGATAACCACATTGTTAGGCAACAATTTGAAATAAACCTCAGAGGAGAAATTTCAAAATAATTATTTGCATCTCAAGATTAATTACTATATTGCACGGAATTTTTGAAATACTATAACTATTTAATACATTATTTAACATTTAAACATTCAAAAACAGTTATGAAAAAGTTTTTCATGTTTTTGGCAGTTAGCGGTCTTATGATCGTGTCTGCTCAGTTCGCAGCAGCTCAGGAGAACGACGGAGCTGCACCGGCAGCTACCGACACCGTCGAAGCGGTCGAAGCTACTCCAGTTTCCTCAGAGCCTGCTACATTGGCAGAAATGACAGCAGCACAGCCTGAGATTCCAATCCACCAGCAGCTCAAGACAAGGTTCATCGAAGGTGGTGCAGGCTTCATGGCTACAATCCTTGCCTGCTTCGTATTGGGTCTTGCACTCTGCATTGAAAGGATTCTTTACCTGAGCCTTTCAAAGACCAACACCAAGAAACTCCTCAACAAAGTTGAAGAAGCTCTCAAGAACGGTGGCGTTGACGCAGCGAAAGAAGTATGCCGCAACACCCGCGGCCCTGTCGCAAGCATCTTCTATCAGGGTCTTCTCCGCGCCGAGCAGGGTCTGGAAGTTGTTGAAAAGACCGTCGTTTCTTACGGTTCAGTACAGATGAGCCTTATGGAAAAAGGCCTTTCTTGGATTCAGCTCTTCATCACCATCGCTCCTTCTTTGGGATTCTTGGGAACAGTCGTTGGTATGATCCAGGCATTCGACGCTATCCAGGCAGCAGGCGACATCTCCCCTAACGTTGTCGCAGGAGGTATGAAAGTCGCTTTGATCACCACCGTCGGCGGTTTGATCGTTGCCGTTATCCTTCAGCTCTTCTACAACTATATCCTTTCAAGAATCGACTCCCTTTCAATTGAAATGGAAGACGCTTCAATCTCACTTATCGACATTTTGGTAAAGAATCAGAAATAATTCAAACTCGACACTATGTACGCTAGAATAATCAAAATCCTTTCATACGTCCTGCTGCTGGTCGGCATCGTACTGAGTTGCTTAGTCCTCTTCGGCGATGTGAAGATGGGGCAGAACGAAGGCGTGGTTGACCCACTGCTGTACTGGGCGTATGTTCTGGTAGGTGTCGGTCTTTTAGGTGCTATCATAGGTTCCATCGTCAGCATTATTGACAACCCGAAAGGTCTGAAAAAATCAATTTTCACACTTGTAGGCGTCATTGTTGTGATTGGAATTGCTTACCTTTTGGCACCTGGTACACCTGCCGTAGGGCTTGTCGGCATCGAACCGACCGAGGCCACGCTTAAAATGACAGACACGCTCCTGAACCTGACTTATATCTTGCTCGGAGCAGCCATTTTATCAATAATTGCCGGATATATCATAAATGTGGTTCGTAGATAGTAATATTTTTTAGTATGGCAACAAGAGGACCAATGGAAATCAACTCAAGCTCGATGGCGGACATCGCCTTCCTGCTTTTGACATACTTCCTTATGACAACCACGATGGATCAGAACTATGGCTTGCGCCGTCAGCTGCCGCCTCCTGTAACCGGAGAAGTGGAAAACCAGCAGATCAACGAGCGCAATGTCATTATCGTGCGTATCAACTCGCTTGACAGGTTGTTCGCCGGTGGCCAGCCGATGGATGTCTCCATGCTGAAAGATAAGATTAAAGAGTTCATACTCAACCCTACCGACGACCCTAAACTTCCTGAAAAGAAGATGACTTACATTGAAGGGTACGGCGATTATCCTGTTTCAAACGGCGTAATCTCTTTGCAGAACGACCGCAGTACTACATATAAAGCATATATTGAAGTACAGAACGAGATAGTTGCCGCCATAAATGAAATCCGCGACGATTTCTCAATCAAGAATTGGGGCATGCCTTACTCGCGCCTTGATGAAGAAAGGCAGAGAATCGTCCGTGATGCCATTCCTCAGCAGATTTCTGAGGCAGAACCTAAAGATGTAACCGGTGGGAAGTAACAATTAGGAGGAAAAAGCATGGCAAAATTTGGAAGAAAAGATAAGAACAAAATGCCCGGAGTCAACACTTCGTCACTTCCGGATATCGTATTCATGGTACTGTTCTTCTTCATGGTTACCACCAGCATGAGGACTACTGAGATCAAGGTACAGGTACGACTTCCAGAAGCGAGCGAATCTGTTAAACTGGAAAGAAAGGATCTTACCTCTTATATTTATATAGGTACTCCTATCCTCAGCATGCAGGCTCAATACGGTAATGATGTTCGTATTCAGCTCAACGACTCTTACAAGACCGTGTCTGATATCGGTGACTTCATCGCTTCAGCACGTGAGTCCATGAGTGAAAGTGACAGACAACTTATGACTACAGCCCTCAGGGTTGATGAATATGCCCGAATGGGTACAGTAACGGATGTGAAGCAGGAACTTCGCCGTTGCTACGCCCTGAAGATCATGTACTCGGCAAGGAGAGCACAGTAATCATAGTTCAGAATATCATAAAAAGGCGGCTCGGGTCATCGGACTTTCGAGCCGCTTTTTTATCCTGAAACATCGGTTAATCGGAAAGAAGGCCGGAAAGAGCAACTGGAGTGCGGGATGAAATTTTACGGCATTTTACACTCCTTTTTGCATTTTATAAGAGCAAGTTTCTTAAATTTGCACGAAAATTTAAAAGGGAAACAAGATGGAAACAGAAATTAAAAGAACCAAAATCAAAGAGTTGCTTGCAATGCAACCGGGAGCTGAAGTCGTGGCAAAAGGTTGGGTCAGAACTAAAAGAGGGAACAAGAACATCAACTTTATAGCTCTTAACGACGGTTCTACCATCAACAACATACAAGTCGTTTGCGACATGCAGGCATTCGATGAAGAAATGATGAAAAGCATTACCACCGGCGCCTGCCTGAGAGTACAGGGAAATCTTGTGGAATCGGTAGGAAGCGGACAGGCTGTAGAGATACAGGCAAAGGACATACTTGTTTACGGCACTGCAGACCCCAAGACATACCCGCTCCAGAAAAAAGGGCACACCCTTGAATTCCTCAGGAGCATAGCGCATCTCAGGCCGAGAACGAACACTTTCGGAGCCGTACTCAGAATACGCCACGCAATGGCTTTTGCTATTCATAAATTCTTCAACGACAAGGGGTTCGTATATCTTCACACCCCACTCATCACAGCATCAGACTGTGAAGGAGCCGGTGCAATGTTCCAGGTAACCACGCTTGACATGAACAACCCTCCCCGCAATGAAGACGGCGGCATTGACTACACGCAGGATTTCTTCGGAAGGATGACCTCGCTGACTGTAAGCGGACAACTTGAAGGCGAACTCGGCGCAATGGCCCTGGGACAGATTTATACATTCGGCCCTACATTCCGTGCCGAAAACTCCAACACCCCGAGGCACCTGGCCGAATTCTGGATGATTGAACCGGAAATGGCATTCTACGAAATCGAGGACAACATGGATCTTGCCGAGGAATTCATCAAATACTGTGTAAGGTACGCATTAGACAACTGCATGGACGACTTGAGATTCCTCAACGACATGTTCGACAAAGGACTGATAGAAAGGCTTCAGGGAGTAATCGACACCGATTTCGCAAGAATCACCTACACTGAAGGCGTTGACATACTTCTTAAATCAGGAAAAAATTTCGAATACCCGGTTTCATGGGGAGTTGACCTTCAGAGCGAGCACGAAAGATACCTCGTAGAAGAACACTACAAGAGGCCGGTAATAGTAACCGACTATCCTAAAGACATCAAGGCCTTTTACATGAAACAGAACGACGATGGAAAAACAGTAAGGGGGATGGATGTACTCTTCCCGAAAATCGGTGAAATCATCGGAGGTTCGCAGCGTGAAGAAGACCTCGACAAACTCAACAGAAGGATAGCCGAACTCGGAATGGATACCCGAAACCTGCAATGGTACATAGATACCAGGAGATTCGGAACGGCGCCTCACAGCGGATTCGGACTGGGATTTGAAAGGCTGCTGCTCTTCGTAACCGGAATGGCAAATATCAGAGACGTAATTCCGTTCCCAAGGACACCGAAAAACGCTGACTTTTAAGAGGTGAAGCCATGTTTGTCATCGGTATAGCCGGAGGATCCGGTTCAGGAAAAACAACTGTGGTAAGGAATATCACGGAAAACCTCAGAGAGCAGGTAGTGGTGATTCCGCAGGATTCCTATTACAAGGATTCGAGCCACCTCGCACTGGAGGAACGGCAGAAACTCAACTTCGACCATCCCGAATCAATAGATTTCGACCTTCTGATCAAACAGATAGACGATTTGAGAAACGGGAAGAGCATCGAGCAGCCGGTCTATTCCTACCTCACATGCTCACGTTCCAGAACCGAGACGATTACAGTCCGCCCGGCAAGCGTAATCATCATCGAAGGCATATTGATTTTCACATGCAAGGCTCTTCGCGACCTGATGGACATCAGGGTATTCGTTGATGCCGATGATGACGACAGGCTCATGCGCGTAATCACAAGGGACATCCAGGAAAGGGGCAAGACAGTGGAACAGGTAATCGAACGCTACACCAAGACCGTAAAGCCCATGTACCTCCAGTTCATAGAGCCGAGCAAACGGTACGCCGACATCATCATACCGCAGGGAGGCCATAACAAAGTGGCCATAGACGTACTTACTGCAATTATTGAAAAGACACTTGCTAAATAGAAGATGCGCAGATTCAAGAAAGAAGACCTGGCAGGACTGTATCTCACGGTAATAATACACCTTGTTGCCGTGATTGTCCTGTTATCCTGCAAAATCACCCAACTGACAGTTGCAGAGCAGTCTTTCGTACTTGATTTCACGGCCCAGGAAGAAGCAGAGGAACTACGCCGGCAGGAAGAGTTCAAGGCTGATATCAGCGAGCAACTTGACGAAATGATTGCCAATGCTTCCAGACCGCAGAGCCGCAGCAACATAAGGAACATCGCAGTTGACGCCGATGACAATTCCCGTAGCGGCGAACGGCTCAAAGACGACAGGAACGCCAACGACGTCTATGACCAGGCACGCGAACTGCAAAGGAAACTGGATGCCTCCCGTGAAGCGGCCATCGCTGAAAAGGAAATGGAAGAAAACGCTTCCGCTTCCAAAGAAAAATCCGGCTCGGAGAAAGGCAGTTCTGAAAAAGGCGCATACAAGGGGGCTTCAGTACTCACGTATTCGCTTGACGGCCGTAAATTCTCCGGCGCCCCTCCAGTCCCTGCATACCAATGTATCGGCGGAGGGGATGTAAGCGTAATGATTATCGTGAACCGCTCAGGCCGTGTAACAAAAGCCGAAGTGATAGACGAGGTATCCGAACCTGACGACTGCCTGAGGAAAGCAGCAATAAAGGCCGCAAAAAGGTCAATATTTGAAGCAAAGGAAGACGCTCCGGAAAAACAGGCCGGTGAAATAACCTACAGGTTCATTCCGCAATAGACCTTTCTTGCCGACACGATTCTCCAGACAAACAGCGCAAGCGCGGCAACAATACCTGCCACGTATCCTGCCACAGGCTTGAGGTCAAGACCTCCGCTGGCATAAGGCGCTATGAGAAAATAACTCACGCACACGAAAGTAAGGAAAGCCGCCGGAATGGAAAGTATGAAATGGCTTTTCCCGTTCCGTACCAGATAAGCCGCACCCGCCCACAGAACAGTCATTGCCAGAACCTGGTTGCCTATGCCCACATAGTTCCAGATAGTGGAAAACTCGACCTTGCACATAATGAACGCCACTACAAAGACAGGAATTGCTACAATCAGCCTGTTGACAAGAGGCTTCTGGCCATACTTAAGCCCGTCGGCCAACGTAAGCCTGAGACTTCTGAAAGCCGTGTCGCCGGAAGTAATCGGACAGACTATCACGCCTATTATGGCTATTACCGCGCCAACCTTTCCGAGCCAAGAACGGCAAATAAGGTCAACCGCTATTGCCGGTGTCACTTTTGTCAGTACTCCGTCTATCATTATACCCTCCGTGGCAGCGGCATTCAACCCTTCAGGGCCCCCGAAATAACTCATGGCGGCAGAGGCCCAGATCATGGCCACTATTCCCTCGCAAATCATCGCCCCGTAAAATATCAGGCGGCCATGCCGTTCATTCGCTATGCAGCGCGCTATCAAGGGAGACTGTGTCGAATGGAAACCCGATATTGCGCCGCACGAGATAACGATGAAAAGCATAGGGACAAGCACGTTGTTTTCAGGGTCGGCATGGTAGTTTTTCAATGAATGCAAGGTAAGTTCAGGCATCGCCAGTTCTCCTGAAAAAGCCTTGACTATCATCATCCCGCCTACGCCGACCGCCATGAAAAGCAAGGCCGCACCCATATAGGGATATATGGTTCCTATTATCTTGTCTATTGGGAGCAACGTGGCCAGCAAATAATATGCGAATACGATATACAGCCACACCTCTTTAGGCCAGGATGTCAGCGTTGAAAGCAGGTCGGCAGGCCCTACGACAAAAGAAACGCCGACTGCGAGCAGCATGATGCTGACGAAAAAGAGCAGGACATGTTTCACGGCCTTGCCCAGATAGCGGCCTACCATGTCGGGAAGGCTCATCCCGTCGTGCCTCATTGAAAGCATCCCTGAAAAATAATCATGCACAGCCCCCATGAATATGCACCCGAGCACAATCCAGAGGTACGCCGCCGGGCCATAGGCCGCGCCCAGAACCGCGCCGAAAATGGGCCCTAAACCTGCAATATTCAGGAATTGTATCACAAAAGCCCTCCAGGGCTTTATTTCCTTGTAATCCACCCCGTCCTCAAGTCGCTGCACCGGGGTCTTTATCTTCGGATCTGCCCCGAAACGACGCTCAATGAACTTGCCATAAACGAAATAAGCCGCAACCAGCAACGCTATCGATATCAGAAAAGTTATCATGTTTTTTTTATTGCAAAGTTAAAAAACTTGCCTAATTTTGCATCGGATAATTTTTTTAGTAAACGTTTTTACGTTTTGTTTCGGCGATTCGAAACTTCGCAACTTTTGATCACTACCCGAAACAAAGCAACATTCGGTGTTTGCGGGATATGTAAATACCTGAGGAGGTTCCCTGAGTATGGATATCGTACTCAGGGAGCAGCCTCAAAGCAGCATATCGGCGTGGGCTTCATTGTTGCTCGCTGTGGTAGTGAAAGGCAATGCGAAGGCCTCGAATCGCGGGACGAGTAACAACGATCCCGCGCTTTTATTATGGCTAAACGACTACCATTGACTATGCTGCTTGCATTCATGTTATGTTGCATAGCAGCCGCACAGAAGAAGGACATTCCTGTCAATGCCCCGGCAATCGGGTACAAGTGGTATCCACGATATGTGACCTTCCTGCCCTACCATCAATTGGATTCAGTACTTGCATACGCCGAGACGGACATCGTGCCGGTGATTTATTCGGTAAACAAGTACGAACTCATCCCAAATGCCCAGACAGACAGCATTGCAGACCTGCTGGACAGGATCATCATAGACCCTCGCATCAAACTGGCATATGTCTGGATCGGAGGCAGCGCCTCGCCCGAAGGGCCGGCAGACTGGAACATGGAGTTAGGAGAGTTCAGAGCCAGAGCCCTTGGAGACTGGCTGCTTGACAACACATCGCTCCCCGGGAGTTCCCTTCGTATAGAAAATCTCGGAGAGGACTGGAACTCCGTAGCACGCATCCTGTCGGAAAAGGATTTTCCAAACAGGGAAGAAATACTTCGGATCATCTCGGACGAAAGCGACAACAATGAAAGGAAAAGGCTCATCCGGGAACTGGACGGAGGGAGGACATGGACAAAAATGATTCATGAATTGTTCACACCGCTCAGAAATTCCCGCCTCGTCATTGTCTGCAATTCCGAATTGCTCACGAAGATATCAGTCGCACACCCTTCAGCGCCGCGCCCATATTCCAGCCCTGAATTCGCCCCCGGCAGAAGAGAAATCAAATTACCGCCGGAATACAGGTTCATTTCATTAAAAACCAACGCCCTTTTCCTCGGCGCACTGACTGCCAACCTCGGATTCGAAGTCGGCCTGTGGAGAAAATGGTCACTCGACGTCCCGGTATTCTACTCCCCATACGACATAACGCCTACGAGAAAACTGAGGCTTCTGGCCACACAGCCTGAAATCAGATTCTGGCCGAAAAAAGGCGGAGAAGGGCATTTCATAGGACTCCACACTCATGTAGCCGGATTCAACGTTGCCATAAACGACAACGGGAGATATCAGGATCCGAACCATGCGCTCTGGGGAATGGGTATCAGTTACGGATACGCCATAAACCTCGGCGCTGAAAAACGCTGGTCTATCGAATTCAACATCGGCGCAGGATTCGCCGAATACGACTACGACATATACCGCAACTGGGAAAACGGGCCGAAAGTAGGTTCCGGCTCAGACTGGTACTGGGGAATCACCAGAGCGGGAATATCCATCTCTTATAAATGGTACGTTGAAAAGAAAAACGGGAGGGGAATATGAAAACAGGAAAAATAACATGCGCCGCCCTCCTTGCCGCATCAATAGTGGCCGCATCATGCGACAGAACCATACACGAATATCCTGTTCCGCAGGATTCGCTCATAATACTTGAGGCGAATGTCAACAGAAACCAGCCTCTGTATTTTAAAGAGGTGATATATGATGAAAACGGCAACAGGACGGAAAAGGAACTTGAAGAAAAAGAGGCTCAGCCGTATTTCCCGTCCGACAGGCTTGAAATGCGCATCATAATGGACATCTATAAAGGCGATGCAAGTGAAAAATCCCCTTCAAGGGAGCGCGCCTGCAGAAAAATAGTATATGTGGAAAACATCGCGGACATGCCCCAGGATACCATGCATGTCAGACTTCCGGACGGCAAATATTATGTTCTGGGATGGGCGGACTATGTTCTGAAAGAAGCGCACAGCGGGACTTACGAAACCGACAGCCTTACAAACATACGCACCGACATCGATGCTTATCCGCGCAACCCGCACCACAGAAGTTCCGGAGCAGGAAACAGCGAATTCAACATAGACTTCAGCCTGACGCAGGAAGGCTATCCGATAATGAAATCATCGGGAGAAATCATCGAATCGAGGATCGTGCCTGTAAACATGGAACGCCCTTCGGGAAGATACCGCGTAATCGCCGACGATTATGAAGATTTTATCAACACTGGCGGAGAAATCGACAGCCTTACAATAAAAGTCGTATATAAGCAGTACATAAGCACTGGTTTCAACGTAGCGACGATGGAGCCGAACCATTTCACTTCGACATACAGTTTCAATGTAAGGCCTTCGGACATAGAATATGACGGCAAGCATGAAGCGTCCCTGTTCGGAGACTACATCTTCACGACAAACGGAGGAAGCGTGACCAACATCATAGCCGACTTCTATTTTTACGACAGCGACGGCAAGGAAATAAACCACTGCCAGAACATAGAAATACCGCTTAAACGCGACCATGAAACAATCGTCAGGGGATATTTTCTCACACGCGAATTAGGATCTGAAAACATAATCGGCATAGACGAAAACTTTGAGGGAGAAATTACAGTAGAAATATAAGTTACCAAACAAAAAACACTTTTCATGAAAAAGTTATTTTATCCGTTAGTCGGCTTGTGCGCATTGCTCGCATCCTGCCAGACAGAAAAATTCACTGACGGCGTCATTGAAGGAGACGGGAATGTGAATTTTACAGTATCCGCACCTGAGCTGATAGGGACACGTGCAGTTTACGGTGAAAACAGCAACAGCGCTCGCGGAGGCATCACCAATGTGGACTTCGCCGCATACGACATCCGCTACCAGCTTGCAGTTTACAGGGTTGACGGCGAAGAAGACGCCAAAACCTACGAACAGGTAATCACTCCCCAGCCTATAATCGTGGACAATTACCAGCCTGTCACCTATTCTATCAGGCTTACCCCTAACCGTGATTACAAGGTAGTGGTATGGGCGGACTTCGTACTGCAGGGCCAATCAGAAGACCTCCACTATAACACGGCCGACTTCGAGAACATCACCTGCATTGACGGACTTGATGCACAACTCAATGATGAAAGCCGTGATGCATATTACATTTCACACGACCTGAAACTCGGCAGCCAGCCTGTTTCAGGCGACCTCATCCTCAAGCGTCCTTTCGCCAAAATCCGCATGGTCGCCACCGACTGGGGCTACGGAAATCTTGAGATGCCGGACAACTTCAAGATTACCTATTACGGCTGCAAACGCTTCACAAACATCAATGCCCTGACAGGCATGTCTGAAAGCGTCACATTGGAAGACAATCCTGCCGAAGTCTATAGCGGCACAATCAACAAAGCTGAGAAGGAATACGCCCTCAATTACGACCAGAGCGCAAACAACCGCACGGTTATCGTCGATTATCTGATGACTGATTATGAGGAGCAGACCCCTATCCACATCAAATATGAGGCATATGACGGCGGAACGCTTGTAAATGCGCATGATCTTAAGACTGACATTCCTATCCAGCGCAACTGGCTCACTACTATTATAGGCAACATGTTCACCACGGCTGCCGACTTCACAATTTCCATCACAGAGGACTTCGAGAACGAATGGATTGTCGGAGAGGAATGGTGGCGTTCAAGCGAATTCGCCCCTGTAGAGCCGACATACGATGAGACCAGCAACACCTATTATATTTATACCAAAGAAGAATTCATGTGGCTTCCTGACCATATCAACGAAATGCGTAGCGCCCACGGGAATTTCACTCTGGAAATCATGAACGACATCGACATGAGCGGAGTTGAATGGAAACCTATCTATCCTTCAGCAAGCGCTCAGGAATATACGGTTGACGGCAACGGCCATACCCTGCGCAATTTCTCTATGAGCGGAAAATACGGGGCAATCTATGTATATAGCGCACTCGGCGGACTCATCAAACAGGAATATGAGGCATATACAGGAATATGGGGCAAATTTGACGGTCTCATGAAGGACATCACCTTTGAAAACATAACCATCAACGGCCTTGCCGACGACGAAGTACACTACGACATTGACGGCAATCCGATTGACCACAGCAAAGAAAGCGCATACTTTGCCGGAGTGGTAGGTTATACCGGAGGAAACCATTGGAGCATGAGCAGTAAATTCCAGAATGTCCATGTACGCCATATCCACATCAAGTCTTCTGCTTCGTCCCAGAACCTCGGAGGACTTGTAGGCTGGGTCGGTTCCGGCGGAGGAGCAGTAGGCAGCCGCAGCATATCATTCGAGGGATGTACTGCAGAAGATGTCTATCTGACAGGATACCAGGCCGGAGGACTTGTAGGACAGATACTGGGAGACCGTGGAGCGCAGTTCATTGACTGCCACACCGACAACGTATTTATCCGTTACAGTTATATTTCCCAGTCATCAGGCTTCATCGGGAATATCGGCGACGGCGGACTCACAATCTCATTTTATGCCGCCATCGAACTTGACAACTGCTCGGCAGGTTATGTCGAATACATACACGACGGGACAGGCGAACCTTATGACTATGAACCTCAGCATGAACTGTACGGACACAAGAACAGCGGAGACAAAGTCACCATAACACCTGAAGCATAAACTCAAAAAAGACAATTTTCAAGACGGCCGTGGTTTTTTCCATGGCCGTCTTTTTAAATGGTTATCCAAAAAAACCGCTGCACCCGGGATGGCCTCCATGGTGCAGCGGTGTATTTAATTATGGCTTACAAAATTCTTTGCAAAGATAGCCCGACTTATGCCTGTCCGCAATCGCAACAAATAAGTATTTTTCCTTGAGAACAGTAACAATATATTACTATCCTTGACAGGATACACTCCGTTATTTTGCAAGCCTCTTGTACGATTCAAGCCTTATTTTAGCATATTCTTCCGTCTTGGCAAAGAGTTCTTCAGCCTCGGCAGGGAATGCCTTCATGAGGGATGCGTAGCGCACTTCGCCCTTTATGAAAGACTGGAACTTGCTCCAGTCCGGTTCCTTGCTTTCGAGGATAAACGGATTCTTGCCCTGGGCCGTCAGTTCAGGATTGAACCTGTAAAGATGCCAGTATCCGCACTCTACGGCGGCTTTCTCTTCCGCCTGGCTCTTGCCCATTCCGGCTTTCAGGCCGTGGTTAATACAAGGCGCGTATGCGATTATCAATGAAGGGCCGTCATATGCCTCGGCTTCCTTAAGCACTGAGAGGAACTGCGCCTGGTTAGCACCCATTGCGACTTGGGCCACATATACGTAACCGTAACTCATGGCCATCATTCCGAGGTCTTTCTTCCTGACACGTTTTCCGGATGAAGCGAATTTCGCGACAGCACCAGCAGGGGTTGACTTGGACGACTGGCCGCCGGTATTCGAATATACTTCTGTGTCAAGCACAAGCACATTCACATTTTCACCTGATGCCAGAACATGGTCAAGTCCGCCGTAGCCTATGTCGTATGCCCAGCCGTCACCACCGATGATCCACTGTGAACGGGCAGGAATGAAATGCTCGTATTCCAGAATCCTGTTGCATATGTCGCAACCGCAATCTTTCATCAAAGGCACAAGCCTGTCGGCTACGGAGCGGGTAACCTTCCGGTCGTTCCTGTTTTCTATCCACTCGGTGAAGAGGGCCTTTATTTCAGCACTGCAGCAGTCGCATGCAAGGCCTTCTTTCATCAGTCTCTCCACATAATTGCGCACGCAGTCCGAACCTATCTTCATACCGAGACCGAATTCGGCATTGTCCTCAAACAGAGAGTTTGCCCATGCCGGGCCGTGTCCCTCTGCATTCGTACAATACGGTGATGACGGGAACGAAGCGCTGTATATTGAAGAACAGCCGGTTGCGTTCGCTACCATCATGCTTTCGCCGAACAACTGCGAGATTGCCTTCACATAAGGGGTTTCACCGCACCCGGCACATGCTCCCGAGAACTCGAACAAAGGCTGCGCAAACTGGGATGCCTTCACATTCTGTTCTTTCGGAAGAATAGTATCCTTGTAGCCTACGGCACTGTGAAGATAGTCGAAGGACTTCTGCTCTTCAATCTGCGATTCCAGAGAAGACATCACAAGGGCCTTTTCTTTAGCAGGGCAGACATCGGCGCAATTGCCGCAACCCGTGCAGTCCATAGGAGAAACCTGCATCGTAAAGAAATAGTCTTTCAACTGAGCCTTTCCTGCCGCCCTCTTGACAGCCTGAGGAGCCTTTGCCGCCTCGTCAGCAGTCATGATGAACGGACGGATGGCAGCGTGAGGACACACATATGCGCACATGTTGCACTGGATACAGTTGTCAGGAAGCCATGAAGGAACCTTGACGGCGACTCCCCTCTTTTCATATGCAGCCGTTCCGCAAGGAATGGTGCCGTCAACCCCGTCGCCTGCAAAGGCGCTTACCGGAATCCTGTTGCCTTCCTGTGCGTTGCATACATCGGCGATGTTCTTCACAAAATCAGTGGCAAGACGATCCTTGTTAGGGTTTACAAACCTGTCCGAAACGAGTTCTTTCCATGACTCCGGAATCTCGACTTTTTCATATTCCCCGCCCCTGTCAACTGCTGCATAATTCATTTTCACGACCTGCTCGCCTTTCTTGCCATAACTCTTGTCGATGGCCTGCTTCATGTACCTTACGGCTTCCTCGTAAGGGATTATGCCGGTAATCTTGAAAAATGCTGACTGGAGGATAGTGTTTGTACGCCCGCCCAGACCTATTTCAGCGGCAATCTTCGTCGCATTAATCACATAGAGTGTTATGTCCTTCCTTACAATAGTGGCCTTCACATTGTCAGGAATCCTTTCAAGGGTCTCTTCTACAGGCCAGAGACTGTTCAGGAGGAAGGTACCCCCCTGCTTGATGCCGTTGAGTACATCGTATTTTTTCAAGTACGAAGGCACATGGCAGGCTACGAAGTCCGGTGTAGAAACAAGATAAGGAGCCTTTATCGGAGAATCCCCGAAACGGAGGTGCGAACATGTGTAGCCGCCGGATTTTTTCGAGTCGTAGTCGAAATAACCCTGGCAGAATTTCGAAGTATGATTGCCGATGATTTTAATCGTATTCTTGTTTGCTCCGACCGTACCGTCCGAACCCAGACCGTAGAACTTGCACTCCGTCGTCCCCTCTTTCACTATGCTTATTTCATATTTGACAGGAAGCGACTTGAAAGTGACGTCATCCACGATGCCTATTGTAAAGCCGTTTTTAGGCTCCGGTAATTCGAGGTTGTCGAAAACAGCCACAATCTGCGCCGGGCTGGTATCCTTGGACGAAAGCCCGTAACGGCCTCCTATGATGAGAGGAGCATTGGACTTGCCTTCAAAGAGGGTCTTGATATCCATGTACAAAGGCTCACCGAGTGAACCCGGTTCTTTTGAACGGTCAAGAACGGCTATCCTCTTCACTGACTTAGGAAGGACTTTCATGAAATATTTTTCCGAGAACGGACGATACAGGCGCACGGTAACAAGACCGTATTTCCTTCCGAACCTGTTCAGATAATCGATTGTTTCCTTTATGGTTTCGCATACGGAACCCATCGCCACTATTATGTTCTCCGCTTCAGGATTGCCATAATATTCGAACGGCCTGTACTCCCTGCCTGTCTCTTCGCTGATTTCTCCCATATAACGGGCGACAATATCAGGAAGGGCGTCATAATACCCGTTGGAAGCCTCGCATGCCTGGAAATACACGTCCGGATTCTGGGCAGTGCCCCTTATTACAGGAGCATCCGGATTGAGGGCGCGCTCGCGGAAAGCAGCCAGCGCTTTTTCACTGAGCATCGAACGCAATGCATCCTCGTCTATCAACTCTATCTTCTGTATTTCGTGGGATGTCCTGAAACCGTCAAAAAAATGCACGAAAGGCACTCTTGACTTTATCGTCGCCAGATGCGCCACTGCTGCCATGTCCAATGCCTCCTGGACACTTGCCGAAGCGAGCATCGCGAATCCTGTCTGCCGCACTGCCATCACATCCTGATGGTCGCCGAAAATCGAAAGCGCCTGTTTGGCAAGGCTGCGGGCAGAAACATGGAAGACACAAGGCAGGAGTTCGCCTGCTATCTTGTACATGTTCGGTATCATCAGCAACAGACCCTGCGAAGCCGTAAACGTAGTTGTAAGGGTGCCAGCCTGCAAAGAACCATGCACCGCTCCTGCGGCTCCGGCCTCACTCTGCATCTCCGTCACCTTCACGACTTCGCCGAACAGGTTTTTCTTTCCTGCGGCAGCCCATTCGTCAACATATTCAGCCATTGTCGATGAAGGGGTGATCGGATAGATTGCAGCATGTTCACTGAAAAGGTATGCCATGTGAGCAGCGGCATAATTACCGTCGCATGTAATGAATTTTTTCTCTTTCGCCATAATATCTTCTATAATAAAATTATGCTATTGAAATAGCGTTGACTCCTGGAATAATCTTCTTGGCCAATCCCTGAAGGACTGTACCCGGCCCGAGTTCTATGAATTCGTCGGCGCCGTCGGCTGCCATGTTCTTAACCGTCTGGGTCCATCTAACAGGCGATGTAAGTTGCGAGAGAAGATTGGCCTTTATTGCGGAAGGATCGGTATTAGGCCGTGCATCGACATTCTGATAAACCGGACATACCGGAGCGGAGAAAACTGTCTTTTCTATCGCTTCTGCCAGTTCCGCCCTGGCAGGCTCCATCAGCGGAGAGTGGAATGCTCCGCCTACGGCCAGCATCACGGCACGTTTCGCACCAGCCGCCTTCAGTTTGTCGCAGGCTCTTTTAACTGCTTCCATGTCACCGGAAATAACCACTTGCCCATCGCAATTGTAATTGGCCGGAACTACAATTCCTTCAACCTCTTCACGGCAGACTTCCTCTATCTTCGCACTGTCCATTCCGAGGATTGCCGCCATTGTAGAAGGCTTGATTTCACAGGCTTTCTGCATTGCCGAAGCACGTATTGCGACGAGACGCAGACCGTCTTCAAAAGAAAGGGCTCCTGCCGCAGTAAGGGCGGAGAACTCTCCTAAAGAATGTCCTGCAACCATGTCCGGATTAAAACCGCCCTCATATCCGTCTATAACGTCACCGTCTTTCAGACAACTTGCCAACAATACCGAGTGAACGAAAATAGCCGGTTGTGTCACTTTTGTAGCCTTGAGATCCTCGGCAGTACCGGAAAACATCACATCCGTAATACGGAAACCGAGAATATCATTTGCACATTCAAATAATTCCTTAGCCTTGGCATTCCCGTCATACAGGGATTTACCCATCCCGGTAAACTGAGAACCTTGACCGGGGAAAACATATGCTTTCATAAACTATTTGTATTAAAATTTAGTCTTTAACAAATTCAGGCGCAAAGATATAGTATTTTATCTTTATTTGCTATATTTGCAGTCCAAAACTGCCTCCGTAGTTTAATGGATAGAATTGAAGATTCCGGTTCTTTAGGTTGGGGTTCGATTCCCCACGGGGGTACAGGAAAAGCCTGTTAATCGCTTGATTAACAGGCTTTATTGTTTTTAAAAGTAGCAAATACGGCACAATGCTAACCTTGCAAAATCCAAGACCATACCCAGACTTGACTCAGGCATGCGCGAAGGCCTCTCACTGCACATGCACTTCCTGTGCCTCCGTACAGCCTCTGTATTGAGGCGCATACAGTGAAACAATCTCAACATTTCCAGCCGAGAAAGTCCCCGACACAGTAACGAAAAACTCTTCGGTAAGTTCTGAAACGCCTTCCGGAAGGTAATCGACATAATAATCAGTATGGCTTTCCTGTATGTCCCTGTAAGCAGGGAAAGAAGTACGCCACGAATAGGCATAGCCGGAACGGATGTCGGTTGCCGCAAAGCAGGCAGGTTTCATCGCACTTAACCTGACAAAAGAACGTGCTTGGTCGTTGTCAATGACATACCGGCAGACTATCACATCCCCTTTCTCAATATGCGAACCTTCTGTCAAAGGTTCCAGTGAAGAAGACGCCAAAGGCCTCCGGTAAAATTCACGCCTTACGGAAATACCGTTCCCGGAACTGCCCAGATCTTCAATCACGGTGCGATAAATCTTCGATACTGAAACAATCATGAGATTGCCGGCATCGGAGGCCGCAATCCTCAGAATGCCGTCGTCCCCAGCCAGAGAATCCAGACCGGATGCATCGGCAATGATAGAAGACGACTTTTCCGGAAACTCTCCGGAAGAACGTGAGATCAAAGCGGATACAGCCACCGCAGTCCTTATGCCGTCCCCCCAGTCAGTCCCTTCCTTGAGTGAAAGCAGATGCCGCTCCGTACCGTCAGCCAAAGATGACACCTTTCCGGCTGAACCGCGCCTGTCATTGATTCCACGGGCTTCCAGTTCGTCGAAAAGCATCAGAGCCGAAGAATTGACATATACTTCCGAATCAAATATTCCATAAAGTCCGTGCCGCCCGGGGGCGAAGCACAGATTGCCCCATCTGTCGGCGGAAGCATGTTCATAAAGCGAAGCCACAATATCCGCCATTCTCCTGCTTCCGGAATAACGGTCGCCGTTCAAAAGCACATGCGCGAATTTGATTTTCAAAGGAACATCCGCACGAGCAGCCCTCCTTGCCATCAGTTTTTCACATTTATCATAAAATCGCCCCGCCGTTCCCGACAAAGGAACCGAATTACGGTAAAACGAACGGACAAACATATAATCATGGACAAAACCGTCACGGTCAAACAATTCGGAAGAATATTCCCTCCAGCCCAATGAATCCGAGACATGTTTCATGCGCGATGAAAACTCCTCATCAAGATAAGCGAGCGCTCCTGAAATACATTCGGCCTCTTCCTCGGAATAGCCGATACCGAAGGCGCTGCAAACGGCATAACGTTCAAGCAGCATCAATGTCATGTATGCAGATGGTTTTCCTCCTGGGAACCAAGAAAAAGCCCCGTTCGAATATCTGAACCCGCGTATCCTGTAAACGGCCTCTTCCGAGAAACGCTGCCTCCACGAAGGCGACAGCAATGAATCCAGCGCGGCCAGTCCGGCATTCTGCTCCGCCATGTAATCATACCACGGAGTGTTTTCATACCCGGCAACATCTTCGGGCTCCAAAGCCCTGACATAGTCAGCCATTCCCGGCTTTTCCGCAAGCAACCTTTCAGCCACCTTCATCGTCACAAGGGCGTCAACCCAGTCTGTCAGAGAGTTTACGGAAGGTTCCAGAACAAGCGGCATGGCATCTATGGCGGCTGACACAGGAGTAGAGACATCTATGCGGTATATCGGATTGCCGCCCGTATCGGACAACTCCCGCACATCCACTGCAGCCATTCCCGACGCATCAGAAATCGCGGACACCGTATTGACAGCGACGATATCAGACGGAACGACAGACAGGACATGCTCTTCAGCATCGCTCACTTTGGTATCATTCTCACCGACAAACGCAAAACGCAAGGCATATCGGGAGATTTTCCCGTCGGCAACCGGCAGCGCCGCATTTTCCGAAACGGTTCCACCTGCATCTACAAATACCGGCGCGCTCTGCCACCTGTATGCAGGAACGGCAAGCGAATCCTCACGGGACGCGTCATACATTTCCACGACAAAACGCCCGTAAGCCGGAGCGTCCATGTCGTTTTTCACGGCAAGCGCAAGCACCGCGCTGTCGCCCACGCGCAGGAAATCCGGCACGGATGCCGAAACCATCAATTCACGTTTCACGACAACTTCATCCCTTGCAAACGCAGTCCTCAACGCCTTGTCATGGGCCAGAATCTGCACGACAAAAGTCGAAAGCCTTGCCGAAGTCCCGTAACATACCTCGATACGGCCATCAGCATCAGGCCTCAGGTGAGGATAGAAAGCGAGAGTCGATGAGAAATCTTTCCTCAGAATGTCATCAGGAATATATAACGCGCGTTCATCGGAAGCAGAACCCATCGCTCTTTCAGCCACAGCCGCATCCGCTTTCATCACGACATTGCCGGACGACATTGCAAAATCCCTGAAATGACCGCTTCCCCCGAAATAAGAGTAAGGATAAGGGACATAAGCCCGCTTAAGCACATTCTGGGGAGCGAAATAATATTTATTGGACATGATATCTTCCGAACTCTTGTCAAAAATATCCACGAGCACTTCAACATCATGAGTGTCTGGAAAAATCAAAGTAAAATATTCCGTAGTCCCGGAAGAAGTGACCTTCCTGAGCGAAGCCACCTCCATGTCAATGGAGAAGTCCGCCGTGCTCGAAAGATCCGTCCGCAAGACTTTTGCCTCACCTTCCTTTACGACATAGAGAGAACGCACAAGGCTCCTGCCCGGATAAAGTTCCGGAATACTGTCACATATGCGATGAATGCCCGGAACCAGCACATCCCGGCCTACTTCCAGAAGTTCCCCGGTATTCAAGTCGAAATATTCCGCAAGCACCCACAGGCTGTCCCTGCCGCCCATGAGGCACGTATCACCTGAAACCTCCACAAACACATACGGCCTGTCAATATCCGGATAAGCGGCTTCGGAATCTTCAAGGAAAATAAAACTCCGGGCCTCGCTGTTCACAAGTCCGTCCGACTCATAAGAAAACGACACCTCGTATTCGCCCGGAGACAACATTTCTTTGCCGACAACCAGTTTTTCTCCTGTAAATGCGTCTGCCGAGAAAACAACACGCTTCTTGCCGTCCTCGCCGACACGGCAGACCGAATAGCGGCATGCAAGGCTGTCCAGAACGACACCGTCCCTGTTTTTCGCCTCCAGTTCAAACGCAAGGCTGTCATCTCCTATTGAATAAAACCCGCCGTCGTCGGATACTTTAAGACAATCGGTCAAAATCGACAGTTCCACCCCATACTCATCGGTCATCAACGATTTGCGGAACTCAAGAGAACTGCCGTCCTGCATGGTGGCCACGGCATTAATGCACATATAGCCCCCGGTCATCACGACAGGTATTGAAAAACTCCCGTCCCGTCCGGTATATGTTTTCCCGGAAAACTCCCGGCCTCCCCAGCGGTCTTCAACCGTATATGCCACCTTGGCTCCCTCCACATCATATCCTCTGTAACTTTTGACATAACCGGAAACCGACAATGAATCGCCATACCTGAAAATGCCTTCCACCGGGTTGAAGCCGGCCGAGAAAACAGGCGGCTCCGCATCCTCGACACGGAAATATTCCATGCTGCCGCTTTTTGTCCTTATGCTGAAAGTCCCGTTCATCAGACCTTCAGGAATCTCGAACTCCCCTGAGGCTGAACCGAAATCGCCGGTCGTGCAAGAAAGGCTATCAACCAGCCTGCCGTCCGAAGCATAAAGCCCCACGGACACTGTTTTCCCGGGTTCGACACCGAGCCTCCTGCCATTCGAATGATATGCCACATATTTAAAACGCACTTTCTCGCCGGGCCTGAACAGTTTCCTGTCAAGGAAAAACTCTCCGTAGGAAGCATCATAAGGCCGGCTTCCCGAATAATGCGGACGCTCAGGATATATCGGGACCTCGGGAGAACGCCTGCCGTCCGGGGAGACAAAACGGAGACGGGCGTAACAGTCTATTTCAACCGGAAGTTTCGTAAAACCGTCAAAATCCATTACTGACGAAAAAGGCTCGCGCCCCTTGTCCTCAAACTCAATTGTAAAGCCGGAACTTTCAACAGGCTTCCCCGTCCTCGCATCAGTCAGATAAAACTCGGGAATCCCGTCGGATCCCGTCCTCATCGCCACAGAATAAGAAGACACATCGAGACGACGGCTTATCCTGTTCCACAATGCAGCGTTTTCTCCGGGAATATAATATGATATGTTATAATTCCCGTCTTCCAGAGCCGGCAAAGTAAACAGGACGAGCGTATCCTCCACTCCGAAACTCCTTGTTCCGGGACAATGCACAGTCTCATCCATGACGATTCCGGAAAGATCCGACTTGTTTATAGTCACATGCACGTCACTGCAATTTTTCACGGCAAACACAATCTCGGTCTCGCAAGGATACGGGAAATATTCGGTCAGATCGTAAATCGCCTTTTCATTCAGCATGTCAATGACATGTTCGATATCCTCCTTCCGGTCTTCAAGCAACTGTTTTTCATAAAACGGGATATCTTTCTGCGAAAGTTTTTCATCCGCCCATGCTATAGCCTGCCTCGACATGGAATCGAGGGAAAGAAATTCGTCTTCGCTCCCTGAACGGATACGGAGAAGTTCCGCCATACGCGAAACCGGAATAATCCATGCCGCATTGTCCCCGCAACTGTCGGCTATTTCCCTGTAACGCCTGATCAATTCCCCGTTCCCGGTCCCGGCATAAGCGTTTTCGGCCTCGTGCCCGGCTTTTATCATCAGGGCGTCCACTAAATTTATCATGTATTCTTCTCCGGCTCCGGAACAATATTCCACCAGTTTGTCAATATAGCCGGCCGGAACACGGGACATCCCCGGCCAGTATGTATATATCAACTTTTTGAGAAGAAATTCGTAATCGTCTATATAATGGAAAGCCTCATCGATGGAGCCGCCAACGGCGGACGCCATGCCTGCTGTGATACGGTGCTTCCCGATGAGCGCGTCCTTGTTCCTCTCCAGGCATGAAGCCAACGAATCCGTGGCCCTTTGAGGGGCATCCTGCCTCACCGACAGATACATAAGGCATTTCATCTGTACCGACGGCAGCCCTTCTATCACACCATATATATAATCAAGCCTGTCCGGCAACTCCTCCCGATCATAGCCGGACAATGACACATACTCGTCGAAAGCATAGCAAAGATCGAGACAGGCATCCTCGGAAACCGCCTTGTCCATTATCCTTTCCAGTATCCTTTCCTGAGTCTTGGGCAGATCCTTTTCTTCAGCCCTGGAATATTCCGTCCAATCTTTTTTAAATTTCAGGCGCTTGTCCTGATAACGGTCGGCAATGGCATTTGCAGCCGTCGAAAAGACAACTGCCAATGCCAGAAAACACAAAAAACGTTTCATGGCTTAAAAATCTAATTGCTCACTTCGCAGAGGAATTTGATTCTCACCAGACGTACTTCTTCTTCAGTAAAATCAGGGCCGAGTTCCTTCATTGCATCAGCCAGCGAATCCGACTCGGCTTCATTTTTGAAATAATCGTAAATATCTTCGACCTTGTCGTCATCTACTTCCTGCCGGATGTAATAATCAATGTTCAACTTCGTCCCCGAATATACGATGGATTCTATCTCGTCCAGCAACTCGTCCATTTCCATGCCTATGGCCTCGGCTATGTCCTCCAAAGGATGCATGCGGTCTATGCTGGTTATGATCTGCACCTTGTTGGCGGACTTGTTCACCACGGTCTTGACAACGAAATCGTTCGGACGGGTTATATCGTTTTCCTCAACATAGCGTCTGATGAGTTCGGCAAATTCCTTGCCGAACTTTTTAGCCTTGCCTTCGCCGACATTCTGGCAATGCTTCAATTCGTCAACAGTTATCGGATAAAGTATCGTCATATCCTCCAGGGCGACATCTGTAAAAATCACCCACGGCTGCAATTTGAGCCTTCGCGACATGGAAGAACGCAGGTCTTTCAGCATCGAAAGCAGAACCTCGTCGCCGGCTCCTCCGCCGCCTGCCTTCACCTGCGAAGAAACAACATCGTCGTCATCGTCGTCCCCTTCGGCAAACTCCCTGTCTTCGGTCATCATGAGAGGATACGGGGAATCATAGAACTTGCGGCCCTTGTCCGTTACGCTTATAAGTCCGAAAGTCTCTATGTCCTTGTCCAGGAACTTATCGACGACACCGCGCCTGATGACGGATATCCAGTATCTTGCGCCTTTCGACTTCCCGATACCGAACATCTCGTGCCCGTTGTGATGATAGGACTTCACCAGCGCGGTATCGACACCTGCAAGTATGTTGGCCAAATGCTCCGTCTTGAAGTGTTCAGGCATGGAAAGAACAAGCTCGATTACCGTAAGAAGCGCTTCTTTTCCATCAAACTGCTTGCGCGGATGCAGGCAATTGTCGCATGCACCGCAGTTTTCCTGTCCGTATTCTTCCCCGAAATAGTTCAGAAGTATCTTCCTTCGGCACTGGGTGGACTCGGCATAAGCGATTGTCTCCTGCAGCAACTGCTTGCCTATCTCCTGCTCGGTGACAGGCTTGCCCTGCATGAACTTCTCAAGTTTGACCATGTCCTTATAACAATAATAGGCGATGCACTTGCCTTCCCGGCCGTCCCTGCCCGCCCTGCCGGTCTCCTGGTAATAGCCTTCAAGGCTTTTCGGCATGTCGTAGTGTATTACGAAACGCACATCGGGCTTGTCTATGCCCATGCCGAAAGCAATGGTGGCGACTATCACATCGACCTCCTCCATAAGGAACTTGTCCTGATTGGCCGCCCTTGTCGCCGCATCCATTCCGGCATGGTAGGCCAATGCCTTGATACCATTCACATTAAGCAATTCGGCAATCTCTTCCACTTTCTTTCTTGAAAGACAATACACGATTCCTGACTTGCCTGCATTCTGCTTGATGAACTTGATCATGTCGCGCTTCGGATCGACCTTGTCCCTAACCTCGTAATACAGATTAGGCCTGTTGAAAGAGGACTTGAACACATTGGCGTCCAACATTCCCAGATTTTTCTGGATATCGTACTGGACTTTAGGCGTCGCCGTAGCGGTAAGCGCGATTATCGGCGCACGGCCCACTTCCTCCACGATTTCGCGGATACGCCTGTATTCCGGACGGAAATCATGCCCCCATTCCGAGATGCAATGCACCTCGTCAACTGCATAGAACGAAATCTTCAACTGCTTCAGGAAAGAAACATTTTCCTCCTTTGTCAGGGACTCCGGCGCGACATACAGCAACTTGGTGACGCCTTCGACAAGATCCTTCCTGACCTCGGCAATCTGGCTTTTGTTCAAAGAGGAATTGAGAAAATGCGCTATCCCTTCCTGATCCGAAATAAACCCCCTTATGGCGTCAACCTGGTTTTTCATCAGGGCGATCAGCGGCGAAATCACAATAGCCGTCCCCTCCATGACGAGCGCCGGAAGCTGATAACACAGAGACTTGCCGCCCCCGGTAGGCATCAGCACGAAAGTGTCCTTGCCGGAAATAAGACTTTTTATTATATCCTCTTGCTGTCCTTTGAATTTGTCAAAACCGAAGAATTCCTTGAGTTTGGCGTGAAGCAGTCCCGATGTTATTTCCATATACAGTTGTCTAATTTCCCCTAAAGATATCAAACAATCGCATTCCCTCCAAATTTTTCCCGAGATTATTTGATAAATTATTAATTTTGCAACCTAAAACTTTTTTATTGAAAGAACATGTCTGCTATTGACAGAGAACAGAGCCTTAAAAAATTCCGGATGTACGAAATCCGGAACATCTTCAATACCTTTTTCCACAACGAATCAGCCGGAGGCATAGTGCTCATAATATGTACCGCCCTGGCCATCATAGCCGCCAACACCGGGCTGATGCCCTGGCTGGTAAACATCTGGGACAAGGAAATGGGGATCTCGGTCGGAAACTTCTCACTTAAAATGTCACTGCTCGACTGGGTCAACGACGGGCTGATGGCCATATTCTTCTTTGTCGTCGGGCTGGAAATCAAGCGCGAGATGCTGGTAGGGGAACTGTCTTCGCTAAAACACGCCGCCCTTCCCATATTCGCAGCCATAGGTGGCATGCTGGTGCCTGCCGTAACGTATTTCATGTTCAATTCGGGAAATCCGTTTACCGAAAAAGGCTGGGGAATCCCAATGGCTACCGACATAGCCTTCGCCATAGGCATAGTATCGCTGCTGGGGAAACGCGTCCCGCTTTCGTTAAAGGTATTCCTTACCGCGCTGGCAATCGTCGATGACCTCGGGGCGATAATCGTGCTCGCACTGTTTTATCCCGCACATGCCCTCGACCCGGTATTCCTGCTGTACGCCGCAGGCATTGTCGCCGGCCTTGCTCTCCTGAACTTCCTGAACATCAGGAATAAATATGTCTATATCATTGCCGGAGTATTTTTATGGTACTTCGTATATCGTTCAGGAGTCCACGCCACGATTGCCGGAGTACTTCTCGCCGCAGTCACCCCGGCGAGAAGCGTCATAAACGAACTTCGCTTCGGGACAAAACTGCAATACCTGATTGACAAATTCAAAATGGCCGGTTCCGCGAAGGTGGAAGTCATCGCCAACCCGGAACAGCAGCATATAATCCACACGATGCACAGCATGATCAACAAGGCCGATCCGCTCATGCACAAATTTGAAAGCACGCTGCACCCCTGGGTTACATTCATGATCATGCCCGTATTCGCCCTGGCCAATGCAGGAGTGGCATTAAACGGGAGCGCACTGGGGCCCGGAGACGGCATTCCAGACATATCGCTCGGAATATTTTTCGGGCTATTCATCGGAAAACCTCTGGGCATTTTCCTTTTCAGCTGGCTTGCGACCAAGGCAGGGCTGGCCCGCAAACCTGAAGATGCGAAGTGGAGGCAGATTGTCGGCATCGGAATACTCGGCGGAATAGGATTCACGATGTCTATTTTCATAAACAACCTCGCCTTCCCGGACAGCGGCATTACAGACATAGGCAAGGTCACAATCCTTTTTACTTCACTATGTTCGGCAATTATCGGATTAACTTTCCTTTTTCTGGTTTGCAAAAAGCAAAAAAATAGTAATTTTGCATGATTTTGAAAAGTTGAACGCAAAAATTAATACAAAAATGAAAATCATCAAATCATTGGCATTTGGCGCACTTACAGCGGCACTTGTATCATGCGGGACAGGCACTGCGCCCGCAACCCACGACTTTGAAATCGAAACCGAACTCCCACAGAAATCCCTCATTGATTCCGTTAGTTATTATATCGGCTTCAATTTCGGATATTTCATCAAAAACAACGGGTTCAATCAGGATTTCGTGAACATGTCCGAAGTCAAAGAAGGCATGTACGACTATTTCAAAGCCACCGGCCCTAATGACACCACCGCATTCAAACTGGATCCTAAGGACATCAACCCTACATTCAGGAAATACCTCGGAATCATGACCGCTTACGACAACGAGGTCAATCTCAAAGAAGGCGAAAAATTCCTTGAAGCAAACAGGGAAAAGGAAGGCGTAGAGGAAACTGAAAGCGGACTTCAGTACAAGATTATCGAAGAAGGAAGCGAACTCCGCCCTACATCTCCTAAAGATACCGTGGAAGTAATTTACAGAGGAACCTTCATCAACGGCGAAGAATTCGATTCTTCAAAAGGCAAATCCGTGACCATGCCTTTGCAGGTTTTCATCGACGGATGGAAAGAAGGCCTTCCTAAGATCGGCGAAGGAGGAAGAATGGAACTGTACATACCATCCGAACTCGCATACGGTTCTTCTCGCAGAGGCCCTATCCCTGGCAACTCCACACTCATATTCGACATTGAACTGATAAAGGTGATGCCTTACGTGGAGACCGAAAACGACAAAGCGCCAACGCAGACAAAAACCGTTGCCAAACCGGCGCCAAAAGCAAAAACTGCCAAACTGGCAAAATAACATACCTTTACGAAATTTGAAGAGGAGTGTCTTCGGGCCTCCTCTTTTTTTAGACATGCTGAAATCATGGAGATTACCGGAAAATTAAGCAAGAAACTTGCCATCCAGAAGGGCGCATCGGCCAGAGGCGAATGGCAGAAACAGGAATTCGTCATAGAATACCAGGAAGGACAATACCCGAGTTATATCTGTTTCAATGTCTGGGGAGACAGAGTCCACGATTTGGAAAAATACAGGGAAGGGGATGAAATGAAAATATCTTTCAGCATTTCCGCAAGGGAATACAACGGAAGATGGTACAATGACATAAGGGCATGGCGGCTTGAACATGCCGGAACGCAGCCTGCTGCGCCGTCGCCTGCCGCACCGTCACCTGCCGCGCCAGGCATCGACGACCTTTCGGAACCGGTTTCAGACGAAGACGATCTGCCGTTCTAAAACGAAAAGCCGCAATAACTTTTATTCTTGTAATTTATTGTAAATCAAGAAAAACAACACGCAAAAAACAGGTATGGAATTCAAAGGGTTCGGAAGCCCTCGAATTCCATACCTGTAAAATATTATAATAATAGTAATTTACAATATATCAGTATATTACGATATTTCGACCGATCATTTGATCCTGCCGCTCTTGCGGAGAGCTTCCGAAATTATCCATTGCAATTGGCCATTGACACTTCGGAACTCATCAGCAGCCCATTTTTCAAGGGCTTCCCAAGTCTTGGCATCTACTCTGAGGACAAAAGACTTAACATCCGAAGAAGACTTTGGCATAACTGTTCCCTTTTATTAATTATACAACGAACCGGT
>JADIMA010000081.1 GCA_017694945.1 Candidatus Merdivivens pullicola | reverse complement strand
GCAGTTTCACAATAAATGCCTACATTTGCAACCCCAACAAGGGAACCACATTTGGTGCGGTAGTTCAGTTTGGTTAGAATACCGGCCTGTCACGCCGGGGGTCGCGGGTTCGAGCCCCGTCCGCACCGCAGGAACGAGATGACTTGAAGGTCGTCTCGTTTTTTTATTGCTTATGAGCGAGAACTCGCGACCCCAAACGCCCTCCTTTGGAGGGTCGGGGTGGGTAATGTTATTCCGCGGATCACCCGCGCCGGCTTGCCGTGCGCGGGTTCGAGCCCCGTCCGCACCGCAAGAACGAGATGACTTGAGAGTCGTCTCGTTTTTTATTGTTTATGGGCGAGAACTCGCGGCCCAACGCCCTCCTTTGGGAGGGCCGGGGTGGGTAATGTTATTCCGCGGATCACCCGCGCCGGCTTGCCGTGCGCGGGTTCGAACCCCGTACATACCGCATGAACGAGATGACTTGAAGGTCGTCTCGTTTTTTTATTATGATTATCCGCAAAAACACCCCCTTGTATGGGGGCAGAGGCGTGCCTTCTCCGGCCAGAAAGCACGCCTGTACGCCGAGGCCACGCCCGGGGTATTTTTACGGGTAATCATAATAACTGGATAATTTGAGTAAATTTGCACCCGGAAAATTTATCCGCCTTTAATACGACGGTCATGGATTTCATAATAGATTTCATCCTCAATATTGACAAGCACATGGTTGAGATAGTCAACCAGTACCATCTTTGGACTTATGCAATACTTTTCATCATAATATTCTGTGAGACCGGCCTTGTCGTGACGCCGTTTCTTCCGGGGGATTCGCTGCTGTTCGTGGCAGGGGCGATATCCGCGCTTCCGGAGTCCCCGATAAATATCCACCTGATGGTGCTGATAGTTTTTGCCGCCGCCTTTCTTGGAGATTCGTGCAATTATGCCGTGGGGCGTTTTTTCGGTGAAAAACTGTTCAGAAATCCGAATTCAAGGATATTTAAGAGAAGTTATCTTGAAAAAACGCATCGGTTTTACAATAAATACGGAGGAAAAACGATTATCCTTGCCCGTTTTGTGCCGATTGTAAGGACTTTTGCTCCGTTCGTGGCCGGGATGGGAAAGATGCATTATGTATATTTCATTATATACAATGCTGTCGGAGGCGCCGTCTGGGTTGCGATTTTCTGCTATATCGGTTATTTTTTCGGAGACCTGCCTTTTGTACAGGACAACCTGAAAATTCTTATCGTAGCCATCATTCTGATTTCAATCCTTCCTGCGGTAATAGAAGTGCTGCGCGCGAAATTCAAGGCTTCACGAAAATCTTAACCGGTAGTAATAATCCTAATTGTTCACCATCGTGCCGCTTACAATGTCCAGCAGTTCGTCCGTGATGGCCTGCTGACGCTGCTTGTTGTATTGTAGCTTGAGATCCTGAAGCAGTTTCTGGGCATTGTCGCTTGCCTCCTGCATGGCGATCGTTCTTGCCGCATGTTCTGCAGCATTGGCATCGAGGAGCATGGTGAATATTTTAAGTACAAGGACTTTTGGAAGGAGTACTTTCAGTACGGACTGCGGATCAGGTTCTATTATGTAGTTTTTAAGGTAATCGTTTTCCGTATCTCCGTCTTTTGCCGGATGGTTCGGTGCTGCTGCGAACGGGAGGTAAGTCTCGTTGACCGGAACCTGTGAAGCGGAAGACTTATAGTGGTTATATACCAGTTCTATCCTGTCAACTTCGCCTTTAAGGTAAAGGTCTATCAGTTTTCCAGCAAAACCGGCGGCTTCA
The DNA here is from genome assembly GCA_017694945.1 of Candidatus Merdivivens pullicola. GTDB lineage: Bacteria > Bacteroidota > Bacteroidia > Bacteroidales > UBA932 > Merdivivens > Merdivivens pullicola. The sequence continues at coordinate 12,883 of JADIMA010000081.1, read as the reverse complement.
TTATAGGCGTGTCTGTCCGCAAGGGTGTTGAAGTCCCCTTGTGCCCTAAAACCGGCCTTGGCAACAGCCTCTGCCATCTTCCTGCCGACAGGATAAACGAGTATGTCGTCTTTTGAAAGGCCGGATTCCATGTATCCTGCTGCGATATCTTTAAAATGTCTTATGGCATTGGAATTGAACGCTCCGCAAAGCGAACTGTTCGAGGCTACGGTGATGATGGCCGCTTTCCTCACTGGCCGTTCTGTTATGTATTCGCTGCAGCCTGTGGCATAGCCGTTTTCGGCGCTGTCTGAAAGAAGCCGGGACAATATGTCATGCAGTTGCTTCTCATAGGGCAGCATGGTAGTAATCGCATTCTGCACCTTATGAAGTTTGGCCGCTGCAACCATCTTCATCGCCGAAGTGATTTTAAGTGTCCCGTTTATGGAATTTATCCTGCTTTTTATTTCTTTCAGTGATGCCATTTTTTATTATTTATATAGAATCGCGACTGATTCTGCAACTTCTTTTATGGTGTTTTCTATTCCTTCGTCGATTTTTCCGTGAGCGAGGGGTTTGAGTACGTCGTCTTCATGGCCGGCATGCATCCTGTTGAGGAAAGTCGTCTGGAAATCGCCTACTTTTTCAAGAGGGATGTCCTTCATCAAGGCGCGTGTGCCGCAATAGAGTATTGCCACCTGGTCTCCTACCGGCATAGGGGAGTACTGGGGCTGAATAAGCAGCTGGTTGTTTTTCCTTCCCTTGTCGATTGCCATTGCCGTTACCGGATCCATGTCGCTGCTGAATTTGGAAAATGCTTCAAGTTCACGATACTGGGCCTGGTCTATTTTCAGGGTTCCTGCAACTTTCTTCATGCTCTTTACCTGCGCGCTTCCTCCTACGCGGGATACGGAAATTCCGACATTGATTGCGGGCCTGAAACCCTGGTTGAACAGGTCGGTGTCAAGGAATATCTGTCCGTCAGTGATGGATATCACGTTTGTAGGAATGTATGCCGAAACGTCTCCGGCCTGAGTCTCGATGATAGGCAGGGCGGTAAGCGAGCCTCCGCATTTTACTTTTCCCTTAAGGCTTTCAGGAAGGTCGTTCATCCGCTCGGCCACATCCTGCTGGTCTATGATTTTCGCGGCTCTCTCAAGCAGCCTTGAATGCAGGTAGAAGATGTCGCCCGGATATGCTTCGCGGCCTGAAGGGCGGCGGAGTATAAGGGATACCTCGCGGTAGGCTACCGCCTGTTTTGAGAGATCGTCATATACGACAAGGGCATGCCTTCCCGTATCCCTGAAATATTCGCCTATGGCCGCCCCGGCAAACGGGGCGTAATATTGCATTGCGGCAGGGTCGGCGGCAGTTGCCGCAACCACAATCGTATAGTCCATTGCGCCTTTTTGCCTCAGAGTATTCACTATGCTTGCCACCGTAGAGGCCTTCTGGCCTACGGCAACGTAAATGCAGTAAACCGGGTTGCCTGCCAGATAGGATTCGCGCTGGTTGATTATCGTGTCGATGGCAATGGCGGTTTTACCTGTCTGGCGGTCGCCTATTATGAGTTCCCTTTGGCCTTTGCCGATAGGAATCATCGCATCTATGGATTTCAATCCTGTCTGGAGCGGCTGGGTTACAGGCTGGCGGAAAATGACTCCCGGCGCCTTCCTTTCAAGCGGCATTTCTGTAAGTTCTCCCTCGATGGCCCCTCTGCCGTCAAGAGGGACTCCAAGCGGATCCACGACGCGGCCTATCATGCCTTCGCCAACGTCGATCGACGCGATACGTCCTGTCCTTTTGACGGTCATGCCTTCCTTAATCTGATCCGTAGGGCCGAGTAACACCGCTCCGACATTGTCCTCCTCAAGGTTCATCACCACGGCCCTTATGCCGTTTTCAAACTCGATCAGTTCGTTGGCTTCGGCGTTTTCCAGTCCGAAGATTCTTACAACGCCGTCGCTCACCTGGAGGACTTCGCCGATTTCTTCAAACTTGAGTTCGTTCTTGATTTCCTTGAGTTGCTTGAGCAACACGTCGGATATTTCGCTTGGTTTTATATTCTGAGACATATTTTATACTATTCTTCTGTTTTTTTCGATGAATTGCCGCTTGATTGAATTGAGTTGCGACGCGACGCTTGCGTCCATCCGGGTCCATCCCATGTCGAAAATGAATCCGCCGATAATGGAAGGGTCGTTTTTAGTTTCCAGTTCCAGAGTGCGTCCTGTCATGTCCTGCAGTATGCCGGCAAGCCTTTCTTCAAGTTGTCCGGACGGCACGGCGGTTATCAGCCTTCCCCAGCTGATGCCTTTTGATTCACGGTATTTTCCTATGAATATCTTAAGCATCAGATGCAGGAATTTCGTTCTTTTGTGCTTTATGACAAGCCTGAAGAAGCGTTTCAGTTCCGGGGCGGCATTTTCCTCGCCACCTAGAGCCGTGGTCAGTACCCTCATTTTAAGTTGGTCTGACGTCGCCTTAGGATGGTATATGAGGTCTCTCATGCCTTCCAGAGTGGCAAAGCATTTTTCCAGTATGCACGCCTGTCCATATACGCTTTCACCGTTTCCGGTCTCGTTCACATATTTAAGGAGTGCTTCCGCGTATCTTGCCGAAACTATACCTACATTCATGACAATCAGTTGTTTTTGATGGCTTTTGAGGCTGTCGCCTCGTCAAGCATCCTTGTTACGAGGTCTAACTGGGCCTGGTCGGAGGAAAGATCTTTGCGCATCACTTTTTCGGCTATCCGCACCGAGAGGAGTGCGACCTGGCCGCGTATCTCCCTGAGTGCGCTTTCTTTTTCCGCATCAATCCTGGTCTTTGCCTCGTCAAGTATCTTGCGGCCCTCGTCCTGCGCCTGTGTCTGTGCCTGGCGTATGATGTTGTCCCTTTCCTGGGCGGCTTCTTTAAGTATCCGGTTCTGTTCTTCGCGTGCCTGTGCTATTATCCGGGCATGCTCCTGCTTCATCTGTCCCAATTTGACCTCGGCTTCTTCGGCCAGACGCAGCGAGTCGTTGATATGGTCTCTGCGCTTGGCTATCATCTTGGTGATGACAGGGAAACCGAATTTCGCGAGTATTACGAAAACAATCGCGAAAATCAGAAGCATCCAGAATAGAAGCCCGCTATCCGGTATCAGCAGCGACATGGCCTTATGCTATGAAAAGAACCAACATGCAGACGATTACGGCGAACAATGCGACACCCTCGATAAGGGCCGATACGAGGATCATGCTCGAACGGATGTTGCTTGCCGCTTCGGGCTGGCGTGCGATTGACTCCATGGCTGAAGCACCGATTTTTCCGATACCTATTGCGGCGCCGATTACGGCTATGCCGGCACCTATTGCTGCTCCGAGTTTTCCCAATGCGGCACCTGCCGCCAATAATGTTGTAAGTAACATAGTTTAATTATTTTAAAATGTTTTACATTAATATTATCAATGTTTCTGTCCCTCTGCATGCGGCCTTTCCTGGGCCAGTCCGATGAATACGGCTGAAAGTATGGTAAATACGTATGCCTGGATGAATGCCACCAGTATTTCAAAACAGTCCATGAATATTCCGAATCCAACGGAGACCACTGTCATCGAGCCTCCTATGATGGCCCCCATCTTTATGGTGATGAATACCATTGATACTATGCAAAGTATCAGTGCGTGCCCGGCCATGATGTTGGCGAAAAGCCTAATCATCAGTGACAAAGGCTTTGTAAACATCCCGAACATTTCAATGGGAATCAGGATCGGTTTTATCCACATCGGGGCTTCCGGCCAGAAAATCTCTTTCCAGTAATGTCCGTTGGTCGTAAGGTTTACGGCAAGGAAGGTACACAGGGCCAGAACGAAAGTCACTGCAATGTTTCCTGTTACGTTCGCCCCTCCCGGAAAGATTGGAATGATTCCCAGAAGGTTGTTTATGAGGATGAAGAAAAACGCCGTAAGCAGGTACGGGGAATATTTTGCGTAATTCGGGCCGACGGCGTCCTTGATGACATCGTCGTTTATCATTTCTATTACCGGTTCAAGCAGGGCGGCAATGCCTTTAGGGGCTTCTTTTAGTACATCGTGTTTTTTGTACCATCTCGCGCTGCACAGTATCAGTGTCACGAGCAGTGCGCTGCTGATGATCAGCGAAAGTACGTTTTTCGTGATGGATATGTCAAGAGGACGGATTTCTTCGCCGTCCGGCCCCTTTTCCACAATCTTTCCGTCATATTTTTCCGATGTAGATATGTAGAAACCGTCATGTTCATGCCCGTGGGCTATCTTCGACGACATGAAACAGTGCCATCCGCTGGTTTTGCTGTGTATGATTACCGGAAGCGGAATGGCTACGGGTTTGTCTCCGATATCTGTGATATGCCATTCGTAAGAGTCGTTGATGTGTCCGAAAATGATTCCCTGCACATCGACCTGCTCTTCTTCGGCCTTTTCAGTACTGTTGACGGCAGCGGTGTCTGCCGCTGCAGCAAAGGCAGGCGCTGAGAGCAGCATGAGCAAAACCGGCAGGAATATGTTTCTTATCCAAGGCTTCATCTTCACTTCCTATATTTCCGCGCTTACTGAAACTTCGTTGTCGCTCACTTCCGCAAAGCCCGAACTGATGCGCTGCACGTTCTCTTTCCCGTCCGGAGTTATATATGTTACGTCTCCTTCGCAGAGTATCGAAATGATGGGTGCGTGTCCTGACAGTACTGTAAACCGTCCTTCGGCGCCCGGTAAGGTCACACTCTGCACTTCTATGCCGGATAATGATTTTTCCGGCGACGACAGGTTGAGAATCATGCTCTTGCTGGCCATGTTCGGATCTTTACGTTGTTATTTTTTTACGGCGGCAAGTATTTCCTCGCCCTTCTTTATAGCATCTTCTATTGTTCCCACATTCAGGAAGGCCTGTTCCGGCAGGTAATCGACTTCTCCGTCAAGAATCATGTTGAATCCTTTGATAGTGTCTTCTATCGACACCATGACTCCCGGGACTCCTGTGAACTGTTCCGCTACGGCGAAAGGCTGGGAGAGGAATCTCTGGACGCGGCGCGCCCTGTTCACCGTAATCTTGTCTTCTTCGGAAAGTTCGTCCATTCCGAGGATGGATATGATGTCCTGGAGTTCCTTGTTTTTCTGGAGTATCTGCTTTACTCTTTGTGCCGTATCGTAATGTTCCTGTCCTACGATGTTGGGGTCGAGTATCCTCGATGTGGATTCAAGCGGATCGACGGCAGGGTAAATGCCGAGTTCCGTAATCTTCCTGCTCAATACCGTTGTTGCGTCCAGATGGGTGAACGTAGTTGCCGGTGCGGGGTCTGTAAGGTCGTCGGCCGGCACATATACGGCCTGTACCGATGTGATGGAGCCGTCTTTGGTCGATGTAATCCTTTCCTGCATCTGTCCCATTTCGGTAGCCAGCGTAGGCTGGTAGCCGACCGCTGATGGCATGCGCCCGAGAAGCGCCGACACCTCCGAACCGGCCTGGGTGAAACGGAATATGTTGTCTATAAAGAACAGTATGTCTTTAGGGCCTTCTGTCCCCTTGCTGTCTCTGAACGATTCGGCAAGCGTAAGTCCGGAAAGGGCTACCGAAGAACGGGCTCCCGGAGGTTCGTTCATCTGGCCGAACACCATTGCCACCTGCGACTTGGGCAGTTCCGAATAATCCACTTTGGAAAGATCCCAGTGTCCTTCTTCCATGCTCTTCAGGAATTCGTCTCCGTATTTGATGACCCCGGACTCTATCATTTCCCTGAGCAGGTCGTTGCCTTCCCTGGTTCTTTCCCCGACTCCGGCGAAAACAGAGAAGCCGTTGTGCCTTTTGGCGATGTTGTTAATCAATTCTTTGATAAGCACTGTCTTACCTACTCCGGCACCTCCGAAAAGACCTATTTTTCCTCCTTTAAGATACGGCTCAAGCAGGTCTATGACCTTTATTCCCGTGAAAAGTATTTCTTCGGATGTCTTGAGGTCTTCGAATTTCGGAGGTTCCCTGTGTATCGGCATGGCTCCTTTGTCATCAAGCCCTGAAAGTCCGTCGATGGTTTCCCCTACGACATTCATTACGCGTCCCCTTATCTGGGCTCCTACCGGCATCGATATCGATTTTCCGAGGGTTACTACTTCCATATTGCGTTTCAGCCCGTCGGTGGAGTCCATGGCGATTGCGCGCACCGTGTTTTCACCGATGTGCTGCTGGACTTCGATAATCAGTTTGCTGCCGTTCTGTCTCGTGATGGCCATTGCTTCGTGTATGCCCGGCAACGGCATGGTGTCGTCTTCTTTCCTGTGGAAGCAAACATCAATCACAGGGCCGATGATCTGAGAAATATATCCTATTTCCTGCATGTATTAGAAAGATTTTTTTGAGTTGCAAATATACGCAAATTTCCATGCCCGTTGTTGAAATCCGTCTGAATTTTTTGCATATAGTGCAACAGTTTTTGTCAAAATGGCATCTTGCGTTAAGTTTTATAACCAAGTTTGAAAATTATGAGAACAATTTTAAAATCTTTATCAGCGGTTTGCTTTTTCGCTTTTTTCGCAACAGCGGCTCATGCACAGTTGTCGGTAGGTGCAGGTTATGACTATTCATCAATGCGTAATGTCATAGATGCAGAAGGATATGAAGAAACGGCTTTTTCTTCTCATGGTTTCTATGTAGGCGTGGATTACAATGTGAGGTTATGGAAGGGCCTGGGCGTGACTCCGGGCGTGCAGTACGAGTTTACGGATGCCCTGGTGGACGACGGGATGAAATTTCAGGAACATTATCTTAACATCCCTGTCGATATCAATTATCTTTTCAAGTTAACAGACGATTTCGGACTTGGCATCTCCCTGGTGCCGAGTTTCAATGTCGGTCTGGCTTCCGAACTTCATTATGACGGCAGGACATTGGACGTATATGAGTTGGCCGGGCAGTTCGGGGATGCCCTTGGGGTGAAAAATCTTTACGGCCGTTTCGATTTCATGCTCGGAGTCGGTGTGTCGGCGGATCTGTTCAGGCATTTTCGTATAAAAGTGAGGTACGACTTCGGGATGGTCAACCGTTTCTCGAGCCTTAAAAAACAGTATCCGGAACTTCTTGAAGAAGTTAATGTGCATCGCAACCGCCTGCAGGTGGGAGTGGCATATGTGTTTTAGTTTGTTAGTGTAATTAAATTAATCATCATGAAACATACTATTTTAATATTGTTTTTCCTTTTGCTCTCTTTTACTGCTTCAGCCGGAGTAGCGGATGACAAGGTATCGCCTCCATCCATAGCCCATGGGGCGGAAAAGCCGGGATATATGGGCAGCGTGAACGGAGGCGTGGCTTTTCTGGGAATGTTCCTTCATACATCGCACGGGGTTTTCTTCCCCTCATGCGGCCTCTACTCCGGAGCGAGTGTCCAATACCTGTGGCTTTATGGGAGCAATTATATAGATATTGCCGCACATGGAAAATATTTTTTCCCGTCAAAAAAGAGGGTGCAGGGATATATCGGACTTGAGGCGGGAGTGGCTGTCGCATTGCCGGGTTACGCGCATCCGGAGCCGGGAGTGTCGGATTATTATCCAGCAAAAGCCTCGTTCGTCGTTACTCCGGCACTGGGTTTCGTCGTCAATTTCAAAAAAGTTTCATTGGACATAGGCGCAAAATGCCGTTTTTCCCCGGATGCGACTATTGATCTGGCTTTTACGGGTTTTATGACCCCGATTCCAGCCCTGGGCATAGGGCTGGTGTTTTAGACCGGGCAGTACGTAGAAGCAATAAATTCGACAGGATATAATATGCAATTGTCTGGACTGCAAGTGCGGTGAGTTGAGGGACGGCAAGTCCCAGACCTGCTCCTGCGGAGTTGATGTTGATGAAGGCCCTTGTGGCGAAAGTGGACGGGAAAATATAGGAGAATATTTTCCAGAATTCCGGGAAACTGCTTGTGGGCCATGAAAATCCTGTAAGAAACAGACATATCGGGGACATGAACAGGAACAGTATGAAAACGGTTTCTCTGTGGCGTATCATGGAACTGAATGTGAAACTGAAGGCAACGCAGGCCGTGACATAGAAAAGCAGCAGCACGAAGATGCTTCCGAAACCGCAGTTTTGGGGAAGTCCCAGTATCTCCGGTACAAGAGACAGGGTATATGTCCCGATGCCCATGTACAGCAGCCAGTATGCCGCGCCTCTTCCGGACAGGCTCGTATTCATGTTTCTGTTTTCTTCCCTCATGGTTCCCGAAAGCATGGATACCCCGTAAAACATGGTCTGCTGTATGACTATGGGGAGTACTGCCGCAATGAAGAATATTGTATATGAGAGATTCCGGTTGTATGGCAGGTTCGCTTCATATCTGACAGGTTGTGGAAGCCCCGAATGCCTGTGCATCTCATGGAGCATGGCCATGTTCGTCCCCATAGTAAGGTTTTTGTAGTAAAGGAAACTGCTCATGTCGGCATAAGTCGAGATATGCGCCTGCCCGCCTCTGGCAAGGCAGTCTCCAAAATCTTCCGGTATCATCACTATGCCGTGGACTTTGCGTTGCCGCATAAGGCTTTGTGCTTCTTCCATGTTTGCGCAATGGTATTTTGCAGAAATTTCCGGTGTGGCGTCCAGTGTCCTTGAAAACTCTCTTCCGGCGAGGCTGTGGGAGTTGTCAACTACGGCTATCGGCATGTCGTCTATCGTGCCGTTTTTGAAAATCAGTCCGAAAAGCAGCGGGTAGCCGAGACCCGCCACGAAAAATACAATCAGCACGCCGCTGTCGTTGAATATGTTGCGGAGTTCTTCCGAGAATGTTCCGTACCAGGCGGAAGACCAATGTTTTATGTTGGAAAATATTTTCTTCATCTCTTAATTTTTAGGAAAATTCTGCAATTCGCATGCTTTGTACAGCCTCTTGTGCGTGACGGCCGGCAACAGCATGAATGCCGCCATTGACACAAGTTGGGGATACCATCCTTCAAAACCGCTTCCGAAGACGGTTTCCTGTACGAGCATCAGATAAAAGTGCCTGAATGGGAAAATTGTTGAAAGTCCTTGTATGTATGGCGGCAATGCTTCTACGGGGAAGGTGAATCCTGCCAATGTGAATGCAAGTATGCTGTACAGTGCGGAGATGCATAATGCAGTCCTTAATACGGGCATGGCGCCTGTCAGGAATACGGCCATTGCCTCACATGCAAGTATCATTACGAAAGTGCCGAGGTACAGGTTGCAGAGATAACCCTCCATTGGAAAGCCCGCGTGACGGTACAGTATCGTGTCGCAGATTATACCAATGATTGTGAACAATATTGTATATGGTATCAGTTTGCCTGTAATCGCCGCTGTCATCGACCCTCCGGCATTTTCAAGAAAGGTGCGGGATGTGCCGTACTTCAGTTCAGAGCCGAGCGCGAATACGGTCACAAGGATTACCGTCATTTCAAGGAAGCCAGGGATGAGTGTTCCTGTCAGATATGCCCGGTAATCTGTCATCGCGTTCCCTATATAATGGGCGTCGATGACTATCGGCTGTATCCTGCCCATTATGGCTTCCTCGTCCATGCCTTTTGCTTTCAGAAGTTCGCGCTGCACTCCTCCTGCCGACAGGTTCATCATTGTCAGCAGGTCTTTATAGGCCAGCGCGCCTCCTATGTAATACATGGTGTTGACATAAAAGGTTATTGTCGGCTGCCTTCCGGAAAGCACGTCGTCATACAGCATGTCGGGAATCACGCAGACTGCATTGATTTTTCCTGTCTGAAGAGCCTCTCTGGCCTGGGCGTAGTCGTTGAACCGTATGGTTTTACCGAGTTGAGTGGCGTCTATCTGTCTTGTGAGGTTTCTTGAAAGCGATGAATTGTCGCAATCTACTATGCCGATGGGCAGTTCTCCCGGTACTCCGTCTTTTAGGAAAGTCAGGAAAAACACCATGCAGAATGTCATTGTCCCCAATGCGGCAATGAGGCATACCGGCCTTTGCCGTATCAGGCGTATTTCCCGGCACATTGAAGCCTTTATGTTTTTGATGAAATCCATTTTCTTATTTACGTATTACTATTGCGGTCATTCCCGGGAGGAGGCCTTCTATGCGGCTTTCAGGAACGCTCCTTATTTCGAAAGTTTTTGCATCATATCCGTCGGTTTCTTTGGTGGCTCTCCATGTTGCATAGGATTCCATTGCGCTTATGTAATTTATCTTTGTGCGGCATTCTCTGTATCCTAAGGCCGGGATGCTTACAATCAGTTCGTCTCCGATTTTAAGTCCTTGCAGCATGTCTTCCCTTATGCTGAATGTGAACCAAATGTCGTCAAGGTCGGTTACGGCCATGACGGGAGAACCTTGTCCCACGAGTTCGCCTGTTTTAGGAAAACGGGCGGATATGATGCCGTCGCTCGGGGATGTCAGGTAGAGTTCGCCCATGTAGGATTCGACTTCCATTATGGCAGCCCTTGCCTGGTTTACGAGTGCCGCCGCCGCTTCCTTGTCTTCCCGCCTTGCACCGCTGACTGCCATGTCGTATTGGGATTTGGCTGCGGCGCAAGTGGCCTTGGCGGCCTTGTACTGGGCTTCTGCCTCGTCGAGTTTCTGTTCGCTTATGACTTTCTGTTCATATAGCCTTTTCATCCTTTCGTGGGATTTTGTCATTATTTCTTCGGCTGCCAGGGCTTTTTGCCACATTTCATACGCTCCGGCAATCTGCTCCTGCCTTGCGCCGGACATGGCTTTTTCTTTCTGGGCGGCGGCTGCGGATTCAGCAGCCTTCGCCTGTGCGAGTTTTGCTTTCACTTCAGGGCTGTCAATTTTCACCAGCGTGTCTCCTTTCCTGACGGCATCCCCCTCTTTTGCGTAAAACTTTTCTATTCTTCCCGGGACTTTTCCCGATACTCTGTATTCTGTTGCTTCAGCCTGTCCCTGGATTACAGGTTGTTCGGGTTTTGATGCCAGGTATCCTGCCAGTGTGATGACAAGTATGGCCGCAAGCAGGCCGGTGATTCCGATGATCAGATTGTAATCTTTTTTCATTTTTATAAAAATTAGTATTGGTTCTTATTTTCCTGAAATGGCGGATGACAGTTTTCCGTTTGTTATCTGCAATTCTATTCCGGCCTCAATCCATTCCGAACGTGCTTTCACCCATGCTGTCTGTGCCGCCAGTACGGTGTTGGCAGGGATGACTCCTTCATTGTAGCCGATTGTGGCCGTTCTGAGGTTTTCTTCGGCGCTTTCAAGGTTCCCGCCGGCCATTTTCAGTTTTTCGGCGGCTTCTTCCTCCTGTTTGCGCAACTGGGCGACCTGAAGTGAAATCATTTCTTTGGCATCATCCATTCGCAACCGCGCTATCGTTGCTTCGGCCTGGGCTTTTCTGACTTTCTGCCGGGTCTCGCACCCGTGTATTATGGGAATGTTGATGGCTACTCCCGCATTGAACGTGCCTGCAAACCTGTTTTCAAAACCGTGGTATATATTGGGGTTTGTAACAAGATAATTCGCTGTAAGCATGATTTTTGGCATCATGTCGGCACGTTCGATGGCGATTTTCCTGTCATATATCTGGCCGGCGAGTTCAAGGCTTCTGATTTCCGGTCTCGATTTGAAAATTTCATTGTCGCTGCTTATGGGGCAGGGAAGGGGTACGGGGACTGATTCTGCCTTTTCATCAGCCAGTTCGATGTCTTTATAAGGATTCATGCCGCATAGTTTGCAAAGCAGCATTTTGCTTAAAGCCAGCCCGTTTGTTGCCTTGCTGAGCGTCAGTTCCGCTTCGTTCGCCTTTACTTTTACGGCCAGCAGGTCGGCCTGTGTCGCAAGTCCTTCGTTTAGAAGGATTTCTGTGTCGTGAAGCATTTGCTCGAGAAGCGTGTTGTATCTTTCGGCGAGCCGTTGTTTGTTGGCTATCATGACTGTCTGCCAGTATGCATTATCGACTTCCAGTACCATGTCCTTGTAAATGGTGTCGTACTGGGTTTCCGAGAGTTCCTCGGCCAGTGAGGCGATTTTGTTGGCATTGACTATTTTACCTCCCATGAATATCGGTTGGCGGAGGGATACTGTTCCGATAAAGACATTTTCCATGTCCAGTTCAAAGAAGTTGTCTATTTCTGTTCCGATGGCATTAATTGCTCCTGAAATGTCTGTGGATGTGAGTTTCCCCAGAAGTTCGGCTATTTTGTTGTCGCCCAGACTTGTGAGCATGTCGGACATTTCGCGGGAAATCAGTTTGGGATTCCGGCTGTTGTACAGATAGGCGGCTGAAACTGACACATCCGGAAAATAGTTTGCCATGGCGATGTTTTTGTCGTATCCGGCCATGATTGTCTTTTGCCTGGCAATCATGAGTTCTTTGTTGTTGGCGGCGGCTGAATCGCGGCATTGCTGCAATGTGAGGACTTCGGTCGCGCCGGCAAGTGGTGGCAGTATGGTCAATGATACTGCCGTAATGATAAGTCTTTTCATTTTATTAATTAAAATATTTTTATCCGGCGCGGAAAAATTCCAAAAAGAGTGCCTGTGATTTGGTGTAATCTTTCTTTTTGGGCACGAAAATTGTCAAAAGGTAGAATCTTGTTTTTTTAATGATATCCGTTTGATGGCAGAGTACACGACATATACTATCAGTCTCGCACAATTCAGGCAGTTGTTTTCGGATGCAGGCTGTATTAATGTAAAAGATGGTTTTTGTGTGATAGATTTAAGGTATGAGAAATCATTGTTGATACTGAAGCACCCGTGCAGGATTGACGGGTTTCTGTTCTTTTTCTGTATTTCGGGAAAAATTACAATCAGGAAGAATCTTACGGATTTTGAGGTGACTGAAGACAGCCTTTTTGTCAATTTTCCCGGAGATGTCATAACGGTTCCGGGGGATATCGGTGAATCGCAGAAAGCCGAATTGCATTTTATCGTAATGGCGATGACACGTGAGTATATGTC
>JADIMA010000080.1 GCA_017694945.1 Candidatus Merdivivens pullicola | reverse complement strand
GACGGGGCTCGAACCCGCGACCCCCGGCGTGACAGGCCGGTATTCTAACCAAACTGAACTACCGCACCAAATGTGGTTCCCTTGTTGGGGTTGCAAATGTAGGCATTTATTGTGAAACTGCAAAATTTTTTAATGAATTTCCGCAAAAATTACCATTATCTCATTTTACTTGCCGGGAAGTAAACCGTTTCCAGGCACTTTCCCGGAACTCTAAAAGTCATTTTGTTCCCAGAACCGCATAAAAACACTCCAGAGAAGTTGCAGGCACGCCGCAAAGTCCATGAAAGCGTATATCTTCCCCCGCAAGGAAAAGATTCACGGAAGGAGTACGCACGGAAATGGCAGGAAGTCCGTTCCGGGGGACAGCCAGGGCTCCATATACATTGCCCGACGGACGGTCGAGCCAGTCGCGCACCGTCAATGGAGAAGAAGTCGCCGTACTTTCGACCAAAGATGAAAAACCGGGATGAAGCGTGTCCAGCAAAGACATGATTTGTGAACACCGTTCTTCTTTAAAGGATTCGTATGCAGCAGGACGGCTGCCCGGAACGCTCGACTCCCACAGTGAAACATCCTCGAAAGGCATATACGCATGAACTTCAACCGCCACTGTCCTTCCGTTTTCCTGATACGGTATGGCAGTAAAACGAGAAAGCCAGCCTTCATTTTTCCCAGACAAATAGGTATAAGGGACTCCGTCAAAAACACTGACAGGGGGGACTGACGGCCTGAGTTTCATGAATAAAGAAAACATCGAGGAATTTCCGCTGCGCAACGACAACTTTTTACGCGTCCTTGACAGCCAGCGGGAATAAAAGACATCGTTTTCAGGCACGGACGAAGAAAATATGTCAAGAAAAGAAGCCAAAGGCATTGCCGATACAAATACGGAAGCGCCGAAAGACTTCCCGTTGCTGCACAATACCGATTTCATCACCGGGCCTGAAACAGAAAAAGAAGAAACGGCATGCCCGGGAAGAAGCCTGCCCCCTTTTTCCTCAATCATGTCCGTAAGGGCCTTGCGGAGTGCAGGCACGCCTCCTTGTATGCAACATGACTCCTCGATATACAATTTCGTAATCAGGGCCGCCAAAGTAAAAAGCGATTCCGAGGCAGGAAGTCCCGTATAAACAGTAACCCAGCCCAAAACTGTTTTTATCTCTGAATCTGAAAAATACCTGTCCAGCACATCAGAAAGCGACTCTCTGTCCGAATGCATGAAAGACACCTTCTCCAGATCGCCCCCGTCGGGTTTGGGAAGAGGCATCGAATCAGCCACGGCATAAACATAGTCCAGATAATCCCGCAAAGCGGAAGCCTGGTCGGGAAACAACGATGCAATATATCTTTCAAACCGCCCGCGCCCGTTATAAAGCCTGTATGTTCTCCCGGTCATTGCGGAATGCACATGCCCGAAAACAGGCAGTCCTTCCGAAGACATCACCTGAGACAGGTGCAGCCTGCCTGTCAAGGAAAGCCTTCTCAGCACCGTCCCGAAAGCGCCGGATTCACCAAAGCCGAAAAGAGTATGCGCGCCTATGTCGTATTCCACTCCGTTCCTATGGAAAGAGCCCAAACCTCCACCGACAGAACGCTGTTTTTCCAGAACCGTCACATCATAACCCTCATCAGCCAGCAATGCGCCGCAAATCAGCCCGCTCATGCCGCCGCCCATTATTACGGCATCCCGTCCGCGACCCGACGAAACATCAATATAATGAAGGTTTGAAGGAACGGAAGCGCAGTTTACAGCCACTTCGTAACGCTCACTGGAACAAACCAGGGAATATATCCCGACATCCTTCAAGACCAGAGCGGCCAGAAGAGAGAAAGCCCCATAGCCGTCTTCCGTAATCACCACCTTCCCTCCGACCGCCTTCTCACGCAATGAAGCGATTGATGCATCCGTACAGGAAAGGACAGCATCCTTTGCCGAAGAACGCACGGCCCTCTCTTTATACTTGTAATTGGCCAGAACCTCTTTCTGACAGAAAACCCTGTTTTCCAACTTGCGGCACAACTCCGAATAGTCGTCCGCGACCAGTTTCCGCAAATCGTTCTTCGCCGGAATCATTGCATTGGGTATTCTCCTGACTACCTCGCACCTCATCGGAAAACTTTCTATAAAAGAAGTCCCCTTGGGCATGCAATACCCGGTCCCGTGCAACAGCACCTCGACTATGTCAAGACCGAAACGGGACGCAATCTCAAAAGCCCCTTTGTGGAAACGCCCTATCGAACAGTCCCTGCTGCGCGTTCCCTCGGGAAAAATGAATATAGACCGCCCTGCCGAGACAGATTCCGAAACCTTTTCCATACCGCCGGAAAAAATATCGGAAACCGGTATGTACCCTGCATACCTGACCATAGCACCGAAAACACGCGTGTTCCACATGTTCATGACGATGGAGAACCTGTCGGACAACCCGATGGCCACCATGAGATCAAGCCGGGACTGGTGATTGCATATCACGACGGACGGGACAGAAAAATCCTCCTCATACCGATAGACATATTCGCATCTGTTACCGAAGAAATGCGCCCCGGCGAACCTTAATATGTTTTTCATCAGCCTGCGGTAACGGTCTTCAGCCTTACATCCCCCACGGAACAGGTCTATTGTGACGAAACCGACCGCCACAAGCACTGCACCGAATACTGCAAAATACACATATACCACTATCGTCCTTGCAATTGAAGCCGCCGTAACAGGAAAACGCCGTTTCACCCCCCTTGCCCTGGTAAGGAAATTGAAGACCAGCGGAGGCAGCGTATAGGCCATAGCCACGACCACCGCCATGCCCACAATCGTAACTTCGGCAAGACCGCGCATGGCAGGATGCCTTGCGACTATGAGCGACCCTATCCCAATAAACATAGTGGCAGCCGAAAGCGCAATAGTATTGCGATAGCGCCCGAGCATACGCTTCCCGTAAGTATATTCATATATCGAACCTTCCAGCATGAAGATGGTATAATCGTCCCCCATGCCGAAAATAAAAGTAGCCAGTATTATATTCACAATATTGAAGTCAATGGAAAAAAGTTCCATTATGCCGAGAATCCATATCCAGCCGACAAACAACGGCAGGAAAGCGGCAATCGTCAGTTCCAGCCTTCCGAAAGATATAAAAAGGAACAACAGCACCAGCAAGGAACATATATACAGCACCTTGTCGAAATCCGCCGAGAGGGTGGCGACAAGCCCTCTCATCAAAGAACCGCTGTCAAAAACGAAACTGCCACCGTCATGCAGGGCTGCGGCGATGCGCTCCTCGACAGCCTCCACACTGTCCTGAGGCACGTTAAGAACCGTGACCACCATCGATTTTTCCCCTGTAGCCAGATAATTGGCCGCCGGGCCGGCAGTCATGACAGAAAAGAAAGCCGTATCCTCCGGGACATGCAGTCCCTCTACGATATTTCTGAATCCGTCAAAAGCCCCCTGTACAAAACCTTTTTCAGCAGCCACCGAATCCACAAGGAACAACAGCCTCTTTCCGTATTTTTCCACAAACGAGTCCCACATGGCCAGTCTCTCCTTCTGCAGGGAGAGCGAAGGGAGGAGATTGCCTATACCGGACACACGCACACCGCCGTCCCTTAAAGAATCCAGTACCGCCGACAATTCTTCATATGATTCCAGGGCATCGTCCATACAGCCGCCTTCTGAAACAAGATACACGGGAGTAGTCCCCCCTGCTGTCTTATCCAGCATCTCCTCCATTTTCTGCCGGTATTCAGAAGACATGTAATTTATATTGGACAGATTACCGTCAAAATGGTCGCCTGATGCCGACACGAAATACAGCAGGACTGTAATCACAAGAGCAGCCAATGCGAAAAGAGCCGGCCTTTTCATTCTGAATTCAGTCATGCTTTCAGGCAGGAGCCTGCGCCTGAACACTTTGACTTTCCGCGTAAAATGCGGAAGAAAAACCAGCACGAACAGCATCGTCCCTACAAGCATTGCAGAAGCATATACTCCCAAAGACTTCATTGCAGGGGACGAGATGAAGAGCAGACTTAAAAACGCGCCCACGGTCGTCACATTGCCTATGGTCAAAGGATAAAAAATATCCGAAATGCTGTCACGGGCAGAATACCCGTCAGCCACATGATCAAGAAAATGCAGAGGATAATTGGCGGCAATCCCGATCAACACCGAACCTATGCCCAGCACAATCAGAGAGACCTCGGCAGACACCGAAGAGACGACGGCCAGACCGGCCGCGAGACCGAACAGCAAAGTCCCGATAATCAATGCTATCGGCCTTAATGAATTATAGGCGTAAATCAACAGCAGGAGCAGCAATGTCAACGAAACCGCTACAGACAGAATAGTATCGCGCTTTATAGTATCGGCATTGCCTACCGAAACATATGCAGGCCCGAATGCATCGAAACTGCAATCGGGGAACTGTTCTTCCGACAAAGACAAAGCATTATCAATCAACTTTATAAGTTCCTTATTACCCATCGTTTCCCCGATAGGATAAGCCGATTCGACGAAAAACACGAGATTTCCATCCCCGTCAAACAGGTAGCCGTCTTTGGCCGTAAAACGGCTTTCCGGCGCCAAATCCCTCATCCCGGAGAGCAGTCCGCCCGAGAACATGAGAGGGTCGTGCAAGAGTATGTCTCCCGTAAAAACGCCCTGGAACGAAAACATGGATGCCCTTACCCTGTCAATGGCCGCTGAAACCGAATCCGGATTCACTTTTGCCGGCATGCGGCTGTAATCCGCGCTGTCCAGATAAAGGGGCATATTTTCCACAATGAACAAAGCGAGGCGCATCATATCCTCTTCCCCCTCGCCTTTCACAATTGAACGGACATGCCTCCGCCCCGCCGTCCCCTCCGAATCAAGACGCACAAGCGACGAAACCAGCGAATCGGCCGCATCCATCAGACGATATTCGGAAACAGAGCCGTTTTCCTCCCCATGCGCGGCGGACACGGTAACCATGACCATATTGGCGGCGCGTATGTTCGAATATGCCTCGTTTATGCGCCCATACTCTTCCTGTCCTGGAAGGAAAGCCGTTATATCTTCCCGGGGAGTCATTCGGGATGAAAACACCGCAAAAGCCACGATCACCGCGACAAGCAGAAGCAACAATACGCTCCTGTGCGATGAAAAGAAATCATACAGTTTCAATACGGCCCGTTTCATTACACACGCCCTTTGGTTTTCATGATTCCGTGCCATGCCATTGACGGATAACCGTACAGGACTGCCATGAAAGTCAGCACGGTATTGAGAAGTGAAATCCTCATGAAATCCCTTCCCTTACGAAAATGCGACACCCTTTCGCTTTCCGGGGGATAATACACGGACACGGGTACGGAGATAATATCCATCCCTTTCCATGCGGCACGCACAAGCATCTCCAACTCCGCCTCGTACCGCGAAGTACAAAGTTTCATCCTGCCATAACAGCCAAGCGGATAACACCTGAAACCGCTCTGCGTGTCCGGCAAAGCCCGGAACGTATGTACGGCAAACCAGAAATTGGCAAAACTGTTGGCAAAACTGCTTGAAGCCGGCCTTTCGACTCCGGCCATCATGCGCCGTCCGACTATCACGGCCCCGGGATGCCGGCGGGACTCCTCCATAAGACGGCCTATATCGGAAACATCGTGCTGCCCGTCAGAGTCTATCGTAACCGCATAGTCGTATCCCTCTTCCAGGGCCTTTGAAAATCCCGCCGCCAAAGCATGCCCCTTGCCCTTGTTCACGGGATAGGCGACAAGCGTAATCCTGTCCCCGTACTCCTCCAGAAGTTCAGCCGTCCCGTCATGAGGGCCGTCAGAAACAACTATCAGATGATAGCCGGCCTCCAGGACAGAATCCACGACAGCGCATACTGTGCCAGCATTCTCGTAGGTCGGCATTATCACGCAGTATCGCGGCGCTTGAATATCAGAACGCATCTTCATAAACAGCATTGATTCTCACATACTCGTCTTCGCCGACAAACAATGACACGCGCAAGGAAGAACCGAGCGGATCCAGGCACATTTCAACCGACGGACGGTCGGAAGGACGGATCATCTTCATGAACTTCACGGATTTAAGATATGTAAAACGAACGTTCCTGCCAAGATATTCCGACACGAGTTCCCTTACGATTTCAAGCACCGCCGCTCCGGGAAGCACGGGAAAATCAGGAAAATGCCCTTTGAAAACAGGACAGTCCCCGATAAGTTCCAGTTCCACACGGCCCGCACCGGCGGGTTGCGCCTTATATAAAAATCCATTCAATTCCATAAGCCACACAAATATACGCAGAAGCCGAGAGCAATGCAAACTCGTTTGCAAATTGCCGAGGCGCAACAGTATAAATGGCGCGATAGCGGCAAATATAGGAAGAAAAAACCATTCTCTTTGCGTTCACCATGGAAAAAGCCTTTGAACAACTGATTTCAAAGTTTTGACACATCGCTGAATACAATCCTCGTGACCGAACCGTTGGAAGCGATGATGTCGATTTCCGTCACTACGGCCTCGGCGATGGAAACCACCATGTCTATCTTGGATATGAAAGAAGACAACACTCCACGCGACGGAAGGATTTCAAGACCGATACGCCCCCCGTCCATTTCATGCGTGACTATGGAAAACATCCTGCTTTCCCACAAATTGTCCCGACTGTCCGATATCATTGAATATATTGAAGAAAACGACTGTGGCACAGCCATCTTCTTCCCGTCTTTCTCCACATGGGCGCTATCTCCGTCAGTATAAAACACATATTCGTCAGGCGACTCGCAATGCCAGCGGAGGCTGCCGTCACTGCAAAG
>JADIMA010000079.1 GCA_017694945.1 Candidatus Merdivivens pullicola | reverse complement strand
ATTTTTAAATTAAGTCGGGGCGTGGCCCAAAGAAGGCGTACCCGGTTATTCTTCAAGGGGTATTTTTGGAGATAATCGTTAAATATTTTAATGTTTTCCATTGTTTTCCTAATGATTTTTCATGATAAAGGCGTAAATGCTTTGTGATTCTAATAAAAATGTTTAATTTTACATTTTGGTTGAAAAACAAGTATAAATTCGCGAATATTATGAATAAGATTATTTCTGTTTCTGAGGCTGTGGCCAAAATCAAGGACGGTATGACAGTTATGGTGGGCGGTTTTCTCGGAGCCGGTGCTCCCGAGAGGATCATAGACGCTCTTGTCGAAAAGGGCGTGCGCGGCCTTACCCTGATTTGCAACGATACGGCGTTCCCTGATAAGTCTTTGGGCAAACTTGTCGTAAACAAACAGGTGGAGAGGGTGATTGTTTCCCACATCGGAACCAACCCTGAAACCATAGCGCAGATGAATGCAGGCGAACTGAAGGTGG
Source organism: Candidatus Merdivivens pullicola (assembly GCA_017694945.1). Taxonomy (GTDB): domain Bacteria; phylum Bacteroidota; class Bacteroidia; order Bacteroidales; family UBA932; genus Merdivivens; species Merdivivens pullicola. Next base: position 8,029 of record JADIMA010000079.1, on the reverse strand, counting down.
ATTTGATCCCGCAGGGTACGCTTGCAGAAAAGATTCGTGCCAAAGGTGCCGGACTCGGTGCCGTCATCACTCCTACGGGAATCGGTACTATGGCTGCTGAAGGCAGGCAGGTTATGACTATTGACGGAAAGGATTATCTCGTAGAGAAGCCTCTCGGGGCTGATGTGGCGATACTTGGTGCTTCTATCGCTGATGAAAGCGGAAACTTGTATTATCGCGGTACTACGAAAAATTTCAATCCTATCATGGCGATGGCGGCAGACCTCGTAATCGCGGAGCCTCTGGAGATAGTGCCTACTGGGACGATAGAGCCGGAGTGCGTGCATACTCCTAACATTTTTGTCGATTTCATAGTTAAATAAGATATTTTATGGCAGAAGTTTACAAATCTATGATCCGCATGAGGATGAGTTGTCATGATGCTCATTACGGCGGTAATTTGGTTGACGGCGCAAAGATGCTCCAACTTTTCGGCGATGTGGCCACTGAGTTGTTGATAATGAGGGATGGCGATGAAGGGCTTTTCAAGGCATATGACAACGTTGAATTTATCGCACCCGTTTATGCCGGCGACTATATTGAGGCGGTCGGAGAGATAGTTTCCGAGGGCAACACTTCCAGGAAAATGGTTTTTGAGGCGAGAAAAGTAATCGCCCCGCGCCCTGACATATCCGATTCGGCCTGCGACGTGCTTGCCGAACCTGTAGTCGTCTGCCGTGCAAGCGGTACTTGTGTCGTTCCTAAAAAATGCCAAAGAAAATAAGTTATGGAAAAACTGATTATAACGGCAGCCATCTGCGGCGCCGAAGTACTTAAAGAACATAACCCGGCAGTTCCATACACCGTGGAAGAGTGTGCGCGTGAAGCGAAATCCGCATACGATGCCGGAGCAAGTCTCATACACCTTCATGTAAGGGAAGACGATGGAACGCCTACCCAGAGCAAGGCACGCTTCAAGGAAGTAATCGACGCAATCCGCGCCGTATGTCCCGATGTAATCATACAGCCTTCAACGGGCGGTGCAGTAGGCATGAGCAATGACGAACGCCTTCAGCCTACCGAACTGCTTCCTGAAATGGCCACGCTTGATTGCGGAACCCTCAATTTCGGAGGAGACGATATTTTCGAAAATACTGAAAATACCATCAAGTATTTCGGCCAGAGGATGATAGAACGCGGCATCAAACCGGAACTCGAGGTTTTTGACAAGAGCATGATAGATATGGCTCTCAGACTGCACCGTAAAGGTTTTATCAAGGCTCCTCTGCATTTTGACTTCGTAATGGGTGTCAACGGAGGCATCGACGGCACGCTGAGAGACTTCGTTTTCATGCGCGGAAGCATACCTCAGGATGCTACCTATACTGTTGCAGGCATAGGGCGCTACGAATTTCCTCTTGCCGCAGCGGCCATCATAGACGGCGGACATGTGCGCGTCGGCTTTGAAGACAACGTATATCTTTCCAAAGGAGTGCTCGCAAAATCCAACGGCGAACTTGTGGAGAAAGTCGTAAGGATAGCCAACGAGTTCGGACGGCCTATAGCCTCTCCTGCCGAAGCCCGCGAAATATTGGGACTGGCTCCTCTGGTTAAATGATACGAGGTGCCAAATGCACTGAATGATTTTTAAGCAAACAAATAACAAATTAAATTTTTACTGATATGAAACAAGGAAACAAATACGGATTACACAGAGTAATATCACCTAAGGGCGTTCTTCCGCAGCCTGCCGACAAGATAGACAACAATATGGATGAAATCTACGACAACGAGATTCTCATCGACGTGCAGACTTTGAACATCGACTCCGCTTCTTTCACTCAGATTGAGCAGCAGGCCGGCGGCGACCATGAAAAGATAGCGCAGATCATGCTTGACATCGTGGCAAAGCAGGGCAAGCATCGTAATCCTGTTACAGGTTCGGGCGGAATGCTCCTCGGTACAGTAGAAAAGATAGGGGATGCGCTTATCGGCAAGACTGATCTCAAGGTAGGAGACAAGATCGCTACACTGGTGTCGCTTTCACTGACCCCTCTGCGCATTGACAAGATTAAAGAGATCCGCGCCGACATAGACCAGGTGGACATAGACGGAAAGGCGATACTTTTTGAAAGCGGCATCTATGCAAAGATTCCTTCCGACCTTCCTGAAAAACTGGCTCTTTCGGCTCTTGATGTTGCAGGCGCCCCTGCCCAGACGGCAAAACTTGTCAAACCTGGCGATACCGTATTGATTATCGGTGCAGGCGGAAAGTCGGGAATGCTCTGCTGCTACGAAGCAAAGAAACGCGCTGGAGTTACCGGCAAGGTAATAGGACTGTGCCACAGCGAGAGAAGTACCAAGAGACTTCAGGAACTTGGCTTCTGCGACTATGTTTTCTCCGCAGACGCTACACAACCTGTTCCTGTAATGGAAAAGATATCGGAACTCACAGGAGGACAGATGTGCGATCTGACTATCAACAATGTCAACATTCCCGATACCGAGATGACTTCAATCCTCTGCACAAAGAACGACGGTCTGGTTTATTTCTTCTCGATGGCTACAAGTTTCACCAAGGCGGCCCTCGGCGCTGAAGGCGTTGGCAGCGATGTGACAATGATCATAGGCAACGGCTATACCAAAGGCCATGCCGAGATAACCCTCCAGATTCTCCGCGAAAGCGAGAAACTCAGGAAGATATTCACTGAACTTTACGCTTAATCTTGCCGGACATGAACGTATCAAGAAGGAAAGAATTGTTCCCGAATGTCACCGACGAACAGTGGAACGACTGGAGGTGGCAGGTAAAGAACAGGATTGAAACATTAGAGGATTTAAAGAAATACGTAAACCTTACTCCTGAAGAAGAGGAAGGTGTGCGCCAGACTCTCAAGACTCTCAGGATGGCGATTACACCTTATTATATATCGCTGATAAACCCTGACGACCCTCATGATCCGATCCGCCGTCAGGCCGTACCTACGATTTACGAGACTCACAGGGTGGCTGCCGACCAGTTGGATCCTTTGCATGAAGATGTCGATTCGCCTGTTCCGGGACTTACGCACAGGTATCCGGACAGGGTGCTGCTTCTCATAACGGACATGTGTTCCATGTATTGCCGTCATTGCACGAGAAGGCGTTTCGCAGGCCATACGGATGCTGAAAGTTCGCATGAAAGGGTGGAAAAGGCTTTGGAGTACATTGAGAAGACACCTCAGGTGAGGGATGTATTGCTTTCCGGCGGCGATGCGCTTATGGTAAGCGATGCACGTCTCGAATATATCATTTCAAGACTCAGGCAGATACCTCATGTCGAGATAGTCAGGATAGGTTCCCGCGTGCCTGTCGTATGTCCGCAAAGGATTACGGACGACCTTGTGAACATGCTGAAGAAGTACCATCCGATATGGCTCAACACCCATTTCAACCATCCTAACGAATTTACGGAAGAGTCCGCGAGAGCATGCGCAAAACTCGCCGATGCCGGAATACCTTTAGGCAACCAGAGCGTTCTTCTACGTGGGGTGAATGACTGCGTAGGTGTGATGCGCAAACTCGTACACGGGCTTGTCAAAATGAGAGTGAGGCCGTACTATGTATATCAGTGCGACCTTTCCATGGGACTGGAGCATTTCCGTACCCCGGTTTCGAAAGGCATTGAAATCATTGAGTCTCTCAGAGGACATACTTCGGGATTTGCAGTCCCTACTTTTGTCGTAGATGCTCCGGGCGGAGGAGGAAAAATCCCTGTGATGCCGCAGTATCTTATCTCCCAGGCACCGGGCAAAGTCGTACTCAGGAATTTCGAGGGTGTCATTACCACATATACGGAGCCTATGGAGTACGAAAACTTCCATTGCCCTGAATGTGAAGGCCTTCGTACAGAAGGAGTCGAATCTTTGCTTGAAGGAAAGGAGATGTCGATCGAGCCGGCCCGCCTGGAAAGGGTGGAAAGGGCCCATAATTATAAAAAATGATTTTGATTGATGATATAGTAAAGGCGCATTCCGTTTCCGTGGTGGGTCTTGAAAAGAATACCGGCAAAACGGAATGCCTTAACTATATTATCAGGAACCTGCCCGTTGAAAAACGACTTTTTGCGGTTACTTCCATAGGCGTGGACGGAGAGACGACGGATGCAGTGACAGGCACGTCAAAGCCCGAGATCTTTTTAAGGGAGGGCATGCTGTTTTCCACAAGCGAGAAACACTACCTCCAGCGGCATATATTCTCTGAACTGCTGGATGTGAGCGATGAAAGCACGCCTCTGGGAAGAGTGGTCACGGCAAAGGCTCTCGGCTACGGGAAGGTGATGCTGTCCGGGCCATCGACCGGGAAAGGCCTGGAGAGATGGATCAAAGACATGGAACATCTCGGGGTAGGGACGGCCATCATCGACGGAGCCCTGTCGCGGTTGTCTTCCGCATCGCCGTCCATCAGCGAAGCGATGATATTGACTACTGGTGCGGCTCTGAGTGCCAGCCTGCCTGAACTGGTCAGGAAGACCGTCCATACGGTAGGACTTATAATGTCGCCGGTATATTCCGGCGCATTGGCCGGAACGCTTGCAGGAATAGGGCGGGGGATTTGGAATATAAGCCATGATGACGCCTTGAAGGCGGTCGGCGATGGAGGCTCGGCGTTTTCCGTCACCTCGATCAAGGCCAATCTGGCAAAAGGCTTCCGAGGCGTTTACATAGCCGGAGCGGTGACCGACAGGCTCATAGACCGCATCGTATCCGACGGCGCCGGAGAAGGTTTTGTGATAATAGCCCGGGATTTTACCAAAGTGTTCATGTCCCCTTCGCGCCGGGCTGTGTTGGAAAAAAAGGGGATAAGGCTTGAATTGTTGCAGGCAAGCAGGCTTCTTGCGGTTTGCATAAACCCGGTTTCGCCAAACGGGATGGTATTGGACTCTTCCCGTCTGCGTGAAGCCTTGTCCGGAGAAATCCCCGTGCCTGTATATGATTTGTTTAAACTGGATAACCTGGAGTCAAGCAGGCAATGATTAGGTTCAAGGACATAGTCGATTCCAAATGCGGAATCAGGTTTTATTTCGAAGGCCTTGAGTTGTCTTCAGGTTTTTCGCGCAAGGTACTTCTGGAGACTCCGATGATGTCTTCGCCAGAACAGATAAGACTTTCGTATGTATCTGTTCTTGAAGCAGTAAGAATACTTGAGGATTATTCTCTATATGAAAGTATAACTGATTGCCTGTGTGGAGTCAGGGATATCGGCCTTACATTGTCGAGGCTTGAAAGGGGAGAAACTCTGGATGAGATAGAATTGTTTGAAATCAAACGGCTCGCACTGATTTCGGACAAGATCCGCAATCTTCTCGAGCCTCTGTTTCTGTGCAGCGACAAGTCTGAAAGCTGCCTGCCTGTTCCTGAGGATTGTACCGAAGTGATCGGAGTTCTGGATCCTGACGGCATGCGCATAGCATCGTTTTACATATACGACTCCTACAGCCGGGAATTGGCTTCTCTCAGGATGCGGATCAAAAAGATGGACGCGGAACAAAGGCGGCATGCCGAACTTGAAGTTTCAGACATTGAAGCAGGAATACGTGCCGGCCTGTCTGCTTCGCTCAAACCTCATGCAGCAATGCTTTCGTCGTCGCTCATGTCACTTGTCCGGCTGGACATCGTGATAGCCAAGGCGAAAATGATGGAGGACAAAGGATATGTCATACCGAAAATACTGGAAAAAGGCGGAAAAGGAGGGTATGAAGGCCTTTTCCATCCGCAGATAGCAGAACTCCTTGCATCGGAGGGCCGTTCTTTCCAGCCTGTTGACTTTTCGTTTTCTTCAAATACTACCATAGTGGTAGGAATGAATATGGGAGGAAAGAGCGTGGTGCTGAAAATGCTTGCGCTGGCTCAATATCTTGTCCAGTTCGGTTTTGCGGTGCCGGCCACATCTGCAAAAGTGTCTCCGAAAGAAAATGTATTCCTTATAAGCGGTGATGCCGAAAGGAGCGAAGAGGGGCTTTCCTCTTTCGCCGGCGAAATGAAGTCGCTCAGCGCGGCCGTCTCCTGTGCCCGCTCAGGGCAGGATGTACTGGTGCTTGCGGACGAACCGGCCAGGACTACCAACCCCATAGAAGGTACGGCTTTGGTTTCAGCCCTTGCCGTCACTCTTTCCGAACTGAACGCGGCAACAGTAATAGCCACGCATTACGACATAACCGGCATACGCTGCCGTCAATTGAGGGTCAAGGGGTTTTCCGACGGAAAGATGGACTATTCCCTTGTGGATGTCGGTGAAGCCGGAGTCCCGCACGAAGCCATAGATACGGCCAGGAGGCTGGGCGCAGACAGCAGATGGATGGATCTTGCGAGGCGTTATGCCGATAATAGATGAAAAACAGTTAAATGATAAGTATATGAGTAAATTAGGATTGGATTTCGGGAAAGTCGCCCATGCAAGGGAACTTGCAGGCTCAATTGCCCGTGATGTCCAGGATTTTGTAGAAAAATACACCACAGTGGCGGTAGAAAGGACTCTTTGCCGTCTTATGGGCATAGACGGAACGGATTCGTCAGGAGTGCCGCTTCCGAATGTGGTAGTGGATCACCTCAAGTCGAAAGGAGTTTTGCAGGAAGGCGTTTTGTTCTATCTTGCCAATGCAATGGTTGAATACGGCCTTGCCCCGCAGCAGATAGCCGGGAAGATAGCAGCCGGAGAAATCGACCTGGCGACCGTCAGGCCTGCAGGCAAGGCGGACAGGGAAAATGTTCTCTCTCCTGTGATAGAGTCAAGTCTGGGGCGTATCAAGTCCCGCAGGGCAAGGCGCGAGGCGTATCTCAAGACACTCGGAGAAGGGCCGAAGCCTTACATCTATGTGATAGTGGCTACTGGAAACATCTATGAAGACGTGGTTCAGGCGCAGGCCGCTGCAAGACAGGGTGCGGATATTATCGCTGTCATCAGGACTACAGGGCAGAGTCTGCTCGATTATGTGCCTTACGGCGCTACTACCGAAGGATTCGGAGGGACTTATGCAACTCAGGAAAACTTCCGCATCATGCGCAAGGCGCTTGATGAAGTAGGAGAGGAAGTAGGCCGTTATATAAGGCTCTGCAACTATTGCTCCGGGCTTTGCATGCCGGAGATAGCCATCATGGGAGCCTTCGAAGGACTGGATGTAATGCTGAACGATGCCCTTTATGGAATACTGTTCAGGGACATCAACATGCAGAGAACCCTCATAGACCAGTATTTCTCAAGGGTGATAAACGGATATGCAGGTGTCATAATCAACACGGGCGAGGACAATTATCTTACGACGGCGGATGCCGTGGAGGCCGCCCATACGGTGCTTGCTTCCGATATCATCAACGAACAACTGGCGCTTCTTGCCGGACTTCCTGAAGAGCAGATGGGGCTCGGGCACGCCTTTGAAATGGATCCGATGCTTGAAAACGGTTTCCTTTACGAACTTGCGCAGGCCGAGATGACGAGGGAGATTTTCCCGAAGGCGACTTTGAAATACATGCCTCCTACGAAATTCATGACAGGGAATATTTTCCGAGGCCACATCCAGGACGCGCTTTTCAATATAGTCGGCATCTGGACGCACCAGGGCATACAGCTTCTCGGAATGCCTACCGAGGCCATACATACCCCTTTCATGTCCGACAGGTATCTTTCCATCGAAAACGCGAAATATATTTTCAATAACATGAAGGACATCGGCGACGAGATGGAGTTCAAAGAAGGGGGAATCGTTCGTACAAGGGCGGCGAAAGTGCTTGACGATGCCATAGCCCTGCTCGGAAAAATGAATGAAGAAGGCTTGTTTACTGCCCTTGAAAAGGGTATATTTGCAGATGTCAAACGTCCCAAGACAGGAGGAAAAGGATTGGACGGCGTATGCCTCAAGGGCGAACATTATTCCAATCCGTTTATTGAATTGATGAAAAACAGGAAATAATATGAGCGGCGGTTTATATTCGATGCAGGTCAAGGATTTCGACAAGACGCTTGACCTGACCAAAGTGAAGCCATACGGCGATACGATGAACGACGGGAAGATCCA
>JADIMA010000078.1 GCA_017694945.1 Candidatus Merdivivens pullicola | reverse complement strand
TTCCTTTTCCCCCTTGAAGTTGCAAAGGGTCAAAGATTTCAATGTTACTCTTTTCATTGTTGCGTTTATTTGTTGTTATTGAATAATTCCAAAGCAAGGTCGGCATCGACTACTATAATCCGCCCGGTCTGTGATATTGCCCTGTCTATCCGTCCGCTTGCCTTGATTCTGTTTGCCGTTGTCATACTGCAATTGAATATCTGGGCGATACCGGCTATCCCATAGACATATTTCCTTTCCGGCACGGTCGCGGCTTGCGGTGCTGCCTTTTCGCCCTGTATGGATTCAAGTAATTCCATCAGGTCGCCAACCGTCAAGTCGATAAGCCTTGTATTTGGGTCAATCTTTATCATATATCAAACTTCATCATCGTCCATTTCCGGCAAAAGACCCTTGGCATCCCAATATCGCCAAAGGATATATGCCGCATACCCGAACAATACCGCTATCGCCTTGCTTGCCAGAAAGACCATAAACCAATCGTCTTGGCTTGCCGGTTCCGATACGGCGCACAAAATGGCGCACCATCCGAGTATTCCGATAATCGTAATCCTGATTTGTTGTTTAATCTCCTGTTTCATTGTTGCGAAATTTTAGTTTGTCACATTATGACCGTTGCAAAGTCATCTTCTGTCTTTCTCCGAGACCTTGTAACCCTGACAGTCCTGCAAGTGCTTGTGCGTGTTCTGATTGCCGCGTTGTCAAAATCAACGAATTGAGGAATCATAAAGACAAGAAGCATTGTTGCGATAATCTTGCGCTTCAAGGGCGACAGGTCAAAGGATATGTGGAATTTCGTACAGAACCACCACGCGGACAACTCATTGACTTTGGAAACGCCGGTTTTCTCATAGATTTTCCGTGCGTGATTCTCCACCGTCCGTTCCGAAATGAAAAGGCGTTCCGCAACCTCTTTCTTGCTTGCGCCCCATGCGAACAATTCCGCAATTTCGGATTCGCGTCTGGTAAGGCTCTTTGCGCTCATCGTTATTTCCCCCAGACATCAGTAATTCCGTATTCGGCGAATATGGCTTCAATTGCCCGAACCTCTGATATTTTCGGCTCGACTTCACCTTTAAGGCGGTTCAGAAATGCCGGTCGGGTGTTGATGTTCAATGCAGCCATCAGCCTTGCCCGACATTCGGATATGTCACCGTTCTTGACCTGTGACCATCCCCTGTTGAATGAAAACTGTTCTTTACTCATCATATCTTAAAAATTTAATGTTTCAATAGCCGCAATTTTTCGCAGTCCGCTTTGGCTTTCCACGGAAAATGACATAATTTTGCTATTTGTAAATGTTTCGCACTGCTTTACATTTGCATTGTGAAACTTTACAACCGCAAATATACGGAATATTCCGTATTAAGCAAGAAGATAATACGGAATTTTCCGTGTTAAATACCGCAATATTTCTTATATTATTGATAATGAGTGAATTTGATATTAAAAAAATACGCAATGAATTGGGTTTGACCCAAAAAGAGTTGGCAGCCGAACTTGGCGTTGATACTAAAACCATACAAAATTGGGAACGGGGCAAAAGGATTCCTGATTCAAAAGACGGAATATTGCGTAAATTGGTGCTAAAGCCACATCAATATGCAGGTGGTGAACAACAGAACATCAACGGCGATAACATTAACGGGAACAATGTCACTGTCCACAAGACAGACACTGATAAATTATTGGAAATCCTTGCAAGCAAAGAACAATCTTTGGCAAAAGCGCAAGAGCATATCGACAAACTGTTGGAAATAATTGGCAACTTAACAAAAAATGATTAGACTTTTTAGGTGTGACAAGGTTTTTGATTTGCCTTATTTGCCAGAAATTATATTTGATAAAGTGGAAGCCTTTGACTTAAAACGGACTTTATGCAAGTATGCACCACCTTATATTGAATTGACAATAACAGAATACGAACAGATAAAAGACAAAACAATTATGTCTACAATTCAAATCAAAACAAATGACTATTACGGCAATCCATCTTATTATTCAGTAATGCCACAAGCCATCTTTGATGCTCTTGAATTGGCAAGTTTGAATGGAGAAGTATATACGAATGTCGATAAAGAACAGTTTGATAAAATGATTGATAATTATAAACTTAAAATGAATAAATATGAATAGAATTTCCTTGTTAATTTGTTCTTTGTTTGTCTTTTCATTTTCAATTAACGCGCAAGTAAAAGAATCCGGCTGCATTATTGAACAGACAACACCCGGTGCAAATGATATGATATGGGAAAATGATAGTTTGAAATTTTCCTTTGTGCCAACAAGTTATTTTTGGACTGTCAGAATAGAAAACAAGACTTCGGACAAAATAATTTGTGATTGGGATAAAGTGTTGTTTATTTATGACAAGACAACATCTGGGATTGTCTTTGATGATACAATTGAATTAAAGAAGAATGACCCCAAAGGCACAAGCACCATTGCGCCCAATACAATTTTGCGTAAAGACATTTTCCCCATTGAATCTTGGGGGGAATACGGGTTGTCCCCTGTATTCTTGCGGCAACTAATAAAAAAATGGGGTGAAGATAAAATTTCAATCATTATCCCGATTCAATTTGGACAAGACACCCAAGAATATGAATTTACATTTCGGGTTTATATTCCTGAAAAGAAAAGGAAGTAATGAAGAAAAGCATCAATCCGCAAGCAATCGACATACAACGCCGCTTCTTTGAAGCCTTGGACTTGGCTATCTCCTTGGGAAAGATTAGCGGACTGAAAGGCTTTTGCGATGACCACAAGTTGAACCGGACAAAGTATTCGCGCATAAAAAACAGTCTGGACAAGCCGATTGAGGAAACCACATACAAGATGATTGATTTGGATGCGCTTTCGGCGATTTGCCGGGACTTTGGCGTGTCGGCTGAATGGTTGTTGCTCGGACGAGGCAAAATGCTAAAATCGGACAAATAATGCACATCCAGAAAGGCATAAAATTCCTGCTTCACAAGCGCAAGCCGGGCGACACGCAGAATCTTTCCATTCGGATGCGCGTGACCATGCGCGGCAAAAGTCCCATTGATTTTCCCACCGGTCACAATATAGATTTGAACGATTGGGATTCTGACAATCAATGCGCATTGCGGTCGGCACCGGATGCGGCGGAAATCAACCGCACCATTGATGAATGGAAAGCGATAATGAATGAAATTTTCGCGCGGTATGAACTTCTTGAAAAGCGCATTCCGACATACCAAGAACTGAAAGACCTTTTCAATGATATGTCCGGGCGTGAATCGAAGTCCGCGACAATGGCGAAAAACAAACTTCCGGCGACAGAAGTGGACTTGTTCGTTATATTCGATGAGTTCATCGAGACTGTCAGTAAGCAAAACCAATGGGCGCATACTACCGTTGTCAAGTTCCGTTCATTGGAACGGCATCTGAAAGAATATGACGAACATATCACATTCAAGACCCTTGATGAAGCGAAACTGTCCGGCTTCACCGACTTTCTTCAAAAAAAGAATCTTGTAAACACCACGGTTGCAAAGTACATTGCATTCTTCAGGTGGTTTTTGCGCTGGTCAAGCCAAAAAGGACTTTACAAAGGAAACCTGCATGAGACTTTCAAGCCGAAAATGAAAGGCACATCGGTAGAATCCAAGGAAATCATCTTCTGCACACAGGAAGAAATCAAGAAATTGCAGGATTGCCAATTCTCAAAGATGCAAAGAACACTTGAATATGTCCGCGATATGTTCCTGTTCTGTTGCTTCACGGGGCTTCGATATTCGGATGCGGCGAAATTGAAGAAAGACGACATAAAGAACGGCGTTATCCACATCGTCACAAGAAAGACAAATGAAGCCCTGCAAATCGAATTGAACAAGCATTCACAGGCGATTCTGGATAAGTACAAGGATTTCCCGACAAAGGATAACACCGCGCTTCCGGTATTGTCCAATGTAAAGGCAAATTTGTACCTGAAAACGATTGGTCAGATGTGTGGACTTGACGAACCTACAAAGATTGTATATTACAAGGGCAATGTAAGACACGATGAGGTTTACCCCAAATGGGCACTGCTTACCACACATTGCGCACGGCGGACATTTGTCATAACCGCCTTGCAGCTTGGAATCCCGGCGGAAATCATAATGAAATGGACTGGACATTCTGATTATGATTCTATGAAGCCGTATATAAAAATCGTTGATAAGCTGAAAGAAGATGCGATGACGAAATTTGACAACATCTGAATGTACACGAATTGCACCCCTTTCACAGGGCATTATAAGGGGTGTACACGAATTTGTACACGATTATTGCCACTTCTTTTGATATTGTATGGTATTGTAGAATGTCATAAATGATTTGCAAATGATGCATTTTCTGCAACTTGAAACTTCTTGGCATTGTGCGGCATTATGGGTCGTAGTCCCTTCCGCACCGCCAAAAGATTTGGCAAATTAAAGCAAACCCTTGAAGTCCAACCACTTCAGGGATTTTTTCGTATATGCCGATAAGGCAAAATACGGCATTCTGGAGCAGTCTGAAGGTGGACTAAAAGGAGGACTTTTTTTAGGGCATTAAAAGTCCTCCTTTTTAGAGTATTTTTCATTGATTTGCAATGTTTTGCGCAAAAGGATTCTGGACACGGAAACATAATTTTGCAACAAAAAACAAAGCGTATGAACACCGAGAAATCCAGAAGCACTTTGAATGTGCTGTTTTGCATCAAGAAGCACAAGCTTCTAAAAAGTGGCGAAGCTCCTATCTTTGTCAGAATTACAATTGACGGCAGGCGTCAGGAGATAATGATTAAACGCAGTATTCCTGCCGAACAATGGAATCAGGCAAAAGAATGCTCCAAGGGGAAAGACAGGACCGCAAAGGAACTGAATCATTATCTTGACACAGTACGGGCAAAAATTCTACAGATTCATAGTGACCTTATCAAAGAAGGCAGTCCGGTAACTTCCGAAGCTGTCAGGGACAGGTTTTACGGCAGGAATCCTGAAAAACATACTCTGTTGGGTATATATGCCGAGCACAACAGAAAATGCCGGGAACTCATAGGGCGGGAATATACGGAATCGACAGTTGAAAAATTCGATACCGGTATCAACCGGCTGAAAGAATTTATCACCACCTGCTGCGGCAAGGACAATCTGACATTGGATGAGGTGAGTGGCCAATTTATCCGTGATTTCGATTTTTGGCTGAAAACCGAGAAGAAGATGCAGCACAATTCAGCACTCAAACATTTGAAAATACTGAAGAAAATAGTGAGGATTGCCCTTGCCAATGGATGGATAAAGAAAGATCCTTTCTTCGGCATCCATCTTAAAAGGTATGAAGTCAATATAGAGTTCCTCTCAAGGGAAGAACTGGAGGTGTTGATTAACAAGACGTTCTTCATTCAGAGGCTGGAGCAAGTCCGTGATATATTTGTCTTCTGCTGTTTCACCGGCCTGGCATTCATTGATGTCCTGCAACTGACAAAGGAACATCTGATAAAGAACAATAACGGTGCGTTGTGGATACGCAAGGCCCGTCAGAAGACACATCAGATGAGCAATATCCCCGTATTGACACCTGCAAGGAAAATTATAGAAAAATATGCCGGACATCCTGACTGCGTTGATAAAGGGGTTCTTCTGCCAGTCATAAGCAACCAGAAGATGAATGCCTACCTGAAGGAGATAGCCGACCTTTGCGGAATAAAAAAGCGGCTGACAACGCATATTGCCCGTCATACGGCGGCCACGGTCGTGTTCCTCGCCAATGAGGTCTCAATGGAAAATGTGGCGAAGATACTCGGCCACGCCAACATAAAAATGACCCAGCATTATGCGAAAGTGCTGGACAGCTCCATCATGAGGGACATGCAGAAAGTAGAGATGAACTTCTCCAAGGCATTGTAATTATGGAACGAGGTATAATAAAAATCGAGAACGGCGAGATAATCCTTCCCGATACCCCCGTGTGGATGACCGTATGGGAAATGTCCGACCTGTTCATGGTAAGCGCATACGGGATACGTAAGGCGTTAAGGCAGATTTTCAGAAGCGGAATAATGGATGAGCCTGATGCCGTCAGGCCGTTCCCTTATGCGGAGGGCTGCTATGCCGAGGCGTATAATATGGAGGCGGTGGCTGCCGTCGCATTCCGCATCAATGCGGCAGCCTGCCGCAGGTTCCGCGAACTCATGTTGCGGAGGTTTATGGAAAAGAGCCTTGACTTTTATATCTGCATACCGGCAACGGACTGCAATCATAGAACCGGATATGATGCGGCTCAGGTGTGGCCGGAACGGCATAAACTGTCATGAGAGCAATAATTAAAAGCGGAGGACTTTCAAATCAGAAGGTCCTCCGCTTTTTCATATCCGGTGCCGCTCATTCCATTTCCCTGAAAGCCGGACGGTAGGCATCATCAAGCATCCTCTCCAGATCACTTTCCCGGTACAAGACCTTGCCGCCAAGCATGATGTAGGATATGCGGCCGTCATTGCGGTAGTCCTGCAATGTCCTTCTGCTGATTCTCAGCCTCTGGGATACATCCCTGTCCGTGAGATACCTCTCACCCCTGAGCAGCGGCCTGTGCTCCTCGTGGTGTGATTCCAATTTTTTCAGCATAGCGGCCATTCGTCCGAAAAGACCGACTATTCTCTCGTGATCCTTGTCAATCAACTTATTCATAAATAATAGTTTTAGATGTCTTTGTTATTTTTTAATCCTGAATTTTCCATTTTCTGATACCGAGACAAACCGCAGGATGTCCTCCTCCTTATAGAAAATCTTGTGATTGATCCTGCTGTACGGAAGCGCACCGCTGTCCCGTAAAGTCTGCAAAGTGCGCGGGCAGATATTGAGCATCAGGCATACATCCTGATTGTCGAGCCATCCGGACATGGACTTCGCCTTTCCATTGCCGTATATGGTCTCAATGCTGTCCATGAACCTTTCCATCCGGTCCAAAAGATCATCGAAAGTCTTTTTTTCTACATTAACTATCTCCATATTCCAAAATTTTATTGATTCAACACTGTTTCCTGTTCCGGTGACATTCCGGTCCGGCAAAAATATCCTCGGCGGACATCCGTCCGTCCATGCTATAGACACAAGGAAGCTACTGTCTCCTCTTCCGTGCGACACCGGAGCCATACCGCAGGGAAAATCATCCGTGAGTCACCCGTGTGTCCCGTAACGGTCGTTCCGTGAATCATGACCTTTGTCCCAAGTAAAAAGGGAAACGATATGGAAATGACATTCAACAAAGAGACTTTCACGGCATTCGCATCGGAAGTCCTCGCGAGACTGGACAGACAGGAGCGCATGATAGCCTCCCTGCACGGAGACTGGAAACCGACGGACCTTAAGGAAGTGAAACTGCTTGACGGGGAGCGGCTGTTCGACAACCAGGACCTGTGCCTGCTGCTGCAGGTGAGCAAGCGGAGCCTCCAGCGTTACCGCAGTTCCGGTGCGCTCTCATACCACCTGCTCTGGCACAAGACCTATTACAAGGAATCGGATGTGCTGGACTTCATAGCAAGGCACATGAAGCATTTCAAGAAAGAGAACATCGGGCAGTTCAAGGCCCGTATCAATGTATCATTCAAATAATAAAATCTTATGGCAAAGAAAAGCGATGAAAAGGACATCCTGCTCGTCCGTGACGAGAAGACGGGCGAACTCGGTGTCGTGGGCGGACTCCGGAGCGACGGGTCGCCCAGAACAGTCCCGGCGAAGCCGGAACATTCAAGGGACTTCATGACGTTTGACCGTCACGGAGACCTTATTGACAATTTTTTCAAGAATTTTTTCAGACAGTGCAAGGATCCATCCCGTTTCGGCTTCTACCGGATTGCGGCAGACCAGGCGGAGAAACTGCTGGAAGTGATGAAGGAGCTTCTGAAAAATCCAGCCGCCAATGCGGAACTGCTCTCCCCTCACAAGGTGGACACTTCCGGTTATGAGAAAACAGTGACAGAAGAAGAAAAAAATTTAAACGGACAACAGGAAACACAAACAGAAAAAGAAATGGAACAGGACAACAGAAAACCCGAAAACGGACAGGATGCACCGTCCGAGAAGAAAGGCTACCAGCCTATTGACGAAAGCAGAATCGACTGGGAAAAATTCGAGGCACAGTACGGACTGACCCGTGAGGACCTTGAGAAATCCAAAAGTCTTGACAAGCTGCTCAACTACCGCAAGTCCGAGCCTCTGACCGTGCGTGTGGAGGTGTTGGGCGAAATACAGGAACTCGGCGCAAGGCTGGAACTGAAGAGGATGCCGGATGGCAGCGTGGACTTCGTTCCGGACTTCGTGCGGAAGGAACCGAGGCTTGACGAGCCGCACAAAGGGTACACATTCACCGATGAGGACAGGAAGGCACTCCGTCAGACAGGCAATCTCGGACGTGTGGTGAATCTCGCAGACAAGGATACCGGGGAGTTGGTCCCGTCGTACATCAGCATCGACCGCTTTACTAACAGGATAGAGGATGTGCCGGTGAACAAGGTGCGCATTGCGGACAGAATCGGCAAGACGGAAATCAACGAGAATGAGCGCAACCTGCTCAGAGCCGGCGGCTATGTCCATAAAGAGATAGAGCTGGCCAACGGCCGGAAGTTCCAGACCATCCTGCAGGTCAGTGCGTTGGACAGAAGCGTGGAGTTCGTTCCGAGGACAGCCCGGATATGGCAGGGCGAGCAGCAGGGACAGAGGGAAAACCGCAGGAGAAGCGCCTCTCAGGAGAACGGAGGCGAAGTCAGGAAGAACAGCCGCCAGTGGACTGACGAGAACGGCAACATCAAGCCTATCGGTAAATGGAAAGGCGTGGAACTGACTGAACAGCAGAAAGCAGATTATATCTCCGGCAAGACCGTCCGTCTGGAGAATGTCCCGGACAAGCAGGGCAATCCCGCCACAATATACATCAAGTTCAACATGGAGAAAGGCCGCCCGTTCCGGTATGACACCGATCCGGACAAGGGCCAGGTCATAGCCCCGTCCAATGAAAGCCGTACCCAGATAGCCGTGAATAACGAAGGAAAGACCAATGAGGCTACCAAGCATATAAAGGAGCCGCTGCAGCAGGGGCAGACTGCGCCTGTAAATGAGGGACAGCAACGTCAGCAGAGGAGCAAAGGCGTAAGAATATGACAAACCACCACTGAACCCGCAATAAAACAAGAAAGAATATGAAGACAATAATCGCAGAAAAACCGAGTGTCGCCCGTGAAATCGCCCGAATCGTCGGAGCGACAAAACTGGAAGAAGGCTATATGTATGGAGGCGGCTACTATGTCACATGGGCGCTGGGGCATCTGGTGCAGCTTTCATTCCCGGAAGGCTACGGCATCAAAGGTTTCCAGAGGGACAATCTTCCCGTCATCCCCGATGAGTTCCTGCTCGTACCCCGTCAGGTGCGCACAGAGAAAGGCTACAAGACCGACAGCGGCGTGATGAAGCAGATAAGGACCATCACAAAACTGTTCAATGACAGCGACCGTATAATAGTGGCTACCGATGCAGGCCGTGAGGGAGAGCTGATTTTCCGTTACCTTTACCATCATATAGGCTGTACCGTGCCGTTCGACCGTCTCTGGATCAGTTCGCTTACCGATAAGGCCATCCGCGACGGACTGGACAGTCTGGAGGATGGGACAAAATACGACAATCTATATCTTGCCGCGAAATCCCGCAGTGAGGCCGACTGGCTCGTAGGCATCAACGGCACACAGGCTCTTACGGTGGCCGCAGGGCGCGGCACTTACTCCGTCGGACGGGTGCAGACCCCGACATTGGCGATGGTGTGTGCCCGTTTCTGGGAGAACAAGAGGTTTGTCCCGCAGGATGTGTTCCAGACCCATTTCTCCACGCAGGGAAAGGATGCGGACAGCGTAGTGAAATTCTCTTCCGCCTTGAAATGGAATGTAAAAAGCGGAGCTGTCGAAGTTTATAATATATTGAGAGAAACAGGAAGGGCTACGGTCCTTTCCGTAGAACGCAAGGAGACAGTGCAGGATACCCCTCTTTTGTATGACCTGACTTCATTGCAGAAGGATGCCAATGCGAGGTTCGGCTTTACTGCGGAGCAGACCCTTGCCATCGCACAGAAACTGTATGAGTCGAAACTCATCACCTATCCGAGGACGGGCAGCCGTTACATCCCCGAAGATGTGTTCGCAGGTATTCCGGCGCTGCTGAAAGGATTGAGGAACAATCCGAAGTGGGACACTGCCGCAGGGAGGATGAGACAGCTTTCGAGGCGCAGCGTGGACGATACGAAAGTGACCGACCATCATGCGCTGCTGCCTACCGGAGTCAAGCCGATGCTGTTCGCCAAGGAGGAGATCCTGATTTACGACATGATCATCAGCCGTATGCTGGAGGCATTCTCCGAGAAGTGCATCAAGGATGTGACGACAATTAAAGCGGAATGTGGCGGTGCGGAGTTCGTGGCGAAGGGTTATGTGGTCAGGCAGCACGGCTGGCGCTCCGTGAGGAACGAGAAGGAAGAGGGCGAGGAGAACGAAGAGAATACCGTCCTGCCGGAATGGAGCGAGGGCGATATCCTTCCTATAATGGGATGTTCTATGACCGAAGGGAAGACAAAACCCAGGCCGTTCCATACGGAAGCGTCCCTGCTCGCCGCAATGGAGACCGCAGGAAAGGAAGTGGAGGATGAGGAAATGAGGCAGGCGATGAAGGACTGCGGCATCGGCACTCCGGCCACCCGTGCGGCCATTATAGAGACATTGCTAGGGCGGGAGTACATCGTGCGCTCCAAGAAAAGCCTCGTTCCGACAGAAAAAGGACTTGCCCTCTATTCCATTGTCAGAGGAATGGACATCGCCAATGTTGAGATGACGGGACAGTGGGAAGCTGCGCTGGCAAAAATCGAACGGGGCGAACTGCCTTCGGAGGCGTTCATGAGGGACATCGAATCCTATACCCGCCGGATTACGACCGATCTGCTGGCGTGCGACAAGATTTTCGGGCACAAGGATTCCGGCATGAGCTGTCCGAAATGCGGCAGCGGCCGCATGCAGTTCTATGGAAAGGTCGTGCGCTGCGACAATACGGACTGCGGACTTCCTGTTTTCCGCCAGATAGCCGGAAAGACCCTTTCCGACACGGAGATGACGGAACTGCTGAGGAACGGGCAGACAGGACTGCTCAACGGTTTCCGGAGCAAGCAGGGCAAGCCGTTCAGTGCGGTTGTCGCCTTTGACAGTGATTTCAATACGGTTTTCGAGTTCCCTGAAGAAAAGAAGAAGCCGGGAAGAAAGGGCAGAAAAAAGAAATAATTGTGTAATTTCGCCACTGATTCGTAAGATAAACTGTTTCCCCCATCAAATGGCAGAAATATGTTTTACTGCGGATTTAGTGGTGGCACCCGGAGGGATACCGGGTGC
>JADIMA010000005.1 GCA_017694945.1 Candidatus Merdivivens pullicola | reverse complement strand
ATAAGACCTGAATAAACCGCACTCTCCCAGAACCACGCATGGTCGCTGTTAACCCCGAAACCGAAAGTAGGACGGAACAAGGCACCTAACTGCAAACCGAAATCAAACGTATATTGAAGCCCCACTTGTCCGGTAACACCAAGCACAAAACCGCCTTGATAACCGGTTGAAAGGCCCGGGCCTGCAAACCATTCCCATTCCCCGCGGGAAGTCCAATCAGGTTTAGAGAATACGAAGTTGTAGGTTGCTGACGCTACAGCACCCACATGTCCCCAATAAGCGACACCGAGATCCGCTTCTATGAAATTAGGATAACCATTCTGACCGGCAGCCAATGAATGCTGGTAACTTGCTTCAAGACCAAACGCGCCCCATCTTCCACCGATGGCCTTAGGCTGGGCATTGGAAATTGCAGGGATGCAAAGAATCAGAGCCGCCGCAATAAAAATAAACTTTTTCATAATAATGAATGTTAAATTAATTCCAGTTTTATAACGTAAGACACAAATGTAAGGATTATATTATCATTAACAAAAAGAGTATCGAATTTTATTACCTTTGCCGGGGAATAATCTCATATAAGGAATGGACACAAAAAAGATACTCTTCGTCTGCCTCGGAAACATCTGCCGCTCCCCTGCTGCCGAAGAAATACTCAGAACCATGGCCGCCAAGGAGGGAAAAAACTGGTTCATAGATTCGGCAGGCACATATTCAGGCCACAAGGGTCAACTTCCGGACAGGAGGATGTACGCTGCCGCAAAGAAAAGAGGCTATGACTTGACACACAGGGCCCGGCCGGTAGTCATGTCGGACTTTCTGGATTTCGACATGATTGCGGCAATGGACGATGACAATTATGAAACCCTGCGGATGCTCGCCCCGGATATTGAGAGCGAAAAAAAGATAATACGCATCAGGGAGTTCTTCAATCCGGAAAGAGACGAAACTTACGTACCCGACCCCTATTATTCGGGCAATGAAGGGTTCGAGTACGTACTTGATCTTCTGGAAGAAGCCTGTGAAAATATTGTAAGAAAACGTTTCTAAATCGCTTCAACGTTTCTTTTTAGAGCCTCGTGAACGCGAGGAAGTTTTTCTTTTTACCACAGGCCGGGAAGATTCTGTATTGTGCTCCTCAAGCATTATCAATTCAAAATCTATGAACCGCTGCTCAAGGTTGGCACGGCTCACCTTTATCCTGACCTTGTCGCCGAGTGTAAACACTTTGCGCGTGCTCTTCCCGACAATACGGTAATTGTCCTCGTCAAACTCATAATAGTCTCCGGCGATATCCCTGAGAGCGACCATGCCTTCAATCTTGGTAGGCTCTATTTCAACATACATCCCCCAATCCGTCAGTCCGGAAATCATACCGTCATATTCATAGCCAACCTTGTCCTGCATGAACTCTACCAGTTTGTATTTGATGCTCGTGCGCTCAGCATCGGTAGCAAGTTGTTCGCGTTGCGAACAGTACTCGCACAGTTTCTCGTAATATTTCTTGTTCTGGGAACGCCCTCCCTCAAGGTATTTCGCAAGCAGACGGTGCACCATCATGTCGGGATAACGCCTGATCGGCGAGGTAAAATGCGTGTAGTACTTGAACGCAAGGCCGTAATGGCCGCAATTGTCTGTAGTATAATGCGCCCGGGCCATGCACCTCAACGCAAGCAGTTCGATGGCATCGGCTTCCGGCTTCCCTGCCGAAGCCTGAAACAGTTTGTTTAGCGACGCCGCTATCTCTTTCCCGTTGTCCGTTGAGCCGAGCCTGTAGCCGAAATTCCCGACAAAATTGCGGAGCGAATCCAGTTTTTCCGCATTCGGTTCTTCATGCACACGATATACGAAAGTCTTGTTCATCTTGGAGACTACAGTAGCCACTGCCCTGTTGGCCAGAAGCATGAACTCCTCAATGAGCCAGTTGGCCTCTTTGGAAACTTTCTGACGGACATCTATGGGATGTCCTTTTTCATCAACTATCACCTTCATCTCCGGACGGTCAAAACTGATGGCACCGGCCTTGAACCGGGCATCGCGAAGTTTCATGGCTATGGAGAAGGATGCCAGTATGGCTTCCTTCAATGCAGGATACAGGGGATTTTCAGGACGAAGGTCGAATTCAGTGTATTTTTCAGGAACGACTCCTTCTATAATCCTCTGGGCGGCATCATAGTCGAACCTGAAATCCGAACGGATGACAGTCCTGCCTATCCAGTGGTCTGTCACCGCGCCTTTTTCATTCATGACGAACACAGCCGAAAAACACAGTTTATCCTCGCCCGGACGGAGGGAACAAAGCCTGTTGGACAATATCTCCGGCAGCATCGGAACAGTCCTATCGACAAGATATACGGAAGTTCCACGGTTCAAGGCCTCCTTGTCCACAATGGAATCCGGCCTGACATAATGGGTGACATCCGCTATGTGGACACCTATCTCCCAGAGTC
Organism: Candidatus Merdivivens pullicola; assembly: GCA_017694945.1. Taxonomy (GTDB): domain Bacteria; phylum Bacteroidota; class Bacteroidia; order Bacteroidales; family UBA932; genus Merdivivens; species Merdivivens pullicola. The sequence goes on along the minus strand of JADIMA010000005.1, from coordinate 10,161 downwards.
CTTCGTCTTTTTTCCGCACTGAAAGCGCATCGTCAAAGTCCTTGGCATCCGTAGGGTCTATCGTAAAAGTAAGCGTATCGCGGAAATCCCTCCTCTTGGAAAACTCTTTGGCGTTCAGGTCGTCGCCTATCGCATTGGCAGCGTCCTCCACTTGCTTGGCAAAGCGGTATGGAAGTTCGTATTCGGCCAGAATCGCATGCATTTCCGTATCGTTTTCACCAGGGTCTCCAAGCACGTCCACTATTTCCCCGACAGGTTCCGAATCCTTTCTGTCCCATTTCACCACACGTACCGCCACCTTCATTCCGGAAGAAGCCCCGGAACGCTGCACATTTTCGTAAGGGACGGAAATATCATAAGGCATCACACGGCTTTCCATCAGCACCCATGCCTTTTCGCCAACGACCTGCAATATGCCGACAAACGGCTTTCTGGAACGCTCTACTATCTCGACTATCTCTCCCTCGCGGTGCCTGGAAGGCTTTTTGCCTTTCTGTCTGTGTATCGCGACCCTTACTATGTCCCCGTTCAAAGCGCCGCGCATCTTCGAGGCCTTCACGAAAACATCCTCATCTTCACCGTCTATTATGACAAAACCATATCCTTCCCTGGTCATCTGGACTTTGCCTGTCGCTTCCTGAAAACGGGATTTACCTGATTTTTCTGTTTTTCTTTTTGACATATCCGATTTCATTAATATCGCAAATTTAGAATAAATGCTTAAATTTGCATCTTGTTTTTCAAAAACGCATATGATTATGAATAAAAAAGTACTTCTGATGATACTTGACGGCTGGGGGGAAGGCAAAAAAGACAAATCCGATGCAATTTATACTGCCGGAACGCCTTTCATCGACAGCCTTAGAAAAAAATATCCTCTCTCCCACCTGATGGCCTGCGGCGAATACGTAGGGCTTCCTGAAGGACAGATGGGCAATTCCGAAGTCGGACATCTCAATCTTGGAGGAGGACGGGTAGTCTATCAAGACCTCGTAAAGATAAACATGGCATGCCGCAACCACAGTTTTCTTGAGAACCGGGAAATAAAAGCCTTGTATGAATATGTCTCCAAAGGAGGTCACAGGCTGCATTTCATGGGTCTGACCTCTACCGGAGGAGTCCACAGTTCGCTGTCGCATCTTTATGAATTCCTTTCAGTCGCCGCTTCATACGGCCTGAAAGAAGTCTATGTACACTGTTTCATGGACGGAAGGGACTGCGACCCTAAAAGCGGCAAAGGCTTTATAGAAGACCTTGAAAACAGGATGAAAGAGACTACCGGAAAAATCGCTTCAGTCTGCGGGCGTTATTACGCAATGGATCGCGACAAGAGGTGGGATCGTATAAAACTCGCATACGACCTGCTTACAGAAGGCAAGGGAGACACTTTCCGTTCCGCCGCCGAGGGAGTACAGGCCTCATACGACAATGGCGTGACGGACGAGTTCATTAAGCCGATAGTCATAGTTGATGAAAACGGGAAGCCTACAGCAACCATTGAAGAAGGGGATGCAGTGGTATTCTTCAACTTCCGCAATGACCGCGCCCGTGAAATCACACAGGTACTCACCCAGGAGGACATGCCGGAAGCAGGAATGAAGACCATCCCTCTGTACTATTGCTGCCTTACTCCATACGACGACAAGTTCAAAGGGCTGCACATACTTTTTGACAAGGAAAACGTACACGACACCCTCGGGGAAGTCGTATCGAAAGCCGGACGCAGGCAACTTCGCATTGCCGAAACCGAAAAATACGCCCATGTTACATTTTTCTTCTCCGGAGGACGGGAAAAAGAGTTCGAAGGCGAGAAAAGGATACTCATCCCATCACCTAAGGTCGCTACATACGACCTCAAGCCGGAAATGAGCGCACCAGAAGTAGCCGACGCCCTCGTCAAGGAACTCGACACCAGGCAGCAGGATCTCATAGTACTGAATTTCGCCAACGGCGACATGGTAGGACACACAGGGGTTTATGAGGCCATCTGCAAGGCCGTGCGCACAGTGGATTCATGCGTTGAAAAAGTAGTCACTGCAGCAATCAGGGACGGCTACACAGTATTGCTTACGGCAGACCACGGAAATGCCGACCATGCGATAAACGATGACGGCACGCCCAATACTGCCCATTCATTGAATCCAGTACCTTTTATCGTCATTGACGATGATATCAAATCTGTTCGTGACGGCAAACTGGCGGATGTAGCCCCAACGATATTAAAACTCATGGGAATACCTCAACCGGCAGCAATGACAGGGGAAAGTCTGGTATAAATTCCGGCAAAGTGTGCTTTTCCCATGTAGAAAGCACGGTCACCCCTCTCAGAACGCACTTCAAGGCATATCAGCGTGCTTTTTCCGTGGAGAAAGCACGCTCTGTCATTTCAAACTCCAGGACACCGCCCGCAAGGATGTCCGAATATGATATTGTCCTCCCGTCGTATTTTTCCCCGTTCAGGCGGACGGATTTTACATACCGTCTCTTGGAACTTACACCAGAAGCCTTGATTTCAAATGTCTTACCGTTTTCAAGATTTACTTTTATATAAGGCAGGTACGGTGCGCCCAACACATATTCACCGGAACCGGGGCATACAGGGTAAAAGCCCATCGCGGAAAATATATACCATGCAGACATCTGCCCGCAGTCGTCGTTGCCGCATAAACCGTCTATCTTATTGACATACATCCTGTCCATTATCTCTCTCTGCCAGTATTGGGTCTTCCATGGCTGTGATGTCCAGTTGTAAAGGAACACTATATGGTGGCTCGGTTCATTGCCATGCACATAGCCTCCGAGTATGCCCTCCCTTGTCACATCCTCTGTTTCCGCGAAAAAACTGTCAGGAAGATGCATCGTAAAAAGCGAATCAAGATTAGCGACGAACTTGTCCTCTCCTCCCATAAGCCTTATCAGCTCCGGAACATCATGAGGCACGAAGAAAGAATAATTAAGCGAATTGCCCTCTATAAATCCCTGTCCATGGGTACTCTGCAAGTCAAAATCCTCCTTGAAACGACCGTCACGGTAACGCGGCCTTGCATGGAGAAGTTGCGGGTCAAAGACATTTTTGTAATTTTCAGACCTCTTCTCATAGACAGCGGCAGTAGCCTTATCGCCTACGGCCAGGGCAGTTCTGTAAACCGCCCAATCGTCATATGCGTATTCAAGGGTGACCGAAGCCGAACTTGCGGAAGCCTCTACAGGCACATAGCCAAGTTGAAGCATGTCCGCAATACCTTCATAATACGGTATGTTAGAACTGCGTACCATTGCATCCAAAGCCCTTTTACCATCAACAGGCACTCCCGTTGCGATGGCATCCGCAAGAATAGGCACACTATGATAACCTATCATGCACCAGTTTTCATTGGCACAATGACTCCATACAGGCAACGCCCCATGCACGCTCTGCTCCGAATGCGCAAGCAACGACTCCATCATGTCACGGCTGCGCTCCCTCTGAATCAGGTTGTACAGAGGATGAAGGGCGCGGAAAGTGTCCCAGGTTGAAAAAATCGTATAATTAGTGAATCCCTCTGCCATGTGTATGTTCCCGTCAACTCCCCTGTATCTCCCGTCAACATCCATATAAACGGAAGGATTTATCATGGTATGATACAAAGATGTATAGAACATGGACTTCGCATCATCGTCACCTTCCACTTCCATTACCGAAAGCGCATCGTTCCAGGCATCATGAACCTCAACGGCCAATTGCTTGAAATCTTTCCCCGAAGTTTCAGCACGAAGATTCCGCAAAGCCCCGTCCGTTCCGGTAGCGGAAAGCGCCACTTTTATTTCAAGTTCCTGCGATTCGGAAGGATCAAACTCAAACCAGGCTACAATCTTCCGCCCTCCTATTTCAGGAAAATTGTGTTTCGTATCAAAACGCCGGTAAAACCCGTTATAAAGCACTTTGCCGAACTCCTCGTAACCGTAATTGCGGATCGGACGGGAAAACTCAATCGCGAAATACACATAATTGGTTCTCGCCCAACCGTTAGTAATACGATAACCTGTTATCAGCGTATCGTTCTCAACACGTATCTGCGCCCAGAGGGTTTTTCCGTCATAATTGTATATCCCGTGTATCAAGTCAAGTATCACTCTCTGCTCGGTAGCATTCTCTGGATAAGTATAGTGGTGAACACCCGTCCTCGGCGTGGCTGTAAGTCTTGCCCTGATTCCGTAATCGTCAAGAAAAGTCTCATAATAACCCGGGCGCGCAATCTCGTTTTCATGTGAAAAGCGCGACCTGTAACCGCTGTCAGGATCTTCCTTCGAACCCGGCCTCAATTTCAACGGCCCGGTCACCGGCATTATCAGCACATCCCCGAGGTCGGAATGCCCCGTACCGCTGAAATGGGTATGGCTGAAACCCACTACCGTACTGTCGGAATACTGGTAGCCCGCACAATATTCATACGCCTTCGGCTGATACACGCCGTCGATATTGTGAGGCACGGTATCGGTATCGGGGCTCAATTGCACGCCGCCGAACGGATAGCAGGCTCCTGGGAAAACATGCCCCATTTTCGCTGTCCCTATCATCGGATTCACCCACCGGGCAAGATCCGGCATTCCGTTTTTCTGTCCCATTGCGTCATTAGGAAAAATTACAATCGCTGCGGCCAATGCCGCCAATGACATGATGCACGACTTCATTATTGCATGTTTTCTTTTAATGCCGTAGTGTCTTCGTACTGCTTCTGCAATTCCACGAGTTCGTCATACAGTTTTTGCTGTATTTTACCGTAGCCTTCTTCCCCATAGACATTGTGCATTTCATGCGGATCCTCTTTCAGGTCATAAAGTTCCCATGAATCTATGTCGCCATAAAAATGCATCAGTTTATATCGGTCGGTACGGATTCCGTAATGGCGGCGTACCGCATGTTCTCCCGGATACTCATAATAATGGTAATAAAGAACGTCACGCCATTCTTCGGGCGCCTTGCCGTCCTTCAACAATGAAAGGTATGAATCCCCCTGTATGTCTTCGGGCACTTGCACGCCTGCAACTTCAAGGAAAGTCGGGGCATGGTCTATGTTCTGCACAAGCGCATCGACTTCGCCTCGGTATCCTCCCGGATAACGCACGAGCATAGGGGTGCGGAAAGACTCTTCATACATAAAACGTTTGTCGAACCAGCCGTGCTCGCCCATATAGAACCCCTGATCAGAGGTATAAACGATGATGGTATTGTCCCACAGGCCGTTTTCCTGAAGATAATCTATCACCTTTCCAACATTCCTGTCAACAGAACGTATCACGCTGAGATAGTCAAGCATGTAACGGCGATATTTCCACTCCGTCAGTTCATCACCGCTCAGACCGCTTTTCTTGAACTCTTCTATAATCGGGTCGTAATAGGCATCCCATGCCTTTTTCTGGTCGGGATCCATGCGGTCGTACATTGCGCGGCCGTACTCCTCCAGACCTGTGTCTGTATGAATTTCTCCTTCTTTGTCCGCCATCTTCAGGTCATACACCAGATCCATGTGGCGGGCGATTTCCATTTCCTGGGCCGCAGCAGCAGGACGCCCGCGATAGTCATCGTAAAAGTTTTCCGGCAAAGGAAGTTCCATATTGTCGAACGCGCCCAGGTCAACCGTATCCGGCATCCATGTACGGTGAGGGGCCTTGTGATGAAGCAGCAGGCAGAACGGCTTCGTAGTGTCGCGCCCGCTTTCAAGCCATTGAAGGGCCAGGTCGGTAGTCACTTCCGTGGCATAGCCTTTCACGACCTTTTTTTCTCCGTTGTCAATGAAAGTCGGGTTGTAATATTCTCCCTGGCCGATAAGAATATTCCAATAATCGAATCCTGTCGGTTCCGAAACGAGATGCCATTTCCCCACTATGGCCGTCTGATATCCCGCCTGCCTGAGAAGTTTGGGAAAAGTCTGCTGGGAACCGTCGAAAATCTTGGTATTGTCCGTCATCCCGTTCTTGTGGCTGTGTTTTCCTGTCAGAAGACAGGCGCGGCTTGGAGCACTTACCGAATTGGCTACAAAACTGTTTGTGAAAATCATCCCCGAATCCGCTATCCTGTCGATATTCGGAGTTTCTATCAGCCGGCTGCCGTATGCGCTGATTGTCTGGTACGAATGATCATCGCACATTATGTACAGGATGTTCATCGGCTTGTCCCGGCCGGCATCCTTGCCGGTGCGCTGGGAGCAGGCTGCCGGAATCACCAGCAAACCCACGGCTATTCCGCCGCCGATGCCGGTCAAATGTTTCAAGACGGTTTTCATGGTAGTGTCATGTTAATTTTGCCGTGCCAAAGTTAAAGATTTTACGGTAAAATATTATACGGTTATCCGCAAAAACATTGACGGCTGTCCGCAAAATACCCCTTAATCCAAGAATATCATAATACGTTGATATATTGCAAATCACTATTATAACAATATTTTGCAGGCGTGGAATCCGATGGGTCGTACAATGAATACAGAGTCATGTCCGCTCCCTCGATACGTGACAATGCGGATAAAGTATCTTCCGCTGAAGCGGCATACGATGCCGGGAAAAACAGGACAAAAGCCAGAACAAGACACAAAACCCTCATAATCACATCACTTTATACGGAATATCCAGGTTTTCCAATTCATCAAGCAGGAACATGTCCACCGACACGGAATATTTTTTCGAGAAAAAATCCACGATATATTCGGTCTCCTTATCGACGAGTTTCAGTCCGAGACGGATTTTCCCCTTGTGTTTTTTCAGCAAAGACACGAGATCCTTGCGGAAAGACGGGGTTATCATATCAGTAGAAACTTCTATCACAAGGCTCTTGATGCGGTCGTCCGAAACATTTCCCAGAAGGGATATCTTCTTGATTTTAAAAACATTTTCCGGTTTCGGAGCATCCGGATCGTTCTTTTTGGAATAAAATCTCGGGCCTATAACTCCTTCCACAAGCACGGTGCTGTGCAACTGAACCTTGGAAGAGAAGGCCTCATAGTCCTTTCCGAAAAGGGCGAACTCTTTCGCTCCATCATAATCCTCTATTGTGAACCTGCACCACGGCTTGTTGCTCGATGCCGATACCATGCTCGTAAAGGCCGTAACATAACCGGCCACGGCTATTTCCCTGCCTTCAAGTGCAGGATTTGATTTGCTGTCTTCTACAAGGCCGTCTATCTCATCAAGACTGTGACTGGCAAAAGTCTTCATCTCAAAAGCATATCTGTCAAGAGGATGGGAAGAAAGATACATGCCGACGAGATCCTTCTCCATATTGCGAAAATAGTCTTCGTTCACCTCATGAGGAAGCGGCGGCACCTGAGGTCGTGGAGGCTTGATTTCTTCCGAGCCTCTGAACAAAGAAACCGAATCCTCTTCGGTTCCACGTTTATAGAGATCCCCGTACCTCAAAAGAGAGTCAATGAAACATTCATCCTTGCCGGAAGGGGCCATATACTGCGCCCTTGAAATACCGAAACTGTCAAAAGTCCCTGAAAGTACGAGATACTCGAAAGTTTTTCTGTTCAACAGACCGCGCGGAATCCTTTCCATAAAATCGAAAATGTCTGCAAACGGCCCCTTTTCACGTTCTTCAAGTATCATCTGCACGGCCTTTTCACCGAAACCCTTCACACCGCCAAGACCGAAACGCACAGCCCCTTCCCTGTTGACTGTAAAACGTGTTTCGGATTCATTGATGTCAGGGCCGAGGACTTTAATCCTGCCATGCTTGCAGTCCTCCATGATTTTCTTGATCTCGTCTATCTTGCCGAGGTTCTTGCTGAGGTTGGCCGCCTGAAATTCGGCAGGATAATGAGCCTTCAGATATGCAGTCTGGTAACTTACCCACGCATAACAGGTAGCGTGCGATTTGTTGAAAGCATACTGGGCGAATTTCTTCCAGTCCTCCCATATCTTGTTCAGCACATCCTCGGGATGTCCGTTCTTCCGGCCACCCTCCATAAACAAGCCATAAAGTTCCTGCATGACAGCCAACTGCTTCTTTCCCATCGCTTTTCGCAACTTATCCGCCTGTCCTTTGGTAAAGCCGGCAAGTTTCTGGGACAAAAGCATGACCTGCTCCTGATAAACCGTAATACCGTAGGTATCCTGGAGATATTCCTCCATATCAGGCAGATCATACGTAATAGCCTCGCGCCCCTGTTTGCGGGCTACGAAAGAAGGGATATAATCCATAGGACCCGGACGATACAGGGCATTCATGGCTATCAGGTCTTCAAAACGGTTAGGCACCAATTCCTTGAGCCACTTCTTCATCCCAGGGGACTCAAACTGGAACACACTCGTAGTATCGCCACGGCTGTAAAGCCTGTAAGTCTCTTCATCATCTATCGGAATCTTCTCTATATCAAATACCTCTCCCTTGGATTTCCGGATATTTGACAGGCACTCTTTGATAATGCCCAATGTCGCCAGCCCCAGAAAGTCCATCTTCAACATGCCGACTTCTTCTATGAATGAACCCTCGTACTGGGACACCCATACATCCTCTCCGCTGTCCTTGTCCTGAGCTATGCTGATAGGAATATATTTCGTCAAGTCATCGCGGCCTATTATCAGAGCGCAGGCATGCACCCCCGTCTGCCTTACAGTCCCTTCAAGTTGCACTGCATATTTGAGAGTATCGCGCACCAATGGGTCGGGACTGTCCATTTCCGCCTTGAATTCATCAAGATACTTGACGCAGTTTGCAAGTTTCGGCTTGATTTCCTTTTCTTTTCCATCGGCGTCCTTTATCTTGAACGGCTTGTCTGGGACAAGTTTGGCAAGACGGTTTGCTTCGGACAAAGGCAGTTTATGGATGCGCGCTATATCCTTAATCGCACTTTTTGCCGCCATTGTTCCGAAAGTAACGACATGTGAGATATGGTCTTTCCCGTATTTTTCTTCTACGTAACGGAACACCTTGTACCTTCCGTCGTCGTCGAAATCTATGTCTATATCCGGCATCGATATCCTGTCCGGATTGAGAAAACGCTCAAAAAGCAACTGGTACTTGATTGGGTCAACATTCGTGATTCCAAGGCAGTAAGCCACTGCCGAACCAGCTGCCGAACCCCTTCCCGGCCCGACGGAAACACCTCTGTCCCTTGCCGCCTTTATGAAATCCTGGACTATCAGGAAATAATCCGGAAAACCCATCCTCTTTATGGTGGCGAGTTCAAAGTCTATCCTCTCCCTGATTTCATCCGACATGTCCGGATAACGCAGTTCCGCCCCTTTGTAAGTCAGATGTTTCAGGTATTCGTCCGAATCGGGAAACTCTTCCGGAATCGGGAAAATCGGAAGTATGTGTCCCGAGTCTATATCGTAACTCTCCACTTTCTCTGCTACTTCAAGGGTATTGGAAATGACTTCGGGGTGCCCCGGGAAAAGGGCGGCCATCTCCTCTTCGCTCTTGAGATACTCCTGCTGAGTATATCTCAACCTCTCGGGGTCATTATAATCGGCATTGGTCGTAAGGCAGATGAGCCTGTCATGGGCAGGCCCGTCCTCCTTGTCAGCAAAATGCACATCGTTCGTAGCCACCACCTTGATGCCGTATTTTTCAGCCAGAGGGAAGATGCGTTCATTTACTATCGACTGTTTTTCATATACTTCCTGGCTCTGCCCCGGAACCTCGGTCTTGTGCGACTGGACTTCCAGATAATAGTCATCGCCGAACAGGTTTTTGTGCCATAGCAACGCTTCTTCCGCCTTTTCGATGTCCCCCTCAAGTATAAGTCTCGGAATTTCCCCGGCAATACATGCCGAGCAGCATATCAGCCCCTCATGATATTGCTCCAAAAGCCCGTGGTCTATCCTCGGACGGTAATACATGCCGTCGATATAGCCGTAAGACACCAGTTTCATGAGATTGTGGTAGCCTGTCATGTTTTTCGCGAGCAATATCAAGTGATAATATCTCCTGTGTTCCTTCCCTTTCAGCAAGCGGCTTTCCTTGGCGACATACACCTCGCACCCGAGTATAGGCTTAATCGTCCTTCCCGTCTCCTTCGCCTTGTCGGACTTGTTGTATTTCTTGACATAGGTAAAAAACTCTTTGATTCCGAACATGTTCCCGTGATCGGTCAGGGCTATTGCTGGATGTCCGTACGAAAGAGCCTTGTCAACAAGTTTCTGGACGGAGGCGGCCCCGTCCAATATCGAATATTGCGAATG
>JADIMA010000077.1 GCA_017694945.1 Candidatus Merdivivens pullicola | reverse complement strand
ATAAAAAACTTTAAAAATTATTAAAAATTCAAGCAAGAAGTCAAAACGACTTCCTGTTAGGCCGCAAATATATCACATTTTTTCCAATCATAGTCAAAATTAGGCTATATTTGTGGAATTAATTTTACTTGACATAAAATGAAAGCACTTGATTACATATTGATTTTCATCATATTGACATCGTTCGGCACAATATGCCGCGCACAGACGGGAGAAACATTCGGAAATGCCGTAAAGTTTGAAAATACCGTACATGATTTCGGCACTCTCAAATTAGGAAGCGGAGAAGTGGAATGCTCATTCACATTCCAGAACATAGGAGACGGCCCAATGGCCATCTACAATGTCGTAAGCACCTGCGGATGCACCACTGTCGATTGGCCGAAAGAACCGATAATGCCGGAAGGCAAAGGAACCATAACGATAAAGTACTCCAATGACGAGGGCCCCTATCCTTTCGACAAGACAATAACAGTATATACATCAAATTACACCAGACCGATATTATTGAGAGTCAGAGGCGTGTGCATTGACAAAGAAAAAAGCCTCAAAGAAATATACCCGGTTGCCTACGGAGCGCTGGGAATGCGGAAAAACGAGTTTTCAATAGGCAACATAGACCGGGGCAAATCAAAAAGCGATGAAACCTATGTCGCCAACACTTCTTCATCGCCGGCCAAGATAAGTTTCACTTCCGTCACGCCTGGACTTGAGTTGAGTGTCAGCCCGAACCCGATACCGGCCAACAGCACTGCAAAACTGAACATCACCGTAAATACACCGGAAGGAATGTGGGGGAAAAACACGATGACGGCGATACCGACAGTTAACGGAACGGCGCAAAAGGGGGAACAGCCCCTGACCGTAAAATGTTTCGTAAAAGAAGATTTCAGCGGCTGGAGCCGGGAAGAGATCAGCAACGCGGCACTTCCTATTTTCAAGAACAGCAGTTACGCATTCGACCCCGTTGCCAAAGGAACCGTTGTAAAAGGCTCGTTTTCATTAAAAAACCAGGGCCGCAGCACATTGAAGATTTACAAGGTTGAAGCGGACAGCAAGGATCTGGACATCTCTTATCCTAACGAAATCGGGGCCGGGACAAGCGGGAGCCTGGATTTCACCCTGGACACTTCCGACAGGACACCGGGCGAAGAAATACTGGTCATAGTAACCCTTACCACCAATTCCCCTAAAAGACCGATGATAAACATTTTCATACAAGGATACATAAAATGAAACAGCAAGGAGATTTTTTCGACGATTACCATAATGACGGCAGCGCACTGGGAATACAGGACGGAGTAGCGCACCCCCCGGCAGTGAACCCATATCTCGACAGAGTCCCAAAGAGAAAAAGAGGGATACAGAGTGCGGACTATTATATTGACGGCATATTCCGCGGAGACAGGACTATCCTCAGCCAGGCAATAACCCTGGTAGAAAGTTCCCTGCCCGAGCACAGGGAAGTAGCGAACAAAATCATCGCCGAATGCCAGAAGCACTCCGCCAGAACACAGAGCATGCGCATAGGCATAACAGGCGTGCCGGGAGTAGGCAAAAGCACGTTCATCGAGGCTTTCGGAGGCTATATCACATCGCAGGGGCACAAACTCGCCGTGCTCGCGATAGACCCCAGCAGCGAAAGAACCAAAGGCAGCATACTCGGAGACAAGACCAGAATGGAAACTCTGTGCAACGACCCTGACGCCTTCATACGTCCCAGCCCGAGCGCAGGCTCGCTCGGAGGAGTTGCCAGAAAAACGAGGGAGACAATCCTGTTGTGCGAAGCAGCCGGGTTCGATGTCATATTCATAGAGACAGTAGGCGTCGGACAATCCGAAACAGCCGTACACTCCATGAGCGATTTCTTCCTGCTGCTCATGCTTTCCGGAGCAGGAGACGAACTCCAGGGCATCAAGCGCGGTATAATGGAAATGTCCGATCTGATTGCAATAACAAAGGCCGACGGGACAAATGTTGACAAGGCCACCATGGCCATGGCCCTGTACAGGAACGCCCTCGCACTGTTTCCTCCGACAGAATCGGGATGGAAACCCACGGCGCTGACTTCATCGGCAGTTACAAAAGAAGGGCTGAAAGACATTCTCGAAAAAATAAGGGAATATTTCGCACTCGTAAAAGAAAACGGCTACTATCTGAAAAGAAGACGCGAACAAGCCAGGTTCTGGATGTATGAAAGCATCAACGAAGCATTGAAAGAAATGTTCTACGAAGACGAACAGATAGCGAAACTGCTTCCTTATTATGAAGAGGCCGTACTTAAAGGAGAACTTGAATCATTCAGCGCGGCAGGAGAACTCCTCGACAAGTACAGAATGAGATGACGGGGATTCTCGGAAACAGCATCCTTATCACAGGCATAGTCATCAGCATGATGCTGATGATAGAACTGCTCAATACCGGATCCAAAGGGCGTTTTTTCGAAAAATTCCGGAAAGCCGGCTTCAGACAGATACTGTTTTCATCGCTGCTCGGCTGCATTCCCGGATGCCTCGGAGGGTTTGCCGCAGTATCTCTTTACAGCCGGGGGATGCTTACACTCGGCGCACTGACGGCAATGATGATAGCCTCGTCGGGAGATGAAGCGTTCGTAATGCTCGCCATGTTCCCCGGCAAGGCGCTGATATTGACGGCGACTCTTTTTGCGATAGCCGTAGTCTCGGGCATCATAATCGACAGAATCCGTCCGGGCTGGACGATACGCGGCACCGACGGGACAATAGACGAAGAATATCCGCACAACTGCATTGGAGACGAAGAGTCTTCCGGGGAAAAGACATGGGGATTCAAAAGGATAGGACTTCTTGCAGGCTTTCTGGTGTTCATTTCAGTATTAATCAGCGGCCTGGGACACTCGCACGGGGAAATGGAGACCGGAAACATCAACATCCTGAGCGAAGGATGGATGAATGCCGTTTTCGGGATTCTCGCAATCTTTCTGGTACTCTCGGCCATATTCGGGAAAGACAACATCATTGATCTCCAGATGCACATAGTACGCAAGCATGCCATCCCGATATTCCTGTGGACTGCCGGGGCGCTGGCATTCGTACACCTGACCATGCAGTATGTGGACATCGCTTCATGGATCAGCGGCAACATACCGCTGATGATATTGCTGGCGTCACTGATAGGAATCATACCGGAATCCGGCCCGAACCTCATATTCGTAACCCTCTTCGCCAGCGGAAACATACCGTTTTCCGTCCTAATGGCCAACTCCATATCACAGGACGGGCATTCGTCAATCCCTCTGCTCGCCGAAAACAAAAAGAGTTTCGTCGTAACGAAACTCCTGAACACCTTGATAGCACTTGCGTGCGGATATGCTGCCTATGGCCTGGAACAATGGCTGTCGTAAGGCGGCCGCCGGACATGCCCGGAACACCGTCATTCCCTGTCCCCTATATCGGCATTACTGTTTACATGCTCCTTATCGACGATAAGCACAGAACCGTCGCGAGGGACTGTGGTCTCATCATAGACAAGTTCGAACTCATCCACATAAAGTACGCTTCCCACCCCTCCGGTAAAATAATTTCCGTAGCGGCTGGCGCATGAAATCACTACAATATGGGTAGCCTTGCGCGACTTGTCCCTCCATGCCTCATCGTCAAGATGTATGAAGAACTCCACATATTCGCCGTCCGTGCTCTGATCGGAGACAAGTTCCCTGAATGCGAGAATATCCGGATCGTCCATATCTATATACTGGCGCTTGGTGCTGTTTACATCGAAAGGCTTGTCCCACGCCGTAAGCATGATGTATATCTGGCACATGTCCGTGCGCCCCATAAGATCTTCGTAAGGTGCGTCCACCTTATTGATTGTGGCCGGCTCATACGAATAATATCCTCTCAGGCCTACAGGACGTGACTCGAACGGAACCCCGAATTCAAGCAGGGCGGACAGGCCTTCCGTACCCTTGTACCTGCCGCTGTAAAGATTTCCAGCAGCCATTACTCCGAGCACCGACCTTGTCTCGAGCCTTGCAGCCCTCTTGCCTTCTCCCGGGACGGCAAGGAAATCGTCTTCCGGGGCAGAAGGATTCACCGGCCCCAGCGTATTGGCCCCCATGTTGGCAGTATCCCACCATGTTTCCGCATCTTCCGATGCGCGCGGGAACCATGCGCCCCTGTCGTTCTGGAACCATGCATCGTAAGAACTGTTCGGAATCTGCACGGCAGCCTCCGTATGGAAGTCCGTTTCCGCCGACACAGTGCTGCCGGAAACGATACGTACTGAATAATCGGCATCGTCATCAAGACCTGTGACGGAAGCGGAAATATTCATGCCCGACACTTCCACCTGCCCGTCAAAACGGCTCCACGAATCGTCCGAGGACTTCCTGTACTCAATGTATATCTCATCCGAAGCATCGGATACGGTTCCTTCCACATCCGCGCTGTGGGCCCATGCATTGACATGGCTTACAGACAGGCCGACTTCGGTCGGAACCACCCTGACTCCCCACTTTTCCACATCGCCCTGATAAGATACATTAAAATACACTATATCCGTAAAATCGTGCACCTCTTTGAAATCGGGCGAGATTTCACTGCCTTCAATGCCAAGTTTCATCTCAAGGACTTCAATGTCCGACAAAGGATTGGAGTCCGCCACCTTGACCACCACCATTTTCTCGGCAGGATTGATGTCTTCATCCCCGGCCTGATTCCTTATCTTTAAATACCGTTGTACTTCCTGTACGGCGACAATCGTCCATGTAAAGGATTCATATACGCTGACTTCAGCCTTGACAGGAGCCCTCAGATCCATATAGGTCTCCGCCCCTGCCTGAGTCACCCCCTCTCCGAAAGTTATGACCGAATCGTAATTGGACGATATTTCAAGCAGCCTCACCGAAGACAGATCCACGGTCTCGTATATCTGCACCGTCACCGTCCTTGAATCGTTGTCTATCACCGCCTCTCCGACCTGTCCTTCGAAACGGATGGATGTGATTGCCGGCTTTACATCCGGATATGCCATGTCGTTTTCCAGACAGCCTGACAGACCAAAGGAAACAGCCAGCAGCAAAAGCGCCGAAAAATATTTTCTCCACATGATTATTTCCCCCTGCCTACGCCAGTAGGTATATAGAACGTGATTCCGAAATTGATATTCAATATGTTTATCTTGAAATTCGCGCCGCTTTTCTCATAAGTGCCCTCATAAACCTGGTTGGTATATTGACGCACCTTTTTATAATCAAAGCCCAGCACGCCGACAGACACTTCAAAAGCAGTCTCGTTGGTGACAAAAAACACTATCCCCGGGATCAGGCCGAGTTCCAGTTCGCTCATTTCCTGATATGTCCCGTATTTGCTTCCGTCAACGACCTTGTAATTCTTCCCCTGGCCGTAACCTCCAGTAAGCCTTACCTCGGTAAAAAAACCGAACCTGCGGCTGTCGGATATAGGAAAATAATTCCTCATTGTCAGAGAGACCGAATAACTCCGGTTAATCATGTTCGAGTCGTTTATTTCAAAACCCAGGTCATCGGACAGATCTATGGAAGCGCCCCCTATTCCGTAATTGTACGTGTTGTAATCGAACCTCGCACCTACAGAAAGATTGTTGCGGACGAAATACGACACATGCGGAGCAATGCCGAAAGACGAGCCCGAAAGGGTCATTCCGTCTATTATGAGGAACTTGTAATTGTCTAAATCATGATTCTGGTATGCAACGGAAAGGCCGGCCATCACAGTCCCTTTGGGAACGAAAACGAAGGCCTTGTTCCTTCCAAGCCCTCTGTCAAAAGGCTGGTAACTCGTCGTATCTTTTGCCGAAACGTAGGATTGCGACAAAGAAAACAACAGTGTCAGAATTATTATAAAACGCTTAGGATTCATGCAGTACTGGTATTGTAGAATACATTAAATCAATCAACCCTGTGAACAGTAAGGGTCCTGGTCGTTTCCTTACCCAAAGCATCCGTCACGGTAATGACAAAAGGATAAGGATTTTCGGAAGCAGGCATCAGGGGCATGAAAGCGCCGATGGAAAAAGTGTGTTCCGTCTTGCCTTTAACAGGATCGTCCTCGTTGTACAGTCCGAGTCCGCTCAAAAATTCCGCAAGGGAAGGATCGGATATGTTCGCTATGTCCCAATTGCCGGATTTCACGACATCGCCAATCGGAAGCATGGAAAGAAGAGCAAGAAGTTCCTGCGACTCAATCTTTACGAAAAGGTTTTCCACCTTGTTTTCCGCCTTTACCGTAATATCCACTACTGCGCTTGCAGCCTCAGCCGTAGTAAATGTCACATCTTCAGAACATGAAAATGCGATTTCTGGGGCAGGGCCCTCCTGAATGTCGGGAAGCCCGGGCACGGTGATATCGACATCATGGTCGTTGGTGCTTTCGTCGATTGTCACTTTCAGAGACCCTGAACCGCTGGTGGAAGGAACTTCGCCTACCGATATGTTAAGGATGAAGTGGTCGCGCGCCTCAACATCCTCTATGTCGCTCACCAGATTGACCGGTTCGTCATTTTCAATATGTTTCCCTATTACATTAACCTGCAAGGGAGACACGGCAAAATACCCTGCACGACCCTGTTCAATGTATTCCGAAGTGAATACGAGGGATTTTTCATAATCGACAGCGGTAACAGTGACACTGTAATCCTTGATATTGGATGTAAAAGATTCGTCAAGCAGTACGGACACCTTTACATTGTCAAGCGAACACACGATTTCAGCCTCTGTAACCTCTCCGTCAAGGATTGAAAACTGTTTTTCACCGGAAAACGAAGGCTCGTCGAAAGCAGCCTCGGATGCGCCTGCCGTATAAGCCCTGGCCGTATATTGCCCGGGAGCGAGTTCTATCTCCGCAGGAAGCGTACTGGCATCCTCACAACGATATACTTCCTCACCTTCGGCGTTTTGTATCGTTATGCTCATTTCCGACAAATCGAAATCGACCGCCTTGGTGGATATTTCAATATAATCATTGCCGTCGTAGCCCAGAGTGCATGACAACACGCCCCCGGCCCCGTCCGTAATCTTTTCCTGGCATGAAACGGCAGCAAAAGCGGCCATTGCCATCAAACAAAAAAGTTTCTTCATCTTATTAGAATTTATTTTATCAATCTCATTTGAACGGGGCAAAGGTAATAATTTTTCGTTAACTTTGCAGTTTGTAACAAAATTTTGACATGAGTTTGAACGACTACACCGACGACAATATCATCACCCTCGAATGGAATGAACACATCCGAAGACGCGCCGGCATGTACATCGGACGTCTTGGGAACGGAGATGATCCGGATGACGGAATATATGTGCTGCTGAAGGAAATAATAGACAACGCCATTGACGAGTTCATCAGCGGGCACGGAAGAAACATCATCATTGAAGTCGGAGGAAGCACAGCATCAGTCAGGGACTTCGGCCACGGAATACCTCTCAATTCGCTGGTAAGGGTCGTGACAACGCTCAATACCGGGGCCAAATTCGACGACAACGTATATGCAAAGTCAGTAGGACTCAACGGAGTCGGTTCCAAAGCCGTCAATGCCCTTTCGTCTGAATTCTACATCGAAAGTTTCAGGGACGGCCAGTCAAGATACGCTGTTTTCTCGCAAGGAAAACTGCTCGACACCGGGACGAGAGACACCAGGGAGAAGAACGGGACTTATGTAAGGTTCACCCCCGACACGGCCATCTTCGGCGAATTCAGTTTCAACACCGCCTTTGTCGAAACAATGGTCAAGAATTATTCCTACCTTAACAAAGGTCTGAATATCAGGATAAACGGAAAGGATTTCACTTCAAAGAACGGACTTCTCGACTTGGTGAACGACTCCGTAAAGGAATCTTCACTGCTCTATTCTCCGATACATCTTTCAGGCGACGACATAGAAGTCGTAATCGCGCATGACGACAATTACGGAGAAAACATCGCTTCGTTCGTGAACGGGCAGAACACCCGCGACGGAGGCACGCACCTCACCGCGTTCAAGGAAGCAGTGGTAAAGACGGTCAAGGAATTTTACAAAAAGGATTTCGACTCCTCGGACATAAGGCAGGGAATCGTAGGGGCAATCAGCATCCGCATCCATGAGCCTAATTTCGAATCCCAGACAAAAATCAAACTCGGTTCCACCGAAATGTGGAAAGACGGCCCTACGGTCAGGAACTATGTAAACAATTTCATCAAGACCAATCTGGACAATTATCTGCATATCAACAGGGAAATCGCCGATGCCATGTTGAAGAAGATACAGGCTTCCGAAAAAGAGCGGAAAGAGATGTCCGGAATACAGAAGATTGCCAAGGAACGCCTCAAGAAAGCGTCCGTCCACAACAAGAAACTCTGCGACTGCCGATACCACTACGGCGACAAGAACGAACTCGGCGAAGAAAGTTCAATATTCATAACAGAGGGCGACTCGGCAAGCGGCACCATTACAAAAATACGCAATGCCAATACGCAGGCGGTGTTCAGCCTCAAGGGAAAACCGCTCAACTGCTACAAGGCGAGCAAAAAACTCATTTACGAAAACGAAGAGTTCAACCTGCTCGTGTCCGCGCTCGGAATCAGAGAAGACACAGAAAACCTCAGATACAACAATGTCATCATTGCAACCGATGCCGATGACGACGGGATGCACATCAGACTGCTGCTCACCACGTTTTTCCTGAAATTTTTCCCGGATGTGATAAGGAGCGGGCATGTATATATCCTACAGACACCGCTTTTCAGGGTAAAAAACAAGAAAGAGACATGCTACTGCTATTCGATTGAAGAGAAGGAAGCCGAAGCCAGAAGACTCAAGACAGGAGTGGAAATCACCCGGTTCAAAGGCCTCGGAGAAATATCGGATCACGAATTCAGGCATTTCATCGGCAAAGACATGCGTCTTGACAAACTGTCAATCACGGATGAAGACTCCATCCAGGAACTCATGGAGTTCTATATGGGAGACAATACCATGGACAGGCAGAAATTCATAACAGACAATCTGAGGTCGGAAGTCGAACTTGAGGATGTAATGTAATAAGGCCATGTGGAGAAGATTCTGTAAATTCATGCTCGGTCTCATGGGGTGGACGGCTGTCGATCCGGAACCGGTACCGGAACCCAAAGCAGTACTGCTTGGCGTACCGCACACATCGATATGGGATTTCCTCGTATCATATTTTTACTACAAATCAATAGGCGGCGAACCCCACATAATGATTAAAAAGGAGTTTTTTTTCTGGCCTCTCGGCCCGATCCTGAAAAAACTCGGGGCGATACCTGTTGACAGGGGCAAAGGTGCCGCCATGCTCGTGCGCTCAATCATCCATGAGTTCGAGAAAAAGGACAGGCTGCACCTCGCCATAGCCCCCGAAGGAACCCGCAAGGCTGTCAAAAAATGGAAAACCGGTTTCCACACAATCGCGCGCGCTGCCGGAGTACCGGTATATCTGGGCTACTTCGACTGGGGGACGAAACGCATAGGGCACGGCCCCCGTTTTGAACTCACGGACAATGCGGCAGCAGACCTCGAAAGGATACAGGCCATATACGAAGAGATGCACCTTACAGGGAAACACCCTGAAGGATATGTGACCCGATAAAGTCCCTGCCCTCCTTTGCATACGTTTCCATCAGCGAATCCACAGCCTCCCAGTCTATGGGGCGGCAGAGGACATTCTCAGCACGCGCATTGTCATAAGACGGCAATATATGCTCTTCGAGACCGACGCGGGAAAGCAGGGTGACAAAGCGGTCGTTCATTCCAGCCCCCTTGCCAGCCTCCAGCAATGAGACGAAAGGCACATGGAAAAGAAGGGCGAACACCGTTCCGTGGAACGAGTTGGTTACAAGGCGCGATGCATTCTTCACACCGGCGACCCACTGTGGAACGGAGCATCCATTCAAACTGACAGTCTTGCCGAAATCTTTCTCTATTACAGGATTAAGACTGTCTTTCCCATGAAGTAGATACGTAGCGGTACGGCCTTTGGCCAATCCTTCGGAAACTGATGCCGCCTCAGACAGGATACTGCCATAGACCGAAGCGCCTGCAAGGATGACAGGATCCGGGACTGTCCACAGGCTTCGTCCATACCCCAAAGACTCGGCAACCTTCACGCCTGTGGCCTCACGGACGGAAAGCACATCGAAACGGTTGATATATTTCCTGGCAATGGCAGCCGCCTCCCGAGGATAGTCCGTACAGCCGAAACTCACGGCATAGCCTGCCCTCAAAACGTTCTCCGGGCCGAAGTCGAGCATATATGCCGGACAGGGACGGCGTTCGCCGCGCATAAGGGTGCGGGGATGAAGCACCTGGTCGCTGCCAGAGACATATATGTCACAACCGGGAGGGTCGTCGCGCAATTCTTCCAAAGAGCCGTAACGCCTTGTCCGCACAAGATACCTGCTTCGGAAATCTTCGAACATCCTGTCTTTGGAGGCTTCCCTCAGATACAATAACGGATGCGGCAGCTTCCTGTTCAGAATGAAATTTTTCAGACTGTAGTCGCGGTTATAAGGCTTGTAGTCTATCATGAAAGCCTCATGTCCGAGACCGTGCAGGTAAGTCTGCAAGGCGTAAGCCTGAAGCACCGCACCATAATTAACCGCCCAATGGAAAGTCAATATGCCTATTTTCATTACCGTCCCCTCCCCGTCAGTCTGCGTTTCAGTCTTTTCAATCTCTTGCGCAGCCGCTGTTCCAGAGGGTCGCGCGTATATTTCCGGATGAGCGGGACTATCTTCCCTGCTTTTGCCGCTTTCCGGAAAAATTCCTCCCGGCCTTCAAGAGGCCTGAAGTCCGTCTCTATTGCCGGATTGCCGGCCAAAGCCGGAGCATAAGCCGTTTCCACCTTGTCCGCCTGTATCGAATCGAAAAGCCGTGCGCCTTTGTCTGTATTCACGAGCACAAGCCCCACGCCCGTATTGTCGTCAAAATCAGGAAGAACTTTTTTCAGATGCCAGTAATCCGCTATCGTGACATCGCTGCCGCTCCGTCCCTTACGGGCAGGGCAGCGGTAACACGAAGGACGGAGATAAAGGTTTTTCAGAAAGCCGCTCATGAATACGTTTTCGTCTTCACGCTGGGAAAACAGGGTTTTGCCCGAAGAGTCCTTCATAACCATGCTGAAACGCTTCCAACCCGTCACCTTGTCCCGGAAATTCACCGACGCCACACCTTCCGGAGCCGTCTCGTCAAGATATCTCCTCCAGACCCTGGGACTTGGGACGCCGTGGCATACCAGATCCACCGTATATAACCCTTCATAATCCTTGCGGAGAAATTTCTTCAAGCCCGCTATCTGGCACGGCGTGCCAGAATACAGCACCGGGACACCGCTGTCAAGAAGTGATTTCACCTGAGTATAGGTCTTCCCCGTATCGCTCTGGATGTATTTGCTTCCGCTGAAACGCCTGAGTCCTATGTTGTCGGATGCGGACGAGTGCCTGGCAGAACGGAAATCAGGAGAAAACTCCACGCCGAACACACGGCCTCCCATGTTTATGACTTCCCGCGCAAGAGGAAGGAACATTCCTCCGGAAGAACTCTCGATGCGCTCCTGGAGATCGGCGTTCTTGGCAGCATAGACTTTCAGGGGCAGTCTTTCCGCCGCCGGAGAAAGCACGGGACACACCTTCACGCATAATGAACAGTCAATGCATTTTCCTCCATCCACCGAAGGATAGGCAAACCCCTCAGCATCCTCGCGGAACGAAATCGCATCTTTCGGACACACATTAAGGCATGCACCGCAGCCGCAGCATCCGACCACAAAAGGATTGTTAACAGTAGCCATGGTTATTTTCTTAATATTTTTACAAAAAACTCACGCACCAGCCCCTTCTCCGAGGCATTCATGCTCGTAAACCAGAATAACGGCAGATAGACCGCACAGTACGCCAGGATTGCCAGCAGAAGCCGCCCCACCGAAGCCAGTTGCATGTCCCTGAACACGACACAGGACAACGCGCAAAGGCAGGCAGGCATCAGGCTCATGCGGAATATCTCTTTCCAGAATCCCGGGATATCTATCCGCTGCACCTTATAATAATAAATATTCATGATGATTATCTGCCCCAGCACAAGACCCGCCGCAACGGCCAATGCACAACCTTCGACCCCGAAACGTTTCGACAATACAATCTGCAAGACCAGAGAAAGCGCCGCAACGCATACATACATGAGAGAGCGGAAGCGCATCATCCCCTTGGCCTGAAGGATGGTTATCCCGAGGTTCTGTACAAGAGGGACGGTCATAGGCACGAAAAATATCAGGGATATGACATACGCTTCCTCATAACCAGGGCCGGCCCAAAGCGCTATGAACTGCCTGCCGAAGACTATGAAACCGGTCAGGACAAAAGCAAGCACGCAATATTGTATCCTGCCGGTGCGGACAAACAGGTCGGAGACCGCCTTATCTCCTTCGCCGTTCGCCACCATCGAAGTCACTTTTGGCAGAAACACGGAGGAAATGGCCGTTGAAAAGGACATGTACATCTGTTCAAGCCTGACAGCCACGGAAAACACCGCTATCGCCGCCGTACCGGACACCGCACCGAGAACGAACTGCCCCGTACTCCAATACACCTTGTCCATCAACGTATTCAGCAGTATCCAGAAAGAATACAACGCCACCTCCTTAAAAAAACCGAACCTGAAATGCCCGAATATGACTTTAATCTTCAATTTGCGGCGGCAGAAAAACCAGTTTGCCGCCAACTGCGCGATATTGAAAACAGTCTGCACCACGACGAGAGCCATGGCCTTGTATCCGAATTTGAGAAGGACTATCATCACGGCCGTACTGAGGATTATACGGCCGAGAACCAGGAGTTTCTGGAAAACAAACCTCTCGTATGCTATCACTATGGAACTGAACACGCTCAAAGGGAATGTAACGACAAGGTTAAACAGCAGCATCAGCAGCATCGGCTTCATCCTGGCAAGTTCCGCCGCCGTCATATTCGCGCCGAAAACCGAATCGACATTGGCATATAGGACAATCCCCGCCACAAGGGCTATGACGCTTATTGCCGAATAAATCAGGATGAACATCCCGAACATCTCGTACTGTTCCTTCACTTTGCCTTCGGCCCTGAACTTGGCCGTATATCTGATTACCGCATTGGTAAATCCCAGGTCAAGGACGGTAAGATACGCAATCACGGATGCAACAAGGGAGTACAGGCCGTATTCGCTCTGCCCCAGCATACGCAGCATGTACGGCATGTACAGCAGCCCGAGAAGATTGTTCAGGAGTATCACGGCGTAATTCAGCACCGCGCCCGCCTTGAGTTCTTTCATTCCCCCTATATTGCCTTCCGCCGCCATAATCAACTTATTCGTTTACCCTTGAAACGGTTCTGTACTTCCAGCAAAAAATAAAACAGCGGCAAAGAACCGTTCATCACTTTCATCTTCCAACGCTCGCGCACGACACCGTTCCTCTTCAACGGAAGATACCCGTCGGGAATGATTTCCCTGAATATGCGCAAGGCGTGCGGAATACGGTACTCTATGGCCAGTTTCATATAATGCAGCAATATGCTGTAACGGTAAAATTCCACCATCGGCAGGGATTCCGGAACCTCCCGCCCGACTTTAAGAGCAAGTTCAAGGGCCGACCCGAGGTTGTAGCGGCATGCCTGCAGCCTGTCCTTGTCGAATGTACGCGATGCGCTTCCGTCCCGCATGTGAATCAGGTACAGCACCCTGCTCCACAGGATTATGCAATGCGCATAAGGCAAGAGCGAATGGACAAAAGTCGAATCCTCTCCCATCGCCGTCCGCTCATCGAACCTGGCTCCGCATTTCTCTATAAAATCACGCCTTATGGCCAGTCCGGTGACTGTCGAACGGAAATATCCCCTGCTGAAGAGTTCCATTCCTGTATATTGTTTGAAATCATCAGCAATCCCGCGCCAGGAATACTTTTCCACGCCGCTCGACGCATATACCTCCTGCATCATCAGTATTTCGGCCTTGCCGAACCGTCCGGAGCGGGAACAGAACTCCCTCAATGCCCCGGGAGCCAGAGCATCGTCCGCATCGAGAAAAACAATCCACTCCCCGGCAGCATGCTCCACGCCGAGATTACGGGCGGATGAAACTCCGCCGTTGGGTTTTCTCAGCAAGTTGAGATTCAAATGGCGGGAGCGATAGTTCTCTATGATTTCCACAGACCTGTCCGGACTTCCGTCATCCACGGCGATGATTTCGAAAAGGCTCTCGTCCAGCCCTTGCGAATACACCGAATCCAAGGCCCGGGAAATACAGTCCTCTACATTGTAAACCGGTATGACCAGTGACAATATGGGTCGCTTTTGCTCCATGATTGCAAAAGTACGAAACAGTTTTGATTTTTTATTTGCAAAATCAAACCCTTATCAAAAAAAGCACCTGCAACATCGTTGCAAGTGCTTTCTGAGTACTTCCTCTGGGGCTCGAACCCAGGACCCTCTGATTAAGAGTCAGATGCTCTAGCCAACTGAGCTAAGGAAGCATTTGGCGGAATGCCTTTGTGATCCGTCTGGGGCTCGAACCCAGGACCCCAACATTAAAAGTGTTGTGCTCTACCAACTGAGCTAACGAATCAAGCCTCATTTTCCATCCGTTTGCCGAATGGGACTGCAAAGGTAAACATATTTTTATTACCTGCAAAATTTATTACTGTTTTTTTATATAACTGCGTTTCACGATGAAGAGCGACATGTCTGCCGGCCCGAATCTGCAATCAAAAGCACAACTGTTTCATGGTACTTTCCCAGTTAACAATATGATATTAAAAAGAATCAGGGCAATAAATATTATCCGCCCAAACACCCCCTTGTATGGGGGGGGGGGACAGAGGCGTGCCTTCTCCGTCCAGAAAGCACGCCAATGTGTTCCGCAGTGCATTCTGGGAGGGGTAGCCGTGCTTTTTACGGTCAGAAAGCACGCATGTGAACCCGAGGCCACGCCTTGACTTAACTTTTATTTATACAACCAATTGTAAATCAGTAATAAATAACACGCATCACGAAAAACAAGTGTGGATTTCAAGGGCTTCCGAACCCCTCAGAATCCACACTTGTTAAATATTATTACAACAGCAATTCACTATATATCAATATATTGCAATATCTTTGAATTAAGTCGGGGCGTGGCCCAAAGAAGGCGTACCCTGTTATTCTTCAAGAGGTATTTTTGCGGATAATCGTAAAAATTAATCAATTGCGGCTACTCCCTGCCGCCAGAATAACCAAAAATGGTGATTGTCCGGAAAAAACGGACGATGTTACTTTGCAACCTGAAAAAACCGAACAACAACACACAGATGAAATACAACGGATTACGACATCTCGCCGCAATATTCCTATTTTCTTTAATATGCATATTCCCGGCAACAGCGCAACCCGCATTGATACACGGCAAAGTATTCTCCACGGAAGGCGAAGCAATCGACTACGCCACAGTCTTCCTGAAGGGAACAGGACACAGCAGTTATACAGACAGGCACGGAGGCTACAGGCTCGATGTACCGACAGGCGAATATACGCTGGCAGTATCAGCCATCGGTTTCGAGACATACGAAAAAAGGGTCACCATATCCTCCGGAGAAACAATAAAACACGACATCAGGTTAAAACCGTCCATAACCCGCCTTGAGGGTTCCGTAGTAACAGGCAACTCAATAGGAAGGGTGAAACGCTCGGCCTTCAACGCCGTAGCCGTGGAAACCAAGGGATTACAGAACTCTGCCAAGAACCTCGGAGACGCCCTCACCAGGCTGCCGGGCATGAAACTTCGCGAAACCGGGGGAGTCGGCTCGGACATGCAGCTGATGCTGGACGGATTCAGCGGCAAACACGTAAAAGTATTCATTGACGGAGTACCGCAGGAAGGCGCAAGTACGGCATTCGACCTGAACAACATGCCTGTAAACTTTGCAGAACGCATCGAAGTATATAAAGGGGTCGTCCCTGTTTCTTTCGGAACCGATGCAATCGGAGGAGTAATCAACATCGTCACCAACAAAGCCAGGCCAGAATGGTATGTGGACGCCTCCTATTCGTTCGGTTCGTTCAACACGCACAAATCATATGTGAATTTCGGCCAGACGCTGAAAAACGGTTTTACATACGAAATCAACGCCTTCCAGAACTATTCCGACAACAATTATTATATCGACAACTGGGTCAGAGAGTTTGAAGTCGATGAAAACGGGGATGTCCACAAGTTCCCGGTCGATAAAGACGATGTGAAACATGTGCGCCGCTTCCATGACACATTCCACAATGAAGTAGTAATGGCAAAACTCGGGGTAGCCGGGAAAAATTGGGCGGACAGGCTGATTTTCGGAATATCATATTCCAATTTTTACAAAGACATACAGACAGGAGTATATCAGGAAATAGTTTTCGGGCAGAAACACCGCAAAGGCTGGTCGGTCTCTCCATCCCTTGAATATGTAAAACGCGACCTTATAGTCAAAGGTCTCGACATCACGATAGCCGCCAACTTCAATTACAACATAACCAACAACATAGACACATCGGCAAGGTACTACAACTGGTACGGAGAATACTATGTCAAGGACACCAGGGGCGAACAGTCATACCAGAACAGCGAATCCAAGAACACCAACCTCAACGCCTCGATAAACATCAATTACCGCATAGGAAAGACGCATACTTTCACATTCAACCACGTAACCAGCGATTTCCGCAGGAAAAGCCGCTCGTACATAGGCACTTCATCCGTGCTTACCGCATTCGACATCCCGAAAGTCACCAGAAAAAACATCAGCGGCCTCTCCTACAGGCTCGCCCCGTCACGCAAATGGAATGTCTCGGTTTTCGGAAAATACTATAACCAGTACAACCAGGGCCCAGTATCGCAAAGCGCCGACGGAGTTGGGGACTACATAAGCATGGAACGCACCACGGACTCGTTCGGATACGGCATAGCCGGTACGTACATACCGATAAAGGACTTTCAAATCAAACTCTCATACGAAAAAGCGTACAGGCTCCCTACTACGGACGAACTGTTCGGAGACGAAGACCTTGAAGCAGGAAAAACAGACCTGAAACCCGAAAAAAGCGACAATTTCAATCTCAACCTCAGTTACGGACACGACTTCGGAGAACACCGCATATACGCCGAAGGCAGCCTGATATACCGCGACACAAAAGACTACATCAAGCGCGGCCTTGGGAAGCACGGCAGCACCCAGTTCGGCATCTATGAAAACCACGGGCACGTAAAGACAATGGGATACAACATCTCATTAAGATATTCATACTCAAAATGGTTCGATGCCGGAATCACATATAACGACATCGACACGAGGGACTATGAAAAGACATGGACAGGAGGTTCGCTCCAGGAAAGCATGCACTACAAAGTAAGACTTCCCAACATCCCGTACAGATATGCCGGCTTCGACGCCAATTTTTACTGGCACGACCTGTTTGCAGAAGGGAACACGTTGTCGGTGACTTACGACAATTTCTGGCAGCACGAATTTCCCCTCTACTGGGAGAATATCGGGAACAAGGACTCCAAAAACTATGTCCCGTCACAGTTTTCGCACAACCTGTCCCTTACTTACAGCATCAAAGACGGGCGTTACAACATTTCCTTCGAATGCCGGAACCTCACCGACGAAAAACTGTACGACAATTTCAGCCTCCAGAAAGCCGGACGGGCTTTTTATCTGAAAGTCAGGGTACATTTCGGAAGCAATTAATATCTTAAAAATCAATAATATTTATGAAACACTATCATTTTAAATGCCTTTTCGCCGCCATTCTGGCAATTCCGGCGGCGTTCGCAATAAGTTCATGCGAAAAAACAGGAAACGATAAGCCTGATGAAAAACCTTCCGATGCGAAAGAACTGTATGTGATTGCCGCCCAGGTGGACGGAGTAAGTTACCTTGTGACTTCTGAAACCATGGACGGAGGCGAGATAACCACACGCAATACAGGCACCGAAGTAATAGGAGGCACGTACTGGATCTATAAAGACATGAATTACGTATTTTCCCTTGCCTACAATGACGGAGGCAACGGCACCGGAGCCTCCTATTATCTTAATGCCCAGGGACATCCTGAAGAAAAATACATTTACGAGTTCAACCGCATAACCACTTACGGCATCTGGGGAGACAATGTCATAACCGCCTCCACCGGGGACTCCAACATCACGGACGAAGAAGGCAACATAGCCCAGGCGCTTCTGTTCAACTATCTTGACGCCAACGACGGCTCGCAGCGGGAAAGTTCCACCAATGCCGAGAACTATCTCGGAAACGGCGAGAAAGTCACTTTCGCCGGCTTCGTTGAAGCGAACGGGAAACTTTACACATCGGTCGTACCGATGGGAATGAGCAAATACGGCATCGGCCAGTGGCCTGACAAAGTCACCGACCAGGAACTCGTCACCACACAGGACGGAGGACAGGGAAGCGGAAGTTATACCGCCGGGGTAATCCCTTCCACACAGTTCCCGGACTCTGCATTCGTCGCGATTTACAGCGGAGACAGTTTTGACGATACTCCTGTAATAGCAAGGACAGGGAAAATTGGTTTTGCCAGCGGACGCATGAGAAGCCAGTACTACCAGACCATCTGGGCCGCCGACAACGGAGACCTCTATGTATTTTCTCCGGGATACGGCCGCACAGCCGTCTCGACTTCAGATCTCAAGAAAGTCACTGGCACCCTGCCTTCCGGAGTAGTCCGCATAAAAGCCGGAGAAACCGCCTTCGATCCGTCTTATTACGTCAACCTTGAAGAAATCGGCACGGGTCACCCCATATTCAGATGCTGGCATATCACAGAAGACTATTTTCTGCTCCAACTTTACAAAGACGGAGCGCAGGGCATGATTAACGACGGGCGCAATGCAAACACTAACGAACTTGCAATCTTCAATGGAGAGGACAAAAGCATAATTCCTGTAACCGGCATGCCTGACGACCTTGCAGGCTTCGGCGGAGAACCTTACAGCGAAGGCGGCAACATTTACATCGCCGTGACTGTCACCGGAGGAGGCAAACCGGCATTCTACAAGATTGATGCAAAGACCGGACAGGCAAGCAAGGGGCTTGCAGTCGAGGCCGATGCAATCAGACGGGCAGGAAAACTCAAAGTCCAGCAGTAATGAGAAAATTTTTCAAGAAAATACATCTATGGATATCTGTCCCGGCAGGGCTGGTCATAAGCATCACCTGCCTTACCGGGGCAATCCTTGTTTTTGAAAAGGAAATCCTCGCCTTGGCGCACCCCCAACTTTACAGATGCGAAGTTCCCGAAGGCTCGGAGATGATGTCCCGGGAAGAGATCGGACAGAGCCTCGGCGGCATTTACATCCCCGGCATTGAAGGGCAGGCGGAAGTGGCATCCGTAAGGTTTTCGGAAAAGGAAAACGGCTGTGCGATGGTGACATTCAAGGGTGCAGGAAGAAAAACCTTGAGCGTAAACCCCTATACGGGCGAAATCAACGGCTGGGTTGAGAGAAGCGGATTTTTCACCACTGTACGGCACCTGCACAGGTGGATGCTCGATGTTCCTGAAACAAAGGGTTCAAAGACTGTCGGAAAGACCGTCGTAGGCATAAGCACGCTGCTGATGGTGGTAATCCTGCTAAGCGGCCTTGCTATCTGGTTTCCGAAAGGTCCGCGGATGCTCCGCTCACGGTTCGGCGTATCATGTACGAAAGGCTGGAAGCGTTTCCTGTACGACAGCCATGTGTCACTGGGATTCTACTGCCTGCTTCTGCTCCTTGTCATGGCCCTTACCGGCCTTACATGGTCTTTCGGCTGGTACCGCGATGCTTTCTATGCGGTAGCAGGAGCCGAACCAGGACAACTGAAAGGACTGATTTTCTCACTGCACACCGGCACATGGGGCGGAATCTGGAGCAAGATACTCTATTTCATCGCAGCCTTCATAGGAGGCACTCTTCCACTGACAGGATACTGGCTGTGGCTGAAAAAATAATCAAGGCCACACCCCGACTTAACTTTTGTTTATACAACCTATTGTAGGTCAAAGATAAATAGCATGTATCCCCAAAAACCAGTGTGGATTTCAAGGGCTTCCGAATCCCTCAGAATCCACACTTATAAAATATTGTTACAATAACAATTCACTATACATCAATATATTGCAACACCTTTGAATTAAGTCGGGGTGTGGCCTAAAGAAGGCATACTCGGTTATCTTCAAGGTTTTTTTTTGCGGATAATAATATATTTAGAAGATATTTAGAAGCCGTTTAAACGACTCTAAAAAATGACCATGAATATGATTAATTCCGATGTCTTGAAAAATCTTTAATTACCACCATTACAGTCCCCACCAAAGAGAGGACGAAAAGGGCGAGCGACACTATGGCCGCTGTCATATTCTCCCTTGAGTAAAACTCTACAGTGAAAAGCAGCAAGAGGGCGGGGAAAACGAACATCTGGCCTGCACCGCCGCCTTTGATTGCCAGAAATCCGGCATCCTTGCCAAACAGCAGGACAGACAGCCGTACAAAGAACAGTACCAAAAACAATCCGGTCACTACCCACATGACTATATTCAAAACAGGCAGACCTTCACTCCTCAGGCAAAGCAAAAGTCCGAACAAAACACTGGCAGAAAACACCCCGAGGGCACGATCATTGAACAATTTAATGATTTTCATGGCATAAAGTTATTGTGAGTATATAACATGTTTTACACAAAAGTATAATTTTACTAACCATAAAAAAGATATCTTTGCCCAAAACTTAAATATTAAACATTAAATAAATTAAAATGACTCACAAAAACGCCACAACTCCCTCAAAAAGTTACATTAGACCTGATATAAGCGAATTCGAATATGAACAAATAAATCAAATAATTGATATATTGAATGTCATCTCGGGCATGACATATCAAGTAATCTATATTATTGATTATTATAAAAACAATTTTCTATATATATCTAATAATCCAATCCCCTGGTTCTATAAAAAAATACAGGCATAATATTTTTTCAAAATTAGAAACAAAAAACATCACAGAAACACTTGCATACGCAATATCCAAGCAACTGTTTTAAATTTTTCAAATACAACATTAGAAATGAATTTCAGCGAAGAAGCCATAGAGTACATATGCAGCACATGCAAGGAAACCGAGACAACCCGTCCCCTGCCCGATTTTCCCGACTATGCCCTTGCGACATGCTCGATTGAAGGAAAACCGACATGCCGTTTCCTGATAATACCCAGACCGCCGCAGGAAGAAAGGGCCGACATATTCGCCGCACAGATAAGGGCCGATGCAATCCAGTCGCTGATGGGACACCTGAGAAAAGAAACCGGAGCCGCCGCAATATATGAAGACCGATGGTACAGGGAAAATGAAAGCATCAAATCCAGAATTGCAGCGCATCTGTACCGCTTCGACAAAATAATGGCACGCAAATGCACCGTGGAACGCATAACAAAGCCGCTGGCGGATGATTTTCTTGACAGATACCACAGTTATGGAAGTTCGCAATGCAAATACTGCTATGGAACATTTTCACCCGAAGGCCGCCTCATAGCGGTATCCACATTTTCAGGCGCACGGCGTTGGCAGAAACCTGAAGGCACCATATCGTCATACGAATGGATAAGGTACGCCTCCCTGCCTGGAATGCGCATAGCAGGAGGAATGGGAAAATCCCTGAACGCGTTCATCACCGAAACGGAACCGGACGACATAATGAGTTATGCCGACCTGGAATGGTCTGACGGAAAAGCCTACGAGGCATTGGGGTTCAAACCCGAAAGCACAACCCCCTCCCAATCCTTCATAGTACGCAAAAACAAAAGAGAGCCTTTAAAAAGACTCTCCGATGAAATAATCATACAAGCAATCGAGGAAGACCACGAGGCTTATGTCATCTGCAATCTCGGCAGCGCGAAGTTCCGTTTGAAGAGAAAAGCCTGGCAATCTCCCCTACCCACAGAACAATTGAAGTAAGGCCTATAATCTTCAACCAGTCAATCGGCTTTATCGGAACTACCGAAAACATCTCGCCTCCGAAAGTCGTTATCAGTATCTGGCCTGCAAGTATCACTGCCACCATCCAGATAAAGCCCTTTGAAGCAAACAGATGGGAGAAGGCCGATTTTCCTGTCATGAAAGCCTTGACATTGAACATGTTCCACAACTGCAACATCACGAATGCCGTAAAGAACATCGAGAGTTCGTATGAAGTCAGGCCGTCACCGTCGTTCTTGAAAGCAAGCAGCAGCCACATCAGCACGGCTACAAAAGCGGCACCCACTCCGAAAATCAGCACGGCCATGTTCCTGCTTATGATGAAATCCGTCCGGCGGCGTGGTTTCTCTTTCAGCACGTCCCTGGTCGGAGGAAGGGAAGCAAGTGCAATCGCCGCGAAAGTATCCATGATCAAATTGACCCAAAGCATCTGTGTCACAGTCAAAGGAGACTGTTCGCCTATGAACGCCCCTATCAGCACTATCAGAGATGCAACCACATTGATAGTCAACTGGAAAAGAATGAAACGCTGGATGTTCTTGTACAAAGAACGCCCCCACACGACCGCGTTCACTATACTGTCGAACGAATTGTCCAGTATGGTGATGTCGCTGGCTTCTTTCGCCACAGAGGTTCCGTCGCCCATGGACAGTCCGACCTGAGCAGCATTCAACGCCGGAGCATCGTTGGTACCGTCTCCGGTAACTGCGACCACCTCGCCTTTCTTTTGAAGGGTCCTGACAAGTCTTTCCTTGTCCAGAGGGCGGGCGCGGGAAATCACTTTCAAATCCGAAATGCAAGCCTCGAGGTCTTCATCGGAAAGCGCCGCAAATTCCTGCCCGGTTATCTGGAATCTCTTGCCATCAGGCCCGTATCCGCTCTGAATCTGTTCGATTGTCACGTTCTCGGGAACAAGCCCCACCTGCCGTCCTATTTCTGTCGCTGTAACGGAAGTGTCTCCTGTAACCATCTTCACATCTATGCCCGCATCTATACAACTTCTGATTGCAGCCGGAACCGTAGGGCGGACCGGATCGGAAATCGCCGTCATTCCTATGAAAACCAATGCCCCCAACTGCGTATCAGGGGATTTCGGGTCGAGTGCGGTCTCCGTATATGCATCAGGAGAGATGTCCTTGTATGCAAACCCGAGCGTCCTCATTGCCTTGGCCTGATACCCCCTCAAAACAGACAGCACCTCTTCTCGACCGGCGCCGCCTGCTATCATTCCGCACAGCCCAAGCACTATTTCCGGCGCCCCTTTTACAAGAAGCCGCAATTTCCCCTCGTGACGGATGACGGTAGCCATGTATTTTCTTTCAGTAGAGAAAGTAAGTTGGTCATGAACATCATAGGCAGCCCTTAATGCCATCGGATCCTCCCCCTGGGATTTCAGCCAGAGCAGAAGGGCTCCTTCCGTAGGGTTGCCCATCACCTTCTCCTTGCCGTCTTCCTCCTTGATGTGGGCGGTAGAGTTGGCCGCTATGCTCTGCTTTATCAGTTCGCTGTCTTCGACAAAAAACTTGGCTTCCGCCACAGTCATACGGTTCTGGGTAAGTGTCCCCGTCTTGTCGGTACAGATAACCGTCGCCGCCCCCATGGTTTCGCACGCATGTATCTTACGCACGAGGTTGTTGGAAGCAAGCATCCTCTTCATGCTGAGCGCAAGGCTCAATGTAACACTCATAGGAAGCCCTTCGGGGACGGAAACGACTATGAGGGTAACGGCTATCATAAAGGTATTCAGCAGGTAACTGCCGAAGCCGCTCCAGGAAAAAGCGTCCCCCGCATGCTGTCCGTCAAGGAAATAGACAGCAAGTCTTCCGACGACAATAAGTCCGGCGATAATATAACTTGCAATGGATATGACCTTGCTCAGTTTGTCCAACTGCTGGTTGAGGGGAGTCCTTGTGGAAGAATCTATCTGCGAGGCGACATATACCTTGCCGTATTCCGTGGCATCCCCGACGGCAAAGACTTTCATAACTCCGCGCCCTTCCGAGACAGTCGTCCCTTTCATCACATGGTGGTAAGGATATGTCATTTCCGCCCCGACAGGAGTATCGGCCTCGACGCCTTTGCGCGCAAGCGGCTCGCCTGTAAGCGTGGACTCATTCACTGAAAGCGACACCGCCTCAAGCAGTTCTCCGTCCGCCGGCACTTCCTCCCCTGTCTCCAGAAGCACTATGTCCCCTACAACGACATCCTTTTTAGGAACTTCTATAAGTTCCCCGTCGCGATAAACTTTGACCGGAGTGTCGTCATTCACCTTGTTCAGGACATCAAAAGCCTTGTTGGCCCTCAATTCAAGGATGAAACCGACCAGAGTCGCAAGCAATATGGCCAGAAGTATCCCTGACGGTTCGAAAAACACGCTCGCGCCCTCTCCTTCTACAAAATAATGATAAGCCGACACGCCGAAAGAGAACAGCAGCGCTATCAGAAGTATCCGGATGATAGGATCTTTGAATTTGTCCAGAAATTGCAGCCATACCGGCCTGCGTTTAGGAGGCGTAAGAATGTTGCTCCCATGTTTTTCCCGACTCTCTGCTACTTCCCGAGGAGTCAGGCCCTTGTAA
>JADIMA010000076.1 GCA_017694945.1 Candidatus Merdivivens pullicola | reverse complement strand
CGCAGCATAGGGCTCGAAGCATCGGCAGCATATCACTACAGGGATTTTTCAGCCGATATAAATTACGGACGGACCGACGCGCGGTTCATAAAATACGATGACGGCCAGAACGATTATTCAGGAAAACATGTCCCGTACATCCCCCTCAACACATTGGCTGCATCTGTGACATATACGTTAAGACTGCCGACGGGCGTACTGGAAAGCATTGATTTCAATATCAACACAAAAGCATTCGGAAAGATATGGTGGGACGAAATGAATACGGTATCGCAGCCTTTCTACGCACTGCTCAACGCATCAGTCGGATTCATGTTCGGGAAAGGGTTTTCCGTCGAAATATGGGGAAAGAACATTACAGCCACGGATTACGACACCTTCTATTTCGTCTCAATGGGCAACGCCTTCCTGCAGAACGGCCTGCCGGCAAGATACGGCATCAGCCTGAGGCTGGAACTGTGACCTTGCCTCATATCTTGTCTATTCCGACAAGTCCGTGCAACACGGCATAGACTGTAAGTGAAGGCACCGACTTGATATTGAGTTTTTCCGTGATGTTCTTCCTGTGCGAAACGACAGTGGTCACGCTTATCCCGAGCCTGTCTGCAATCTCTTTGTTAAGGCAGCCTGAAGCGACAAGACGGAGGACTTCGGTCTCTCTGGCCGAAAGCACGGGCTTTTCCGACCTTGCCACTGCACTGGAATGGCCTCCGACATGTCCTTCTCCGTGTATCTTCATCAATGAAGCCAGCGTATCGTGCCGTCCTTCCTCCACATTCAGATATCTGATACCGGATCTGGACAAAGCAGAGTCATCGGCAGCCCCGTGAACAAGCACTATGGTGACAAAAGAAGCCGATTTAAAATATGGCACATTGGGAAAGAACAGCGTCCAGTCCACGAAGCAATGTACGAAATGTTTCCGCATGGCGTCCGCGCGGAAAGATTCGAAATCATCGTAAATCAAAACCTCCGCAAACGGCGCCATGCTTTCTATCAGATGCTTCAGGCCGACAGCCGTAAGGTATGACGGCCCGACAACGGCTATATTGAAACCATCTTCGCGCAAAACTCCCCTATTCCTGACCGGTAAGAATATTGAAGAAATTGTAAGCGCTTACGACATCGCCGAAATCCGTCTTGGTTTCTTGCGCCAACTGCTTGATATGGTCTTTCTTGTCAGGGAAAGCCTTCATGAATGCCTTCCTGGTACTGACCATCACTTTATTGCCGTTAATCAGAACCGGCAACAGACGCATGTTGTACTTCAAATCCATATTTTTGCCCACATTGCCGCTGTTGGCGCCGGCTATGTCGTTGAGGGCGTTCACGGTCTTTGCCGTAGATGTCGCAGGTATCCTCCCGTAAGAAGTCATCGACTGCAACTGCTCCACCGACAAGTCCTTGACAAAACAGAAAAGGCACGAACCTGAATATTTCAGCACCTGGGCATAGCCGAACCTGGTCTTATAGAATGTCTTGTTGGCCGCAATGACATAGGCGATCTCGCTTTCATTGGCCACATTGAGCGTATCCCCGCCAGCAGGATCTATGAATTTGACACATTGTTCCAGATTGGATATATTCAATTTGGCGGAATATGAACTCATGTCCTTGAAAAACACTCTTCCGTCAGAGAACTCCCGCAGGGCAAAAACCACCGTATCCGACAAAGCCGATTGCAGATCCTGCCCTTTTGAATAACTGATTTCCCCCGTCTTGCTCTGGGCTGACACTTCCTGAGGAGTAAAAAATGCGACAGCCGACAAAAGTGCCGCCACACATAAGAATTTTATATTGTTTCTCATAAATATTAATTTTTATTTAACTGTCTTTTCCTTTTCTCGCGGGATTTTCCGGGAACCACCCCTTTTCAACTCGTTTTTTCTGCTCGGTCACCTCCTTAATGCTCCAGAACATTGAAAAAGCCACAACGCCGAGCAGTATCGAGACGATAAGATTCTCCACAAAAAGGGCAGCCGCCGACAACAGGACGCCTCCGGCAAGAAACCACCACCGGGATTTAAGTCCGAAATAATAATATGCCTTTATCACAATGGGGTGAAAAACACCGATTATGACAAATGTAGCCGCCCCTACGGCCAAACCCCAATAATTCAATTCCATTTTTTCAAAATCCTCACAAATATAGCAAACTATTTTTTATTATCCGCTCCGCCGATACCATGTTTTCAGGTTTTCCGGCGTCCGCAAGGCACAGGTCATCCTGCACATGCCCTTTGATCAAATAATCGCGGCATGCTTCCACATACAGGTCGGTAATGGAAAATTTTCCTGAAAAACCGAGTTCTTCCGCACATCTGAAAATTCCGGCAGAGGCCGCATGGATGCCTGAAAAGGCGTACATTCTGCAATCTGAAGGCAGCAAATCCCGATATGGAGAACGGACTTCCCCTGAAGCCGCATTATACCAGCCGCACAGCCTCATATCACTGTCGAACAAAAGGTACCGGCTGCTTTTCCTGCCGCTCACAAGCAGAGTGGCCGCCCGTTCCTCACAATGCACGGCGGCAAGGGCGCGGATATCCGCGTTGGAAACAATATCGGCATTGTGCATCAGGAAAATCCCGTCTGAAAGATACTCACGGGCATGGAGCATGCCGCCCCCGGTTTCAAGAAGACAGTCCGACTCGTCTGAAATTTCAACAGTCATTCCCCCGGACATGCTCCTGAACTCCTCGCACGAAAGATAATCCTCAACCATGTCTGCAAAATGATGGACATTCACCACTATGCCGTCAACCACACCCGACTTTTTGAGTTTCAGCACCGTCCAGTAAAGCAGTGGCCTGCCGCAAAGCGGATACAGGGCCTTGGGGGCATGAAGGGTGAAGGGCCGCAGACGGGTTCCGAGCCCCGCGGCAAAAACCAGGGCTTTCATCCCAACGCCTCCATTTCCCTGTGCACCAGCCTTATCCTGACACCGTATTTCTCTTCCAGATGCGAAGCAAGCCTCTCGGCGCAATATACCGACCTGTGCCGTCCTCCGGTACACCCGAATGCCACGAAAAGATGTTCGAAACCGCGCGCTATGAATGTCTCGACATGCATGTCTATAAGCGAGAACACATTTTCAAGAAAAACAGGCATCTCTGTCTTTTCTTCAATGAAACGCGCGACAGCCTCGTCTCTCCCGTCCAATGAAGCGTATTGTTCAAACCTCCCCGGATTCAATATTCCGCGACAGTCGAACACATACCCTCCGCCGTTTCCGCTCCTGTCGGCGGGAAGGCCTTTTTTGTATGAAAAACTGTAAATTTCCACTTCAAGACACGCCGCCTTCCAATATGATGAAGACATCAGTTCCCTAATATATGGCACGGCACCTTCAAGATCACCGCCGGCGACCTTGCGGAGACTTTCTACCGGACAGCCCAGAAATTCCGGAGCGAAAAGCCCGCGCATGTTTTTCAAGGCGTATGGTATGCTGGACTTGAAATGGCGTTTCCCTTCAAAAATGCCGCGGTAGCCATAAGCCCCGAGGACTTGAAGCATCCTGAAGAAAACGAACACCCTCAGTCTCGCCATAAATACCGTCCTGTCAACCTGCAACAGCCCGGAGAGTTCATCCAGATATGCGTTTACCAGGCGTTTTCTCAAGTCATCGGGATAACCGGCCCTTGCCTGCCATACGAAAGATGCAAGATCATACTCCAGCGGCCCCTTTCTCGCGCCCTGGAAATCTATGAAACACGGCCGGTCTCCCTCAAGCATTATGTTCCGCGACTGAAAATCCCTGTAAACGAAATATCTGCAATCCGCTTGAAGAAGCCTGTCTGCAAGTGCCTCGAAATCATCTTCAAGACGGTTTTCGTCAAAAATCGCCCCGGTCAGTTTCAGGAAACAGTATTTGAAATAATTCAGATCATAGAAAATGTTTTTCCTCCCGA
This sequence comes from Candidatus Merdivivens pullicola, assembly GCA_017694945.1. Taxonomy (GTDB): domain Bacteria; phylum Bacteroidota; class Bacteroidia; order Bacteroidales; family UBA932; genus Merdivivens; species Merdivivens pullicola. Next base: position 502 of record JADIMA010000076.1, on the reverse strand, counting down.
AGCCGGAGCCTCCCGTACATGCCGAAAAATCAAACCCTTCCGCCCCCTTTACACCTATGAGAGGGAGTTTTCTTACCGCTGTTTCAAGCAGGGCAGCCTCGTTTTCGCCGTACTCCCCATGAAGACGGCCTGATGAAACAGCGTCGAACAGGCTCTCGTTCCCGAGGTCTTCCTGCAGATAAACTGAAAAATCACCGCTGACGGCATATATTTCCGGCACCCTCACCCCTTTTGAGGCAAGATGCCTGTCGGTTTCGACAAAAACCCTGTTTTCCACAGAACTTTCACCCGACGTCCCTATGACGGACTTGCCGTCCTTCCCGGTCAGCCTGAAATATTTCCTGTTGCTTCCGCTTACTGGAAGAGGCTCGGATGAAACCGGCCCGGTTCCTGCATAGGACACATACAAATCCACGAGTTTATCCAGTTTTTCCATCATCAAACATTTAACAAGCGAATATACTGCTTATTTTTTTCTTAGAAGTTGAAACAACTTCTTATA
>JADIMA010000075.1 GCA_017694945.1 Candidatus Merdivivens pullicola | reverse complement strand
GTATATTATTTATCCCTGATTTACAACGAATTGTACGCACAGGCGTGCTTTCTGACCGTAAAAAGCACGGCTACCCCTCCCAGAATGCACTGCGGAACACATTGGCGTGCTTTCTGGCCGGAGAAGGCACGCCTCTGCCCCCAATACAAGGAGTAATTTTGCGGATAATCGTCAAACTATTATAGAAACTTTTGAAAAAAATTTAAACAGCTTCTAAAACAAGTTCCAGAGATATCCTTCCTCTTACGGCATCCACGCCGATTACACGCACGCGCACCTTGCCTCTTATCTTCAAGGACGACAGAGGCCTGCCTCCCATTTTGGAAACATGTATAAGGCCGTTCTGCTTGATGCCGATATCGACAAAAGCGCCGAAAGCGGTGATATTGTTTACTATCCCTGTCAACTCCATGCCTTCATGAAGGTCTTCGATACTGCCTACCGAACTGTCGAATTCGACCGCTTCAATCTCCGAACGGGGGTCAATCCCGGGTTTCAACAATTCTTTCAGGATATCCATGACCGTAGGAAGCCCGACTGCACCGCCGACATATTTTTCCGGAACGATTTTCCCGATTAATTCCTTGTTGCCAATCAATTCAGGAACATTTACGCCTAAATCCGCAGCCATTCGGCATACAACGCCGTAGGACTCCGGATGCACGGCGGAGTCATCAAGAGGTTCGTCCCCTCCTTTGATACGCAGGAACCCCGCGCATTGCTCGAAAATCTTGTCGCCCAGGCGGTTTACCGAAAGCAGTTCACGGCGCGAACGGAACTGGCCGTGGCTCTCACGGTATTTAACTATGTTTTCAGCCAGAGCGGGGCCTATGCCTGAAACGTATGTCAGAAGATATCTGCTTGATGTATTGAGATTGACGCCGACACTGTTCACACAACTCACGACGACATCATCGAGCCTCTCTTTCAGAAGTTTCTGGTCAACATCGTGCTGATATTGTCCGACCCCTATGGATTTAGGGTCTATCTTGACAAGTTCCGCAAGCGGATCCATGAGACGGCGGCCTATTGACACTGCACCGCGCACCGTTATGTCATAGTCGGGGAACTCCTCGCGTGCAATGTCCGAAGCGGAATATACAGACGCCCCGTCCTCGCTTACCAGGAACACCCTTACTGTCTCGGGAAGACCTATCTTCCTGAAAAACATTTCTGTCTCGCGCCCCGCAGTACCGTTGCCGATCGCTACGGCTTCTATGGAGTACCGTTCCACCATGGAAACAATCTTCTTCATGGAAGCCACTCTCTCGTTATGAGGAGGGTGGGGATAAATCACATCGTTTGCCAACAGTTTGCCCGACTCGTCAAGACATACGACCTTGCATCCCGTCCTGAATCCCGGGTCTATCCCCATCACACGTTTTTCACCGAGCGGAGGCGCAAGCAGGAGTTGGCGGAGGTTGTTGCCGAAAAGCTCAACGGAAGCGATATCCGCCCGTTCTTTGGCATCCTTGATCACTTCCGATGAAAGGGACGGCAGCAAAAGCCGCTTGCAGGCATCCTCCACCGCCCCCCTGAACACAGGAGCAAGGGACTTTGAAGGAAAACGCTTTGCCTTGAATATGTCGTATTCTATCTTGTTGCATACCTTTTCCTGGTCAATGTCTATTTTAACCGACAGCACACCCTCTGCCTCGGCGCGCAAGACTGCCAGCAGCCGGTGCGGCGCAATCCTGTGAAGAGGTTCGGAAAAATCGTAATACGATGAGTATTTTCCATCCTTGTCGGTCTCCTTTCCTTTTCTGGACAGAGAAGCCGTCATAACGCCTCGTTTTGCCAAAGCGTCACGGACGAAATCCCTTGCCGGCTTCATTTCCGAAATCCATTCCGAAACTATGTCGCAGGCGCCTGCCAGAGCATCTTCGGCGGATAACACCCCTTTTTCCTCACTGACATAAAGAGAAGCAGCCTTATGCGGATCCTGAAGCGCAACATCGAAAACGGCTTTTGCCAGAGGTTCAAGCCCTTTTTCCCTGGCGACCGAAGCCCTTGTCCTCCTTTTTGGCCGGTATGGAAGGTATATGTCCTCCAAATCCTTTCCAGACAGGCATTCCTCTATCTGTTTTCCTAGACTTTCCGTAAGGGCTCCCGCCTGGGATACAGTCAAAAGCACTGTCTGCTTCCGTTTTTCAAGTTCATCAAATCTTTCGGAATGGTATTTGACCTGCGCGACCTCTCCTTCATCAAGGCCGCCGGTACGCTCCTTACGATAACGGCTTATAAAGGGGATAGTGGCGCCTTCCGCCAGAAGCCCCGCACATTGTTCCACCTGCCATACGGCAACGCCGAGTTCGGAGGCTATATGTTTCAAATAAATTTCTTTCATGCCGGGCTAATCATGTGACACTTGCTGCAACTGCTTGCGATAAGAACTGAAAATCTTCGATTTGGACACAAATCCGTAATACTTCCTGTCATGTCCTATTACGGGGAGATTCCATGCCCCGGTGACTTCAAATTTCTTCATGACATCGTCCATATGGTCGTCTATGTAAACATATTCAGGCGCCTGCTTCAGGAAATTCCATACATGCAGCCTGCCATACTGGCTCCTGTCGAACATTTTAGAGCGGATGTCCCCCAATTCGACATAACCCTGGAAACGTTTTTTTGAATCCAATATCGGAAAAATATTCCTTGACGACTCGGAAACCGCCTTTACAAGATCCCCTAGCGTATCTTCAACCTTTACGCACTTAAAGTCATTTTCTATCACATCCGACAGTTTGAGCAAAGTAAGCACGGCCTGGTCGCTGTCGTGTGTAAGCAGTTCCCCTCTTTTTGCTATGCGCTTGGTATAAATCGAATACGGCTCTATGCTCCTTGAGAATGCAAAAGATATCGCCGATGTAAGTATCAGAGGGATGAGCAATTCATAACCTCCCGAAATCTCCGCTATCAGGAAGATTGCGGTAAGAGGGGCCTGCATGACCCCGGCCATAGTGCCGGCCATGCCCACAAGCACGAAATTAGGCTCCGGGACAGAGAAACCGAGCAGATTGGCGAAACGTGCCATCACGAAACCGGCTATACCGCCGATGAACAATGTCGGCCCGAAAGTACCTCCGACACCGCCCCC
>JADIMA010000074.1 GCA_017694945.1 Candidatus Merdivivens pullicola | reverse complement strand
CGTTCAGGATACCGTTCGCGTCTATGTCGAATGTCACTTCGATCTGAGGAATGCCCCTCGGAGCAGGCGTGATTCCGTCAAGATGGAAACGGCCTATGCTCTTGTTGTCCCTTGCCATTGGACGCTCGCCCTGGAGGACATGTATTTCAACGGAAGGCTGGTTGTCTGCGGCCGTTGAGAACACCTGTGACTTGCGTGTAGGTATGGTCGTGTTGGCCTCGATAAGTTTGGTCATTACGTTGCCGAGGGTTTCGATACCGAGCGACAGCGGAGTGACATCAAGCAGGAGCACGTCCTTGACATCTCCGGCGAGCACGCCTCCCTGGATTGCAGCGCCTATCGCTACGACTTCGTCAGGGTTGACGCTCCTGTTAGGCGCTTTCCCGAAGAATTTTTCTACAATTGCCTGAATGGCAGGGATACGTGTAGAACCGCCTACAAGCAATACTTCGTCGATGTCCGAAGGTTTCAGATTGGCATCAGACAGGGCCTTGCGGCACGGTTCGATGGTTCTCTGTATGAGCGAATCGGCAAGTTGTTCGAATTTGGCCCTTGTGAGGGTCTTTACCAGGTGCTTAGGGCCTGTGGCGTCTGCTGTAATATATGGCAGGTTGATTTCAGTCGAAGTCTGGTTTGAAAGTTCGATTTTTGCCTTTTCGGCAGCTTCTTTCAGCCTCTGGAGAGCCATAGGGTCGTTCTTGAGGTCGAACCCTCCGTTTTCGGCGGCAAATTCGCTTGCCAGCCAGTCTATGATTGTCTGGTCGAAGTCATCACCGCCCAGATGGGTGTCTCCGTTGGTTGAAAGCACTTCAAACACTCCGTCGCCGAGGTCGAGGATTGAAATATCGAATGTACCTCCGCCGAGGTCATATACTGCGACTTTCATTTCCTTGTTCTTCTTGTCAAGCCCGTAAGCAAGTGCTGCGGCCGTAGGTTCGTTTATGATACGCATTACTTTAAGGCCGGCGATTTCGCCTGCTTCCTTGGTAGCCTGACGCTGTGAGTCGCTGAAGTATGCCGGAACCGTTATGACGGCCTCGTGTACATCCTGGCCCAGATATTCTTCCGCCGTTTTCTTCATCTTCTGAAGAATCATTGCCGAGATTTCCTGAGGTGAATAGAGTTTGCCGTCTATATCGACACGCGGCGTGTTGTTGTCGCCTCTTACTACTTTATAAGGTACGCGCTCGATTTCTTTTGTTACCTGATCGTATTTCTCTCCCATGAACCTTTTGATCGAGAACACGGTTTTGTGAGGGTTGGTGATAGCCTGTCGCTTGGCGGCGTTGCCTATCTTCCTTTCCCCGTCGTTAGTGAATGCCACTACCGAAGGCGTAGTCCTCTGACCTTCATTGTTAATGATGACAGTAGGCTCTTTGCCTTCCATTACGGCCACACAACTGTTAGTCGTTCCTAAGTCAATACCAATAATCTTTCCCATAATATTTTTCTCCTTTTATATTCAGTTATAAATGATTTATTCAGTTTTACTGCCTGCGCTTTTGCAGGACGGCTCTTCTTTAACCAAGAATGTGCCAAAACCGGAGATATGACAGAATGTCAGTTTTTTGACTATTTTTGCCGAAAATTATCTGACTTATGAGGATTTTGAGACCTTTTTTCATGTTGTTGCTGTGCCTCCCGGTTATGGTGCGCGCGCAAGTCGCAGGTGGAGGAGTCAAGGCAGGAACGGATTTCGAATCGGCATCGCTCGATTCCTTGTCAGTCGGGGAAAATGTGTTGAGAATCAATCTTTTTTCCCGTCCCGATCCTTTGAATCCGGTGGACACGGCGCTTGAACCGAGTGCGCGCTGGTACAGTTTCGTGCTTGAAGGCGTAGAGGGGAAGGAAGTTCTCATGCAGTTTTACGGAAGCGAGGCGGTCAGGCCGTTTTACAGTTACGACGGGGAAAATTATATCCGTTTTTCAGCAGGCGAATCGCTCGGATGCGACAGGATATTGAAGAGTTTTTCCGAAGATACGGTCTATGTCGCTTATTTCATACCTTATACTTATCGGCATCTGCTTGGGCGGATAGGGCAGTGGGCGTCCTCGCCTCATGTTTCAGTGCTTTCAGCCGGCGAAAGTACGCTCGGGAACGACATGCCGCTGCTTGTGGTGACCGATGCTTCGGTGCGGGATTCCCTAAAGAAAGTAATATATGTCCATGCGCGTACCCATACGAGCGAGGCCCCGTGCAGCTGGCATCTTGACGCCTTCGTTGACAGGCTTGCCCTCAGTGACGATCCGCTTGCGGCGGCCTTGAGGCGGGAGGCCGTTTTCTATATTGTCCCTTTTGCCAATCCAGACGGGGTGATTCACGGCCTTTCGCGTTCGAATGCTGCGGGGGTGAATCAGGAAATCAACTGGGACAGGCCGGATTCGTTGACTTCAGTGGAAGTGTCCAATCTGAAGTCGTTGCTTGAAAGCATTTTGGAAAGGCATGGGCATATCGACATGGCCCTTAACCTGCATTCTCAAGTTGAGGATTATGCGACATACTGGGTTCATACGGCATCTTCGACATCGGATGCGTTTTATTCAGACGAGATGCGGCTTGCCCGACTCACGATTGACGGAAATCCGTATTTCAAATGCAGAGATCTGGATTTTTCCGACCTTGCTCCGAGATATCTTGAGGGATGGCTGTGGGAAAAATGCGGCGAAAACTGCCTTGCGATGACTTTCGAGACCCCATATACTTACTATTCGGAAAATCCTGACGGCGAATGGGTTTCTTTGGAAAATCTTTCCGTATTCGCAGACCATACCATGCAGGCGATAGGGGATTATTTCCATGTGTCTGTTCCCGGAAGGCTGCTCTTCCCTTTGGAAAACAGGAGGCGTTCGAAGGTTGTGGCCGAGGGGATGACGCCGGGAAAATATGCGCTGTCGCTTCTGGAGCGTGAAGGGTGCGGCGGCTGGATAGATGCCGGTACTGTAGAAGTCGGAAGAAACGGCAGGCTGCCGATGCGCTTCGACGGCAGGAAATATGTTTCGGTAAGATTGTCTTATATTGTTGAATAATGCTCCGTAAAATCATGTCTGAAAACATTTATCGTCAGCTGTCCCGTGAGGAGTTCGAGGACATTGCATCGAGGATAGTCTATGAAGACAATCACATCCTCGTCTTTAACAAGAGGACGGGGGAGATAGTCCAGGGGGACAAGACCGGAGACGAACCGTTGTCGGAAACTCTGAAAGCGTTCATAGCAATGAGAGATTCCAAGCCCGGCCATGTGTTCATGGGGGTGACCCACCGCCTTGACCGCCCGGTAGGCGGAGCCGTGGTCTTTGCAAAGACTTCCAAGGCTTTGGAACGGCTCAACGAGGCTTTCCGAAAAGGGGAGGTGCGCAAATCCTATTGGGCGATGGTCTGCGCATGTCCTTCTCCCGAATCTGGAGAACTCTCCGGATGGATGTTGAGGAACGAAAAGCAGAACAAGAGTTACGTATATCCTTCCGAGCGTCCCGGAGCGAAACTGGCTAAATTGAGGTACAGACTTCTGAAGCCGACGGACAGGTACTGGATCGTAGAGGTTGAACTGCTTACAGGCCGTCATCATCAGATACGCTGCCAGTTGGCTGACATGGGCTGCCCTATAAAGGGCGATCTGAAGTACGGAGCCCAGCGTTCCAACAAAGACGGAGGCATATCCCTTTATGCCAAGCGGGTCGAGTTCGTACATCCGGTACGCAAGGAGCAGGTGACGGTCGAAGTACCTACGCCGCTGGATGTGTTTTTGAGCAAGTGTGCTTTCTCCTGACAGAAAGCACACTGATGTGCCCTACAGTGCATTCTGGGAGGGGTGACCGTGCTTTTTGTCGGGAGAAAGCGCGGTCGTTTAAAAACGCTTCGCAAGGTTGCAGTTGAGATATGCAGGGTCGCCTGTGACTTCTTCGCCGAGCCATGCGGGTTTCTCGAACATTTCGTTTTCGTCTTTGAGTTCGATTTCCGCGACCGTAAGGCCTTCGTTGTTGCCGTGGAACTCGTCTATCTCCCATGTGTGGCCCTCGTATTCGACCATGTACCGTGTCTTCTCTATGATGCCCGGGAGGGCCTGGCGTATGAGTGCCAGTGCGTCTTCAAGCGGGATTTCGCGTTCCCATTCGAACCGGGAGATGCCGGCGGGGCTGTTCGCCTTGAATGTGATGAAGCCATGTCCGCCGCGTGTCCTTACTCTAAGGCTGCGCTCGTTGTCGCACATGAGGTATGCCTGTACGATTTCCGAGCGTGAAACGGCCGAGCGTCTGTATTCTTCCGAGCGGACAAGGAATTTTCTTTCAATTTCTGTGTTTTTCATGCTTTGTATTTTTCCATTGACATGTCCCCGTGGGCCTCGGCATTCCGGATTGCGGTTGAGGAAATGTCTATCATAGGGGCGTTTATCATCCTGATGCGCATTGCCCCGCGTTCCGTTGCTTCGCGGACAAGCCTTTCGGTGTCGAACCCGTTTCGGGGATATACCCATATTTCATATTTCGCGAGAATTTCCCTGCCTTTATACCAGTTGTCAATGATTGCGAGGTTGTCAGAGCCTATCACCATGATGAAATCAGTCAGCGGTTCACGTTCCTGCAGGGCTTCAAGTGTCCTGTATGTATAATGCGGCTCCGGAAGATGGAACTCGATGTCTTCTATTCCGACTTGCAGCCCGTTTCTCAGGCAGGCCAGCCTTATGGCTTCAAGCCTTTCATTCCAGTCGGACGCAGATGCAGGGGAGTGCGGCTTCAGAGGGTTGTGCGGAGAAGGCATGAGGCGGATTTCGTCAAAACATCCGCATCCGGCAAGCCAGCGTGCGATTGCTACATGCCCGACATGCAAGGGGTTGAATGAACCCGGATATAATGCCACTCGTCTTTTCATGGAAATTTTCCGGCAAAATTAGAAAAAATCGGAACAACTTCTTAACTTGCGCTCCAAAACAGTGCAATCAATGAAACCGGTGTCAAAGGATCTTGTCTCTTATGTGGAGACCGAAATACTGCCGCGCTACGATGCTTTCGACCCTGCACACAGGCGCGACCATATATTGAAAGTGATCAGTAACAGCATGGCTCTTGCCGGACATTTCGATGTGGATCCGGATATGGTTTATGCCATAGCGGCATATCATGACCTCGGTGTTGCAAAGGGGCGTGAGAGGCATCACATGGAGTCGGGCGTCATTGTGGAAAACGATCCGGCTCTCAGGCGCTGGTTTTCGCCTGAACAGATCCATGTCATGAAGGAGGCGGTTGAGGATCACAGGGCTTCAAATACGTGGGAGCCGCGTTCGATTTACGGGAAAATCGTTGCTGAGGCCGACAGGGACATAGTACCCGAGCAGGTGATTAAAAGGACTATACAGTATGGCAAGGCGCATTATCCCGAAATGGATTTCAGTCAGCAGTACGTGCGCTTTGTAAAACACATTGAAGAAAAGTACGGCCCTGACGGCTATCTGCATCTGTGGCTTCCCCAGTCGCCGAATGCGGCCAGGCTTGCCGAGTTGCGCGCGATTATAGCGGACAAGGAACGGCTTAGGGAAATGTTCGCAAGGTATTACGAAATCTTATGATTTTCCGATAAACTCCCCGATTTTTCCGGCTGTTTCGCTGATAGCCCTGTCAAGACAGTCGTTTACGATTATGGCATCGAACTTTCCCGAAAAACTGTTTTCCTCTTCGGCTTTGGCGATGCGTTTTTCTATGGATTCAGGGCTGTCGGTGCCGCGCGCGAGCAGGCGGCGGCGCAGTTCTTCCACTGACGGGGCCATAATGAAGATGGACAGGGCGTCCTGCCCGAAAATGCGTTTGAGGTTCATTCCTCCTTTTACATCTATGTCGAATACGATTGTCTTCCCTTTCGCCCAGATGCGTTCAAGTTCGGATCTGAGAGTCCCGTAATAGGAGCCGGGATATACTTCCTCGTATTCGACGAATGCGTTTTCGGATATCATTTTCCTGAAAGCGGAAGTGTCGAAAAAATAATATTCTTTTCCGTTGGTTTCATTGCCTCTCGGGGCTCTGGAAGTCGCGGATATTGAAAATTCAAGTTGCGGGAAGCGTTCGAGCATTTTTCCGACAATCGTGCTTTTGCCGGCTCCCGACGGCGCGGAAAATATGATTACTTTGCGGTTATTCATTTCGGCAGTTTGTAATTTTTTACAAAATTAGTAATTTTGTAGAATATTTAATTTTTTAAAATATGGTATCTTATAAAGATCTCGGTCTGGTGAACACTCGCGATATGTTTGCCAAGGCAATCAAAGGCGGATATGCTATTCCCGCATTCAATTTCAACAATATGGAACAGTTGCAGGCCATCATCCAGGCGGCTGCGGAAACCAAGTCTCCTGTGATACTCCAGGTGTCCAAAGGCGCCCGACAGTATGCCAATTCGACCCTGCTACGCTATATGGCTGAGGGAGCCGTGCAATATGCAAGGGAACTCGGCTGGGAACATCCTCAGATTGTACTCCATCTTGACCACGGCGATTCGTTCGAACTCTGCAAGGATTGTGTGGACATGGGATTTTCTTCCGTAATGATAGACGGTTCGCACCTCCCTTATGACGAAAATGTGGCGCTTACCAGGAAAGTCGTGGAATATGCCCATAAATATGATGTTACAGTTGAAGGCGAACTCGGTGTGCTTGCCGGTGTTGAAGATGATGTAAAGGCTGAACACCATACTTATACCCGCCCGGAAGAGGTCGTGGATTTCGTGACAAAGACAGGCTGTGACTCTCTTGCCATATCAATCGGCACTTCCCACGGAGCATACAAGTTCAGGCCGGAACAGTGCCATGTCGATCCTGCCACAGGCCGTCTCGTTCCTCCTCCACTGGCATTTGATGTGCTGGAAGGCGTGATGAAGGAACTTCCTGGTTTCCCTATCGTCCTTCACGGCTCGTCTTCCGTTCCTCAGGAAGAAGTCGATACTATCAACAAATACGGCGGAAAACTCAAGGCCGCCATAGGCATACCTGAGGACGAACTCCGCAAGGCGGCGGCATTGGCTGTGTGCAAAATCAATATCGACTCGGACTCGAGACTTGCGATGACTGCGGCTGTGCGCAAGGTTCTTGCCGAGCATCCGGAGGAATTCGATCCTCGCAAATATCTCGGCCCTGCCAGGGAGAACATGCGGAAACTGTACATTCACAAGATTGTAAACGTACTCGGTTCCAACGGTAAGGCCGAATAAAATATTGGCGACATGAAGATCAGGCTCAGGCTCGGATGGAGCAGGATAGTCCTTGCTGTTTACGTGCTGCTTCTGGCTGTCACATACATATTGATGCGGAAAGGCGTCGCCGGAGATGTCTTTACCAGGATTGTTTTTTCCTGGCAGTTGCTGATTTTGTTCCTCGGCCTTGCGCGTATAACCACAAAACCTGTAGCTCTGGGCCTGGTATTGACTTTCATAGGCGCCTTTACACTGCTGCCGCTGTTTACGGATGTGTTTCCGGCGCTTGCCGGCCTGGTGTCGAACCAGAAATTCTGGATAATCGTTCCGGTGTTCGTGGCGGCGGTGATAATCGTTTCTGAAATAATCCGTTATCGCCGTCTTAAAGCAGAAAAGAAGATCAAACCTGTCGAGCAGTCCGGTCTTGGAGAGGACGGGATGCTGTATGAACGGATATATCTGTCTTCGCGCGATATTATCGTAAATGAAGGCGGTTTTGCCGGAGGTTCCGTAACTGTCAGTTCCGGGAGGGCGGAGATAAATCTGTCAAGGTGCATTCTTGGTGAAGGCATTTCCGTGATGAATGTCGATGTGACTCTGGGAACAGTTGTCCTGGTACTTCCTGCGGACTGGTATGTCGAAGTGCGGACGGACAACTTTGCAGGGAGATCCAAAGATGAGAGGGCTCCGATGGAAAGGGATGTCTCAAGAACCCTGCTGATAAAAGGGAATGTAACTTTCGGTTCACTTACAATAAATTAGTCTTATGAGAAAACTTTTTAATTTCTTGATTCTGGCTCTGCTCTGTGTGGGATGCACGAAAGAAGCGGTCGTGGAATCATACGAAATAGTTCCGGAACCGCTGTCCGTGGAGATGGGCGGGGGTTATTACACGCTTGACAAGTCGTGTGTCATAGTTTATGGAAACGGGGATGAAAATCCGGATATAAATGCGGACATGGCCAGAAATGCGTCATTCTTGCAGCATTACCTTCTGGAAGATACGGGGATAGAACTCAAGGTCAGGCCTTCTTCCGAAATTTCTCAGGGATGTGTGATAAGTCTGGAACTGGAACCTTATGAGGGAGAAAGGCTTTCGCATGGGGACAGTTCCCGTGTGGCGGACTCTTATGAACTTGAAATATCTGACGGACGGATTGCAATCAGGGGATACAGTCCTGCCGGAGTATTTTATGGTATCCAGACTTTGCGCAAAATCATTTCCGTTCCGTGTGCCGATGACGGAAAACCTTATGCTTCCGGCGCTTTCACTCACCTGAAGGTGAAGATTGCCTGCGGTACGGTCAAGGACATGCCGCGCTTTCAGTATAGGGGCATGCATCTGGATGTCGCAAGGCACATGTTCCCTCTGGATTTCATAAAGAGATATATCGACCTGCTGGCCCTTCACAATATAAATGTCTTCCACTGGCATATTTCAGACGACCAGGGATGGCGCATAGAGATTAAAAGCCGTCCCGAACTTACTGAAAAAGGGGCATATCGCAGCGGTACGGTTATAAGGAAGGAGTGGGGTACTTCGGACAGCATTCCTTACGGCGGATATTATACCCAGCAGGAGGCAAGGGAAATCGTGAAATATGCAGCCGAGCGTTATATTACGGTAATTCCTGAAATCGACATGCCCGGCCACATGCTGGCGGCGTTGACGGCTTATCCCGAACTCGGATGTACCGGAGGCCCTTACGAGGTGTGGACACGCTGGGGAGTAGCAGACGATGTCCTTTGTGTCGGCAAGGATGAGACATTTGATTTTCTTGAAGATGTCTTTACTGAAATTATGGATATTTTCCCGTCGAAATACATTCATATCGGCGGAGACGAATGCCCGAAAATAAGGTGGGAATCATGTCCTGTATGCCAGGCCAAGATTAAGGAACTCGGCTTGAAGGACGATGCCGAACATACCGCCGAAGAGAAGTTGCAGAGTTATGCGGTAGAACGGATTGAAAGGTTTATCAATTCAAAGGGCAGGAGCATCATCGGCTGGGATGAAATCCTGGAAGGAGGCCTTGCTCCTAACGCTACGGTGATGTCCTGGACCGGAACAGAAGGCGGAAGGCTCGCTGCCCATATGGGGCATGACGTGATAATGGTTCCGGCATCGTATTTTTACCTTAATTTCCACCAGTCGGACGATGTGGAACACGAGCCTTTCGGCATAGGCGGATATGTCCCTATAGAGAAAACCTATTCGTTCGATCCGATTCCGGACGATTTGAAGGGGACTGAAAAGGCGAAACATATCATAGGAGTCCAGGCCAATCTGTGGACAGAGTATATAAAGACGACCGAACATGCCGAGTACATGCTTCTGCCAAGGCTTGCCGCTGTGTCCGAGGTGCAGTGGTCGGCACCCGAAAACAGGGATTTCGATGATTTTTCAGTAAGGCTTCGCAACCTTGTTCCGCTGTATGACCTGTACGGATGTAATTATGCCCTGCGCATCTATGATGTCAGAGACAGGATTAAGCCTGAACCTGAGAGCGGAAAGATACAGGTGTCCCTTTATACCATGATGGGCGGAAAGGATATTTATTATACCCTGGACGGCTCTTCGCCTCTTGATGTTTCCACCAAGTCGGCGTCGGTGGCGGATTCGGCATTGCGTTATGAAAAACCTCTTGTAATAGATTCGGACTGTGTTCTGAGGGCTGTTTCTTTTTCCGAAAAGGGCATCAGCCGCGAATATGTCAAGGAGTTTACTGTAAACAAGGCTACGGCGCGTAAGATCGAGTCGCTCGTGCCGGTCAGCCGTGGAGGCGGAGTAGAGATATTGGTGAATGGAGTCCGCGGTAAGTTCAATTACGAAAGCCCGGAATGGATTGCGTACTATGCCGATGACATGAAAGTCCTGATAGACCTTGGCTCGGAAACCGAAATTTCAAAGGTGGCCTTTGACGTCCTTGTAAGCAAGGCTGACTGGATATTCGATGCCAGGGAAATCATGGTGGAAGTCTCATCGGACGGTGAGAACTATGCAGTTGCGGCATCAAAAGAACTGAAGCCTCTATCGGAGGATTCCGAAGACGGGGTAAAAGTCCATGAACTGTCTTTCGCTCCGTTAAAGGCGCGGTACGTGAGACTGACTGTAAAACCGGAATATTCAATACCAGACTGGCATTCCGGCAAAGGAAATCCTTCATTTGTATTTATAGACGAAATAAGTGTAAATTAATAATCTCTCAGTTATGAAAAAAGTTTTAAAGACAGTTGCAGCGGCAGCAGCCGCTTCCCTGATGCTTCTTGCGGTTTCATGCAACCAGACCGGGCCGGAGCCTCAGAAAGATGTTGTCAAGTACGAACTGAAAGGGGACGTGCTTTCCGTAAGGTCGGTGCCTTATGTGGTTGACTCTGCCGGGAATGAGACAATTGAAGCATCGATGAATAATATTTATGCCGAGTTCAATGATTTCGGAATGATTACGCTGCTTCAGCGTTTTAACAAGGAAGGAAAGATGGTTTCTGAAGAGAAGTCGCTTTATAATGAGCGCGGCCAGATACTTGAATCCCAGATTGTTTCTGCGGATGGAGCGACTGTTGAAAAAACGGTTTATGTCTATAAGCGAGGGCGTCTTGCGACCATGACCGTGACTGATGCACAAGACAGTCTCAAGAAACACGAGGTGTACAAATACTATGGCAAAGACAGTGTAAAGGCTGTTTTTTCCTATAAAGAGGGAAAGACGGCGGGCCGCCGTATCATGAAATACGATGAAAACGGTTTCAATACCGAAAATGTGACCTATTCCGACAAGAACAAAGTCCTCAGCAGTTTCGTGCTCGGATACGATGAGGCCGGCCGTAATGTGTCGATAGAGTCGGAAAACATATTTTTCGGCGATTTGGACAGCGATATGACTTATGATGAAAACGGGTTCCGTTCTTCACTTACAATGAAAGGCAAGCAGGCGGAAACGGTGTTTACATTCAAGTTCCGGCTCGATTCGCTCGGAAACTGGATTGAGCGTGCCACTTACAAGAACGGTTCGGAGAATCCTATCAGAATCGAACGAAGGGAAATAGAGTACAGATAAAAATCCTGAAAAACAAAATCGTGCGCAAAAGGCGTTGTCGGCCTCTTGCGCACGATTGTTTTACATCCGGCTGTCTGTTAAGGCATTACAAGGAATGCTGCGGCAAAGGTGAGGATTGCATAAAGTTCCGGATAAACTCCGAGAATCAATGAACTCGAGAATGCGTTGACACCGTTGCCCATTGCAGTGATACCGTTGGCTACGAAACCTGCCTGGCGGATTGCTGACATGAGTCCGACGAAACCTACGCCGAGGCCTGCTGCGAAAATCGCCAGTCCCTGGACGAGTGTCAGAGGGTCGGCGAGTCCCTGTATGCTGTTGTTCAAAATGAAAAATGCAGCAAAGCCGTAAAGTCCCTGTGTTGCAGGGAATGCGCATAGGATCAATGCCTTGCTGAAGATGTCAGGGTTTTTCTTCATGGCTCCGATTGTTGCGTTTCCCGCCATGGTAACACCAATGGCGGAACCTATGCCCGACAGTGCAAGCATTACAGCGAGGCCTATGTAGGCCAGAATCAATGGTAATGTCTCCATAGTTAATAGTGTTAATTATTGTTTTTTGTCATCGATTATCTTTTTTCCAAAGGCCTGTACTGGCGTCCTCCGCCCACGAAGCCTACGTTCTTGTAAAATTCCACAAATGTCAGTCGCATAGGGTGAACGAATGCGCCGAGGCACGATATGAATATGGTCAGGCTGTGCCCTATGAGCAGCAGCAGGACTGTAAGTCCCCAGCCTACATAAGGAATGCCGCTTAACTGGAAGGCCATGGCATTGAATACCATGCCGAGGATTCCCCCGGACATTCCCAGTCCGAAAAGCCTGATGTACGAGAGTACGTCTCCCAACAGGCCGGTGACATCATAAACGGAAGTGATTCCCTTGCCTATACGTTTGAAAATATTCTTGCTCGTGCTTGAGAAGAAAAGTATGCACACTCCTGATATTCCGAGCAATGTATAACTCAGTGCCGGAGACATCAAATCTATGCTTCCTTTGCTGTTCCACTCGGTAAAAGCCAGAGCGGCCCATACGGTGAATGCCGCCCATCCGAAGTTGGAAAGCCCGGCCTGCCAGCCTTGTTTGACTGTAGCGTAAACTCCCGCGATAATCCTTGCGAACACCAATTGTACTATTCCGAATATCAGTGAGAACCAGAACAACTGCATGTCTGTGAGGAACATGTCCCTGTATTTGTCGGACATCGGAAGTATGTCGTAAAGTTTGGCTCCGAATACCGTTCCGCTGAGCATCGGCATTATCATGGAGCCTATGCCCAGAAGCGATACCAGGGTTCCGATGGTTGCCATCTTCGGCATTTTGAAATGTATGATTATTCCGGCGACCAGCAAGATTATGCCGTATCCCAGGTCTCCTACGCACAGACCGAAAAACAGCATGTAAAACGGAGCGAAAAACGGCGTGAGGTCGAGTTCGTCGTACCGTGGCAGCAGATACAGGCTTCCGATAGGTTCGAAAGCACGTGCGAACCAGTTGTTTTTCAGTTTGATTGGGGGATTGTCCTCGGCAGTTGCCTCTTCCGCCAGATAATAGACGTCCTGTGTGTCGAGGAAGGCTTCTATTTCCTTGCGGTTTTCAGCCGGGGCGAACCCTTCAAGGACGGAAATGTAGCCCTCGGCTGCATCCTGCCCTGACTTTCCGGCGATGTACTGGTCAAGCCCGTACAGGCTTTCGCCGTATGCGGCTTTTATCTTGTCGAGATTTTCCTTGAAGAAAAGCATCCTGCCTTCAAGGCGGTGAAATTCTTCTTTGAGTTCCTTCAGATTGTCTTTCAACTCATTGACCGAGGCCGACGGCGGCTGTATCTCCCGTGCCGGGAATGTCGCGTTCTCACCTTTGGGAACAAGTATTACGAACCAGACATTTTCTCCCTGTTCGACAATCTGGAGGATGTACTTGTTTTCCCATTCTTTGTCGAAATGTTTTGACGGTACGCTGAAAAAATGCATTTCATAGCCGAGCGAGCCGATTTTTGCGATGTCTGTTTTTGAAAATTCTCCCCATACGGCGGCTGACTGTATTTCTTTTTCGCATGAACGGATGCCGTCGGCTATGGACTCCATGCGCGAGTCGGCGTCTTCAAATGCCGTTATGAAGTCTTTGGGCATTTCGTATGTCGCCTGCTCCGTAGTCCTCCTGTTGCCGTCCTTGTCTTTGAGTGTAAAGCGTTCGAGTTTTTTTATTGCCGCCTTGTAGCGTATGGTGGAGTCGAGCAGTCTGGCTGAATGTTCGTCCACCGGCTTTTCGGAGCGTGTTATGTCCATCACTCCAAGTCCGCTGAGGGCTTCAAGGAAGCCGTCCTTTTCTCCTGTAAGCAGGATAAAGGAATATTTGGTCATTTTTTTAATCATCGCTTTCAGCCTCCTCTTCTTCGTGACGTGTCTTGACTATTTTCTGAGAGGCCTTGGAAAGGTTTTCCTCGTCTTCCATGAAGCGTTTGATCTTTCTTATGGCCTCCTGGTATCCGGGTATTTGGACTTTTTCGTAGAGGTTGACTTTCTGGGTCGTTTTTTTCTCTGGAAATCCAGAATGCGGCTTTTGGCCGTATAGATTTCAGATTCTATGCCGATGCTTGCGAGTTCCTTGAGTATCCTTACGCCGTCGGCGAACCATGCCGGCTTGGAAAATGCGTTGAAATCATGGATTTCCCAGACGATGTCTTTTAGTTCCGGCGTTTTTACCCCCGCTATTTTCACGGTTTCGATTTCCACATCCTTTACGGAAATCAGTCCCGGTTCGAATTCGTTCCAAAGGGCCGCAATGTTGTCGTACTCTTTCAGCGATGCATCGAGGCGCGCCGCAAGTTCGTCTGAGCGGGATTTGGCCTTGCGGACTTCAAGCCTGAGGGCCGATTCCTTGTTTTTCAACGTAGGCAGCGCCCTTGTACGGACTTTGAGCTGTTTGGTGATCTCGTTCAGCGAAGTCTTGTTATATTGAAACTTTATAGCCATCGCTAAGCCTTTTCTTTCCAGTATTTTTTGATGAATTCTTCTTTTATGCCGGTCTCGGCCTTACTGAAATATTTTCCGAAAAGTTCCCATGCGGTGTCGAGCATTTCGTCTATGCTTATGTTCACATCTATGGCAAGCAGCCTTGTGGAATACTCTTTGGCGTATTCAAGACAGCGCATGTCGTAATCGCTCAGGTCAAAACCGTTTTCAAGTTTAGTCTTTGCATTGGCGGCATCCGAATACAGGCGGACGGCGGTGTTCATTACCTGGCTGTGGTCTTCTCTTGTCTGTTTTCCTATTACAAGTTGTTTCAGTCGCGAGAGGGAGCGGAAAGGGTCTATGATGATCTTGCCTGTGTCCGTGTCCGTCCTCAGGTACAACTGCCCTTCGGTGATATAACCGGTATTGTCGGGTATGGCATGCGTGATGTCGCCGTCATTCAAGGTGGTGACTGCTATGATGGTGATGGACCCCCCGTCTGGCAACTGGACCGCCTTTTCGTAAATCTTTGCAAGATCCGAGTACAGGGAGCCGGGCATGGAGTCTTTTGATGGAATCTGATCCATTCGGTTGCTGACTATGCTGAGGGCGTCGGCGTACAGTGTCATGTCTGTGAGCAGCACGAGGACCTTTTCGTTTTTGTCAACGGCGAAATATTCTGCAGCCGTAAGCGCCATGTCCGGTATCAGGAGCCTTTCCACCGGCGGCTGTTCGGTGGTGTTGACGAAACTGACAATCTTGTCCAGCGCGCCTGCGGACTCGAATTGCTGTCTGAAATATAGGTAGTCGTCGTTTGAAAGCCCCATGCCGCCGAGAATGATCTTGTCAACATCGGCCCTCAGTGCAACCTGCGCCATTACCTGATTGTACGGCTGATCCGGGTCGGCGAAGAATGGTATTTTCTGTCCGGAAACGATGGTGTTGTTCAGGTCGATGCCTGCAATGCCCGTAGGAATCAGTTGTGACGGCTGTTTCCTTTTGTAAGGGTTTACTGACGGGCCGCCTATCTGTCTGCGTTCGCCCTGGATTTCCGGCCCTCCGTCAATCGGTCTGCCGTATGCGTTGAAAAAACGTCCGGCAAGTTCATCGCTGACATTCAGTACGGGAGGTTCCCCGAGGAAAACCACTTCCGCATCTGTAGGTATGCCTTCCGTGCCGGAATATACTTGGAGCGTCACAGTGTCGTCTTTCATCTTTACCACCTGTGCCAGCCTTCCGGCTACGACGGCGAGTTCGTCGTTCGATACGCCGGCGGCTTTCAGCGATACAGTGGCCTTGGTGATGCCGTCCAGCCGGGTATAAATCCTTTGATATGCCTTACTTGCCATTTTTCTCAACTTTTTCTTTAATTAATGCCTCATATTTTTTGAAGTCTTCGCTCCCGAATTCGGAATAGTTCATCTGCCTGAACCAGTTGATGAGTTCCTTGAAATATGCTCCGCATTCTTCGAAGTCTTCGAAATCGAATTGCCTTGAACAAATGTCAAGTACGAAATCAAGCATGTATTTCTGCCTTTCGATAGGGCAGAGGCTGTCCACCCGGTCGAAGGCATCCTGCTGCAGGATGACGAAATCAATCAGTTCGCTTTTCCAGTAAATTTCGTGATAACTCATAGGCACGCCGTCGTCGCCGAGGATGTTGATCTGCTCGAAAGTCTCTTTTCCGCGCCGTATGATGTTTTTCAATGTGTTTACTTTGTCAACCCATCCCTGTTCGACATTGTCTGAAAGATATTTCTGGATTTCAGGGTACTCGAGATATTTCGAGTATGAATCGATAGGGTTCACTGCCGGATATCTCTTTTTGTCGGCCCTGTTCTGTTCGAGGGCGTAGAAACATCTTGCAGCCTTTTTGGTTGATTCGGTCACCGGCTCCTTCAGGTTTCCTCCGGCAGGGGATACGGTTCCGATGAATGTCACCGAACCGGTAAGGCCGTTGTTCAGCACGACCATGCCTGCCCGTGCGTAAAAGTTCGAAATGATTGCGGACAAATCCACAGGGAATGCATCCGCTCCTGGAAGTTCTTCCATGCGGTTGCTCATCTCCCTTAGAGCCTGTGCCCACCTTGATGTCGAGTCGGCAAGAAGCAGCACCTTCATTCCCATGGCCCTGTAGTATTCGCAGATTGTCATGGCTGTATATACCGAAGCCTCGCGGGCCGCTACCGGCATGTTGGATGTGTTGCAGATGATGGTGGTGCGTTCCATCAACTTGCGCCCCGTGCGCGGATCGACAAGTTCCGGGAATTCAGTGAAAATTTCTACGACTTCGTTGGCACGTTCCCCGCAGGCGGCCATTACGATTACTTCCGCATCGCCTTGTTTTGCTATCGCGTGCTGGAGGACTGTCTTGCCGCAGCCGAAAGGCCCAGGGATGAATCCGGTTCCGCCTTCGGCGATGGGGTTGAGGGTGTCAATCACCCTGACTCCGGTCTGCATTATCCTGCAGGGCCTCGGTTTCTCTGCATATCCTCCAACAGCTACCTTTACAGGCCATTTCTGGGTCATCGTGACGTCAGTGTCGGTTCCGTTTTCATCGGTAAGGACGGCTATGACGGTGTCGATGTTGTAAGAACCGGCCTCTTTTACCGACTTGACGGTAAATTCGCCCTTGAATGAGAAAGGTACCATGATTTTATGAGGCAGCCAGCCTTCTTTGACCTCTCCGAGCCAGTCGGCTGCCTTGACTTTGTCTCCCGGTTTTGCAATAGGGGTGAAGTCCCATAGTTTTTCGTGGTCTAACGGCGAAGTGTATTCGCCCCTTTTCAGAAAGACCCCTGTCATGGTTGTAAGGTCGTTCTGCAACCCGTCGTAACTGCTTGACAGCAGGCCCGGGCCAAGGGTCGCTTCAAGCATGTGCCCCTCGAACTCTACGGCACTGCCGTTTTTCAGGCCTCTTGTGCTTTCATAAACCTGTACGGCCGCCCGTCTGCCGTTCACTTTTATCACTTCCGCCATCAGTTTGCTGTCGCCGGCGGAAATGAAGCAGATTTCGTTTTGGGCGACAGGCCCTTCTGTCTCTACTGTCACCAGATTGGAGATGATTCCCGTGACCTTTCCAGTACTTTTCATATTGTCTTATTCAGTTATTGCATGTTTATTCCCTTGAATGTACCCCGCACTTCTTCCACGAGTTTCCTGAACATTTCCGCACCCTTTTCAGGGTCGAGTACATACCATCTTTCAATGATGTGCAGTTTTACGAGATAACACAAGAGCGTGTTGGCGTTAAAATAATCATATTCCGAGAGTTCCTCGGCTTTTTTCCATGTTATGGCATCGAGTTTTTCCTCCCTTTCAAGCATGTCCGGGCATCTGAGCGCTTCCGCAACCTCTGCCTCTTCCTCGAATTCGCCGCCGTCGATCCCCATCACGTCTTTCCCCTGTTCGCGCCCTATGCTGGCGTTGAGGTATTCGACTTTCGCATTGCGCATGTTCAAGTCGAACCGCATGTATTCGCGGATAAACCGGTTGGTGTGTCTTAACGCCTTGCTGTACAGATGGGGGGTGAGCCTGCTGTCGTCGAAGGCGTACTCAAGCCATTTGAAAAGCCTGCGGTCGTGTCTTCCGCAACTCTCATATATTTCTTTTCTCATGTCCGAAGGGGATGCGGAATCCTTTCCCCATGTAAGAGTCAGGGAAGGGAGGGATGATATGAGATAATGATAGTTGTTCATAAGTGTGTCCCCTGTCAGGTTGTTGAAAATCAGCCGAAAATCAGTTTGCGTGCAGCCGGTCTCAGGTGTTCGGAAATAAGTTTGTTAAACTCTTCGTCTGTAAATCTGATGAAATATCCTCCATCGCGCGGCCCGACAGTGAATCCCCCGTCGAATCTGTTGGAATAACTGATGCGGATGTCGTTTTTGAATTCATTCCCGATGATGTTTTGCAGGTACGGGCCTATGGAGTCTTTCAGGCGGTCGGGAAGCACCATGTCGAGATCGACCGGTTCTGCTCCGGCGGGGTTGAAAGCCTTGATGACGCTTTCTATCATTTTTTTTACGAATTCTTCATTCGAAAGGATGTCTTTCGCGGTTGTCCCGACTGCTTTGGCCACAATCAGGTTTTCAATCTGCTGTCTGGTGGCGGACAGGCTTTGGCTTATGGCTGTTTTCATGTCCCCCTCGGCCTTTTTCCTGATGTCTTCTGCTTCTTTTTTGGCTGAGGCGATGATGTCTTCTGCCTGCCGTCTGGCTTCGGAGATGATTCTCGAGGCTTCTTCACCGGCTTTTCTTACGATTTCCTCTCCTTCCTGTTTCCCTTTGGACAGTCCTTCATTGTAAAGCCTGTCCGTCAATTCCTGCAATTTGTTCGGCATTTTGAAAAATCTTATTGGTTTCTCTAAGGCTACAAAAATAGAAATTTATTAATGGAAAATCAAGAAATCTTATTAATTTTGCGAACGTTTAAAATGAAATTTTATGGAAGTCGGTATCATCATGGGTTCGACGAGCGATTATGATGTAATGTCAGCGGCAGTCGATATCCTCCAAGAATTTGGAGTCGAGTTTGAAAAATCTGTAATCAGCGCCCATCGCGCACCTCAAAAAACTTTCGAATACGCATCTACGGCGGCGCAAAGAGGGCTTAAAGTCCTGATAGCGGGAGCCGGCGGAGCGGCGCATCTTCCAGGCGTGATAGCGGCCATGACTACACTTCCGGTGATAGGCGTTCCTATAAAGAGCAAGGCTTTGGGCGGGCTTGATTCGCTTTTGTCAATGGTGCAGATGCCGTCCGGGATACCGGTTGCGACAATGGCTATAGACGGGGCCAAGAATGCTGCCCTTTATGCCGTTTCCATACTTGCGCTTTCCAATCCGGAACTTGCACGCAAGTTGGAGGAATTCCGCAGAAAACAGACAGAAAAAGTGCTTTCAGCCAAGATTTGAGCCGATATGTCTGATTATAGGGTTTTCGTTGAAAAATATCCGAGGTTCAGGGTGGAGGCGGACAGCCTCAGAAATGAACTGAACCGTAACCTTTCGCTCTCTATTAAAGAGTTGAGGCTCATTAACGTATATGATTTGTTCGGGTTTTCCCGCGATCTGTTGGAGAAATGCCGTTACCGCGTGTTCGGAGAGGTGGTGACGGATACTGTAACCGATGACTGCGAGATAGGCGGCAGGCCTTTCCTCGCTGTTGAATATCTGCCGGGGCAGTTCGACCAGAGAGCGGCGTCGGCCATAGACTGCGTGCATCTTATAGATCCTTCCGTCAGGATAAATATCAAGTCATCGCGGCTTTTGATTTTCGACGACGGGGTTTCCAGGTCGGATCTGGCAAGGATCGAGCATTATTATGTCAATACCGTGGAGTCTCGTGTCAAGGATCTGTCGGTGCTGAGCGATATGGATCAGGCGGAAGTGCGGCCTGTTCCGGTGCTGGAGGGGCTGAGGAATTTAAAAGACGGAGAGTTACGCGAATATTGCGAAAAGATGCGCCTGTCGATGAATGCGGCGGATTTGAAGGAAGTTGTCAAATATTTCAACAATGAAGGCCGGGATCCCAATGAGACCGAACTCCGCATATTGGATACTTACTGGAGCGACCATTGCCGCCATACGACTTTCACTTCTGTGATTGAGCATATCAGGATAGACGATTCGTTCATTGCGGACGAGATGAGGGAATCCTATGACGAATATCTCCGCATGCGCAAGGAACTCGGCAGGGAGGAAAAGGACATCTGTCTGATGGACATGGCCACCATAGGGGCGAGGTACCTGCGTAAGAAGGGGCTTCTTGACGATCTTGAGGTCAGCGAGGAAAACAACGCATGCAGCATATATGTCGATGTCGATGTTGACGGCCAGACCCAGAAATGGCTTCTCCAGTTCAAGAACGAAACACACAACCATCCTACCGAAATCGAACCTTTCGGAGGTGCGTCCACATGTCTCGGCGGCGCAATCAGAGACCCGCTTTCGGGCAGGAGTTATGTTTATCAGGCCATGAGGGTTACAGGAGCCGGAAACATCTATGCCGGCGTGGATGAAACGTTGGAAGGAAAACTCCCCCAGAAAGTGATTTCCACAAAGGCGGCGGCCGGCTACTCGAGTTACGGCAACCAGATAGGACTTGCCACTACGTATGTCAGGGAGATATATCATGACGATTATGTGGCGAAGAGGCTGGAGGTCGGCGCCGTCGTAGGAGCAGTCAAGGCTTCCGCCGTGCGCAGGGAGTCGCCGAAGGCCGGGGATGTCATCCTGATGCTTGGAGGACGTACCGGGCGCGACGGAGTCGGCGGGGCTACGGGTTCTTCAAAAGAACACAATGCAAAATCACTATACGAGTGTTCTTCCGAGGTACAGAAAGGAAACGCCCCGGAGGAACGCAAATTGCAGCGGCTTTTCAGAAGGCCGGAGGCTACGCGCCTGATCAAGAAGTCCAACGATTTCGGCGCCGGGGGTGTAAGCGTGGCCATAGGCGAACTCGCCGAAGGTCTCAGGATATATCTTGACAGGGTTCCTGTCAAATACAGCGGCCTGAATGCGACGGAACTTGCAATATCCGAATCGCAGGAGCGGATGGCCGTGGTAATAGACGCCTGCGACAGGGAAGAGTTTGAAAGATACTGTCATGAAGAAAACCTCGAGGTGACGCATGTCGCCGATGTGACGGACAGCGGCCGTCTCCAGATGTTTTACAAGGACAAGGCGGTGGTTGACATGGCGCGCAGTTTCATCGACAGCGCCGGCGCCAAGCATTTCGCAGATGTGGAAGTGGCTGCCGTGGAGGACAGGAATCCGTTTGAAAGGAAACTGCCTGGCGACAGGTTGCGCGATCGCCTCGTTTCCGATCTTTCAGACAAGAACGTGCTTTCGCAGAAAGGGCTTGTCGAGATGTTCGATTCGACGATCGGGGCTACGACGGTGCTGATGCCTTTCGGAGGAAGATCACAGGAAACCGAGGCGCAGGTTTCGTTGCAGAAACTTCCTGTGCTTGACGGTAATACCAATACGGCTTCGGTGATGTCGGCAGGATACAATCCTTATATAGCGGAATGGAGCCCTTATCACGGAGCGGCATATGCCGTAGTCGAGTCGGTGGCGAAGATAGCCGCAAGCGGCGCGGATTATTCAGGGATAAGATTTTCATTCCAGGAATATTTCGAAAGGATGTCTTCTCCGGAATCATGGGGAAAACCTTTTGCTTCGCTTCTCGGGGCCTTGAAGATGCAGACGGGGCTGGGACTCCCTTCGATAGGAGGAAAAGACTCGATGAGCGGTACTTTCAAGCATCTTAACGTGCCGCCGATGCTTATGTCGTTTGCAATAACGACGGTCGATGCCCGCAAGGTCATTTCTCCGGAGTTCAAGAAGGCCGCAAGCAGGCTGGCTCTTGTGCGCCACAGGCCGCTCAAGGACAGGATGCCGGATCTGGATGCCTTGAAATCCATTTTTGCAATGATGAACCGTGAAATATCTTCGGGGAATATCATTTCAGCATACGCAATCGGTTTCGGAGGGGCTGCCGAGGCGGTCTGCAAGATGTCGTTCGGAAACTCTGTAGGTGCAGAAGTTTCCCTTGCTGAAAATGACATGTTCGATTATTCATACGGTTCTTTCATAATAGAATGTTCGGAATTGCCGGAACACCCGTCTGTAGAAGAAATAGGCCGTACCATTGCAGAGCCTGTCATCAGCTTCAGGGACAGGATTTCGGGCGAAGGTGCGGAAATATCAATAGCCGACGCCCTTGAGGCCAACAAGGCGAGATTTGAAACCGTATATCCCGATTGCGGTGTTGACAGCAGCGCCGATTTCAGACCATATGAAGGAAACAGGAAGGCCCTTGTGTATAAAGGGGAGGCGAAAGAGCATCCCGTCGTATATATCCCTGTGTTTCCTGGAACGAACTGCGATTATGACAGCATGATGGCTTTCCGCAGGGCGGGGGCTGTGGTCAGGACTGATATTTTCCTGAATCTCACGGGACAGGACGTTCTGGATTCGATAGACAGGATGTGCCGTTATATCGACTCTTCGGATATCATCATGCTCAGCGGAGGGTTCTCGTCGGGGGACGAGCCTGACGGAAGCGGCAAATTCATAGCAAACGTGTTGAACAATGCATCGGTGACGGCTGCCGTACACAGGCTTCTTGACCGTGGCGGTCTCATACTTGGAATATGCAATGGTTTCCAGGCTCTTGTAAAATCAGGGCTGCTTCCATACGGCAGACTCGGCATGCTCGGCAAAGAGAGTCCTACTCTTTTCAGGAACGATGTGAACAGGCATATTTCAAGGCTGGTAACCACCAGGGTGGCTTCTGTCGCTTCCCCTTGGCTGTCCGGTTTCAGGGTAGGAGACAGGCATGTCGTCCCTGTAAGCCATGGCGAGGGGAAATTCGTAGTGTCGGACAGTCTGGCGGAAGAACTTTTTTCCGAAGGCCAGGTGGCTTTCCAGTATGAAGACAATCCGAACGGTTCTACTTCGTCGATAGAAGGCATTATTTCCAAAGACGGACAGATACTCGGGAAGATGGGACATAGCGAGAGATGTGTCGAGGGACTTTACAGGAACTGTCCGGATTTTACGCCGGCGGAAGACCTGTTTGCGAATGCAGTTGCATATTTTCGTAAAAAATGACAGGAGATTTCCTAATGGAGCAAAAAGAACTATTGGTAGAAGGCCAGTCCAAACAGATATTTCAAAGCAGTGATGCAGACAAGATTATCGTGCATTACAAGGATACTGCCACGGCCTATAACGAGATAAAGATAGCCAATATTGCGAATAAAGGCATTATTAACAACCGGATTTCGGCGATAATATACAGGAAACTGGAGCAGGCAGGGATAAAGACGCATTTCATAAAGATGCTGGGCGAACGCGACCAGTTGTGCCGGAAGGTCGATATCATTCCCGTAGAAGTCATTGTAAGGAACGTTATTGCCGGTTCGATGTCCAAGAGGCTCGGTATTCCCGAAGGGACGAAACCTGCCAACGTAATATATGACCTTTGTTATAAGAACAAGCAGTTGGACAATCCCCTGATTAACGACCATCAGGCAGCGGCTCTCGGACTTGTGTCGTATTCCGATCTGGAATACATGTATTCGCAGACAAAACGCATCAACGAAGTGCTTTCGGAACTTTTTGCCGGGATTCGCATTACCCTGGTCGATTTCAAGATAGAGTTCGGGCGTACTCCGGAAGGCGAGATAATCCTTGCGGACGAGATATCTCCGGATTCATGCCGCTTCTGGGATATGGATACGGGGAAAAGGCTTGACAAAGACCGTTTCCGCCGGGACATGGGAAAAGTTATCGAGGGGTACAATGAAATACTTACGAGACTTGCCGGCGAATATGCCGCCGATGGCGCTGAAATACATGAGGAATGCGGCGTTTTCGGAGTATATAACATCAAGGACGCGGCCCAGTTCGTATATTACGGACTTCATTCCCTTCAGCACAGGGGACAGGAGGCTTGCGGAATTGTAACAGCGGACGGAGACAGGCTTTTGTGCAAGAAAGACGAAGGTCTCGTCGTTGAAGTGTTCAATCAGGACAATCTGGCGAAACTGCATGGCGACAAGGCCATTGGCCATGTCCGTTATTCGACTGCCGGAGGCGGGGGGTATGACAATGTGCAGCCGTTCGTCTTCCACCACCATACCGGTAATTTTGCGGTTGCCCACAACGGAAACATAGTCAATTCGTCCCTGCTGGTAAAGTACCTGGAAAAGCAGGGCAGTCTTTTCCATTCGACATCCGACAGTGAAATCATAGCGCACCTTATAAAGAAAGGCAGCCCTTCGGAAGCCAGGATAGATGCGATAATGGATGCGCTCAATATGATAGAGGGAGGTTTTGCTTTCCTCATCCTTACGCCGAACAGGCTGTATGCCTGCCGTGACAAATACGGGCTCAGGCCGTTGTCCATAGCGAAACTTGCAGACGGTTATGCCGTCAGCAGCGAAACCTGCGCTTTTGACATAATAGGTGCGGAGTATATAAGGGATGTGGAGCCTGGAGAAATAGTATGCATAGATGACAAGGGCATAAGATCCAATCATTTCTCTTCCTTTAAAAGGCATAAGATGTGCGCGATGGAATACATATACTTCGCGCGCCCCGACAGTACGATAGAGGGATGCAACGTGCATGCGTTCAGGAAAGAGTCCGGGAGGATACTCTACCGTGAGGCTCCTGCCGAGGCTGACATAGTCGTAGGCGTGCCGGACTCAAGTCTAAGTGCGGCAATCGGCTATAGCGAGGCAAGCGGAATACCTTATGAAATGGGGCTTATTAAAAACAGGTATATAGGGAGGACGTTCATCCAGCCTTCCCAGGAACTCAGGGAAAACGGCGTAAGGCTCAAACTGTCTTCATTGAAGGACATAGTGCGCGGAAAACGCGTAGTGCTCATTGACGATTCAATAGTGCGCGGCACCACATCGAGAAGAATAGTCCACCTCCTGAAGGATTCCGGCGCTTCTGAAGTCCATGTCAGGATAGCCAGCCCGCTGTACGCATATCCTTGTTTTTACGGAGTGGATACGAGCACGAGGAAGGAACTGATAGGTTCCAGCCACACGGTCGAGGAGATTAGGGATATAATAGGCGCGGACACGCTGGCCTATCTTTCAACGGACGGGCTTCTGGAAGCCGGGCGCAGGAGCGATTTGTGCATGGCTTGTTTTGACGGGAAATATCCGACGGAACTGTATGACAATGCAGCCCAATTGGAAATATGATAATTTTGACACATTAAATAACCAACTGATTCTGTTATGGCTGAAGTATATGAAAAAGCCGGTGTGAACCTGGAGGCGGGATACGAAGTGGTACGCCGTATCAAAAGTCATGTGAAAAGTACCTCAAGGCCCGGAATGATGGGCGGAATCGGCTCTTTCGGGGGGATGTTCGACCCTTCATCGCTCGGCTACAAGGAACCGGTGCTTGTCAGCGGTACCGACGGCGTTGGAACGAAGTTGAAGCTTGCCTTTGAAATGGACAGGCACGATACTGTCGGTATCGACGCCGTTGCAATGTGTGTGAACGATGTGCTCGCACAGGGGGCCGAGCCTCTGTTTTTCCTGGATTATGTGGCCATAGGTCACAATATTCCTGAAAAAGTCGAGGCGATAGTCGCCGGAGTTGCGGAAGGCTGCCGCCAGGCAGGCTGCGCCCTTATCGGAGGCGAAACCGCCGAGATGCCGGGAATGTACGGTAACGGAGAATACGATATAGCAGGTTTTACTTGCGGGGCTGTGGAGAAATCGAAACTGATTGACGGAAGCAAAGTCTCCGAAGGCGACCTTCTTGTCGGTGTCGCATCGACCGGAGTTCATTCAAACGGTTTCAGTCTCGTAAGAAAGATACTGTCCGACAATTCAATCAGACTTGATTCGCCTTTCATGGACAGCGGCAAGTCTGTCGGTGAGGTTCTGCTCACCCCTACCAGGATATATGTCAAGCCTGTGCTTGAACTGCTTTCAAAAGTGGATGTGCATGGCATAAGCCATATAACAGGAGGCGGTTTTGACGAAAACATACCCCGTATCCTGAAGCCGGGACAGGCTGTAGAGATAGAAGAAGGAACCTGGGAGATACTTCCTGTATTCAAGGCCCTGGAAGCATGGGGGCATATCCCTCACAGGGAGATGTTCAATGTCTTCAATATGGGAATAGGGCTTGTAATCGCCCTTGAGGCGAAGGATGCAGAAAAGGCTGTCGAAGTGTTCGCATCGCATTCTTTGAAGGCCTCCGTCATAGGCCGCGTGGTCGAGAGGCCGCATGCCCCTAAAAACGGGACGGAAGTGACAGACGGTGCGAGCGGCGTTTATATCAAACAGTTGTAAGTTACGGCCATGAAGCACAGGATAGCCGTTTTCGCAAGCGGCAGCGGAACCAATTTCGAGGCCATTGCCAGGGCGTGTGCGGACGGTGCGCTCAATGCATCCGTAGAACTGCTTGTCTGCGATAATCCGTCGGCTGCAGTGATAGACAGGGCACGGCGTTTCGGGATAAGGACATTCGTCTTTATGCCGAAGTCGTATCCTTCAAAAGCCGCTTTTGAATACGAGATAGCGGCATTGCTGGATTCTTTGGGCGTGGAGATGATTGCGCTCGCCGGCTATATGAGAATTGTAGGGGATACGCTTATGGCGGCATACGGTGGAAGGATTCTCAATATTCATCCGGCCTTGCTTCCGGCGTTCAAAGGCGCGCATGCGATAAGGGATTCTTTTGAATTCGGGGTTAAGGTTTTCGGTGTCACCGTCCATTACATAGACGAGACGATAGACGGCGGAACCATAGTGGCGCAGCGCGCTTTCGAATATTATGGAAGAGACATTGAAGAGGTGGAAAGGCGGATACATGAGATAGAGCATGTCCTGTATGTCGAAGCATTGGATTCTGAACTGAAAAAACTTGAAAACATTTAAAAAATTATATTAAAAAATAAATAACAGGGATTATGGCAAGAAGAGCCTTGATCAGCGTAAGCGACAAAAGCGGCGTAGTCGATTTCGCCGCTTCATTGATTAAAGCCGGGTGGGAAGTCATAGCGACCGGCGGTACAATGAAACTGCTCCGTGACAGCGGACTTGAAATCATCAATATAAGCGACATTACCGGTTTTCCTGAAATATGCGACGGCAGGGTGAAGACCCTGCATCCCAACATACACGGGGGAATACTTGCGAGAAGGGATGTCAGAAGTCATGTAAAAGAGTTGAAAATAAATGCGATAGACTATATCGACCTTGTGTGTGTGAACCTCTATCCTTTCCGTGAAACTATTGCTAAGGAAGGGGTGACGATGGAGGATGCCATAGAGAACATCGATATCGGAGGCCCGTCGATGCTGAGGAGTGCTGCCAAGAACTGGAAATATGTTACGGTAGTCTGCGATTCGTCCGATTATCCATTGGTGCTGGATGAAATAACGAACAGTGGAGACACTACGGAGCAGACCCGTTTGAGACTGTCTGCAAAAGCCTATACGCATACGGCTGAATACGATTCATGCATAGCCACCTACATGAGGGCTCAGGCCGGCCTGAATGAGAAACTCTTCCTGGAATACGACCTTAAACAGGAACTCCGTTACGGGGAGAATCCGCACCAGAAGGCGAAATTTTACGTTTCTTCTGAAAAATGCCCGTATTCTTTGGCCACTGCAGAGCAGTTGAACGGCAAGGAACTTTCATACAACAATATACAGGATGCCAATGCGGCCTTGCAGATAGTCCGCGAATTCGACGAGCCCTTCTGCGTGGGCCTCAAGCACATGAATCCTTGCGGCGCTGCCATGGGGGCTGACGCCCTTGATGCGTGGAGGAAATGCTATGCGGCCGACAATGTGAGCATTTTCGGAGGCATAGTGGCCCTGAACAGAGAGGTTGACGAGGCTCTTGCAGCAGAACTGAAACCTGTTTTCCTTGAAATCATAATGGCTCCTTCATTTACTGACGGGGCATTGGAAATCCTCAGGGCGAAGAAAAACATACGTCTGCTCAAAGTCGATATGTCTTCCCCTGACGTGCCTGTCATGCAATATGTTTCAGTTCGTGGAGGCCTGCTTGCCCAGGATGCCGATATCAAGACTGACAGGATTGTCAAGGAGATGACTGTTACGGAAAAACAGCCTTCTGACGGAATGATGTCGGATCTGAATTTTGCGTGGAAGATAGTCAAACATGTGAAATCGAATGCGATTGTCGTTGTAAAAGACGGTGTTACCGCCGGTGTCGGAGCCGGGCAGATGAACCGTATCGGTTCAGCCGAAATCGCTTTGAAAGAAGCGGCTGCAAAAGGCCTGACGGACGGTCTCGTGATGGCCTCCGACGGTTTCTTCCCGTTCGATGACTGCGTTGAACTTGCGGCCAAGAGCGGCGTAACGGCAATAGTCCAGCCTGGCGGCAGTATAAGGGACAATGATTCCATAGCCAAGGCGAACGAGGCCGGAATCCCGATGCTGTTTACCGGAACAAGGCATTTCAAACACTGATGCTATATGGAAATAATCAATCATTTTTTGCAGCAGGGCCCCGACGGAAGGTGCAGCGAATTTTCCAAGGTCTATAAAGGGGTAAATGTGGAACTGCCGCAAGGGGCTACTGTATTGGTGGTGGGTGGCGGCGGACGCTGCCATGCGATAGTGGATGCCTTGTCGAGAAGCCCGAAAGTCTCGAAGATATACTGTGCCCCCGGAAATGCAGGCATAGCCTTGCAGGCAGAGTGTGTCCCGATTAAGGACAATGATGTAGAAGCATTGAAGTCCTTTGCCCTGGACAGGGCGGTGGATCTCACGGTCGTAGGGCCCGAGGCGGCGCTCGCTGCAGGTATAGCAGACAGTTTTTCTGAAGCCGGACTGCGGATTTTCGGCCCGTCGAAGGCCGCCGCGTCCATAGAGTCGAGCAAGGAGTTCGCAAAACGGCTTATGGCCAAATACGGTATCCCTACGGCGGCATACCGCTCTTTTACAGACTATGACAGTGCCTTGGAGTATGTGAAAGGGCATTCTTATCCCGTGGTGCTGAAATATGACGGGCTTGCTGCCGGCAAAGGAGTGGTCATAGCGCAGGATTTTGAGCAGGCGCGGTCTGCATTGAAAGACATGTTGTCGGATAATGTCTATGGAAAAGATTCAAAGGTCGTCGTAGAGGAGTTTCTGCAGGGCCCCGAATTTTCATTCCTTTGTTTTGTGGACGGAGAAAAAGTATATCCGATGCTGCTTTCGCAGGATCACAAGCGTGCATTTGACGGAGACGAAGGGCCCAATACAGGCGGAATGGGTGCATATACCGGGCTTCCTTTCGTAAACGACGAGGACAGGGATTATGCATTGCACAGTATAATGGAACCTGCCGCACGCGCTTTGGCGGCCGAGGGCGTGCCGTTCAAAGGAGTGCTGTACGGAGGTCTGATGAAATGCGCGGACGGAATAAAGGTGATTGAGTTCAACGCCCGTTTCGGCGATCCTGAAACAGAAGTCGTTCTGCCGCGTATGAAAAGCGACATATATGAAATATTTTCCGCCATCGCCGACGGGCGCGACCTGCATGACATCCCTGCTTTCAGAGATGGCATCCAGTGGGGTTACGAGCCTACAATCGGCGTGGTCATGGCTTCCAAAGGCTATCCGGGACACTATGAAAAAGGCTATGAAATAGGCGGGCTTGACAGTGATTTCGGGGAAGGTGTCAGAGTTTACCACATGGGAACGTCTTTCGTGGACGGGCATTACAGGACTGCCGGCGGAAGGGTGCTGATAGTCGTGGCTTCCGCCCCGGACTTGAAAGAAGCCCGGGACAGAGCCTATAAGGCGGTTTCAATGATAGACTGCCATAATCTGTTTTACCGCAAGGACATAGGACACTGGGCACTGTAAACGGAAAGAGGTCCTGATTATTTTACCCAATCTTTATTTCACCCAGTCTTCTACGCTTGCCTTTGTGGCGCGGTTGAGGAGCCTGCCTGTCTGCCAGTTTATGGACGGGTAGGCTTTTTTCAATGCATTCTCGGAGTTGTTTATCCCACTTCGGCCTATCAATTTTCCGTTAATAATGATACATTTTACGGAAATTTAGTAATTTTGCGGAGCCTGCAAGGAGGCCTTGCTGCAATTTTATGTTTCGTGTATAGTAAAGAGGTGTTATGATAATAAGCGGTAAAGATTTGTCGGTCAGGATGAAGGCCGAAATGGCGGAAGAAGTGAAACAGTTGTCGGAAAAATACGGACGTGCCCCTCACCTTGTAGTGGTGTTGGTAGGCGATGATCCTGCGAGCGTTTCGTATGTTACCGGAAAAAGCAAGGCATCGGAGGCTTTGGGCATCAGGAACACGACGATACGCAAGGATGTGTCCATTTCCGAAGAAGAACTGCTGGGAGTGATAGACGATCTGAACAATGATCCTGGTGTGGACGGTATCCTGATCCAATTGCCTTTGCCGAAACATATCAACTCGGACAGGGTAATAGCGGCAGTGCGGCAGGACAAGGATGTGGACGGTTTCCATCCTCTCAACGTTGCCGACCTTCAGTTGAAACGCCCCTGCACGCTTCCATGCACTCCAATGGGTGTCATGCTCATGCTCAAAGAAGCCGGCATAGACATTCAGGGCAAACGTGCAGTCGTTGTCGGACGGAGCAACATAGTAGGCCTGCCGGTTGCAAAGCTCCTGCTCGATGCAAATGCCACCGTCACCATAGCCCATTCCCGTACCAAAGACCTTGCTTCCGTGACCCGTGAGGCCGAGATATTGGTAGTGGCGATAGGCCGTCCGAAATTCATCACTGCCGATATGGTTTCGGAAGGCGCCGTTGTCATGGATGTCGGAGTAAACAGGGATCCTGTCACTGGAAAACTCTGCGGGGATGTGGATTTCGATGCAGTGGCTCAGAAAGCGTCAGTCATAACGCCAGTGCCCGGCGGACTTGGCCCTATGACCATAACCTGCCTCATGCGCAACACCATAGACCTGTTCCGCCGTCATCAGGGGGAGTGATGCCAGCCAATCAGCAATGCAAATAACGATTATCCGCAAAATTACCTTTGACCTGAACATCCTTGTAGCTGCGGCCACGGCTGGAATTAAGATGTGGCTTTGTAATTTGTTGTGTGTTAATATGTTGTAAATATCAAGGAAAAAATCAGTGTGGATTCTGACGGCTTAGAAACGTCTCAGAATCCACATTCGTTTTTTGTTCCGTTTTTATAACTACTTGGCGTTCTGTATATTCACGAGATTGAGGTTAATTCCTGCCGTGGCAACAACTTTATCCGTTTCCCGTCTGAAAATGCATTGCCGACTTTTTCGCCGAGTTTTAGGTATGTGTTGTTGAACGGGTCGAAAGTTATGGGTGCGGCTTTGGCCGGGTCTACATTCCCGTTTTTGTCCAACACCCTTTCATCCACGCTTACATTGACGATTTCGCCACGCATCATGCCCGTTTCAGGGTTGTAGTCTTTCAGACGGCATTCAAGGGCGATGGGAAGTTCGTCTATCAGCGGCGCATTGACAAAGGCGGATTTGGTCGTGTGGAATCCTGATTTTGCTAATTTGTCCGGCACTCTGTTGCCTGAAACTATGCCGAGGTAGTCGCATTCGGCTACGTGGGCTGTGTCTGCCATGCTGACCGTGAACGCGCCGGTCTTCAATATGTCTTTAACCGTCTTATGACCGCTGCTCAGGCACATGCTGATTTCTTCCGAGTCGCTTATTCCGCCCCATGCGGCGTTCATGGCATTGGGCATGCCGTTCTCATCGTATGCGGCGACAATGAGTACCGGCTGCGGATAGCTGAGCGGTTTCGCTCCGAAATTTTTTCTCATAATGTATCCTCCTTGCTTGTATGTTTTCATTCGGCTTCAATATGAAACGTTGGTTCATTTTATCAAAATATGTTCCGTAATGTATCGGGCAGTGCAGGCATCGCTCCGTATTGAGTACAAACGAATGCGGATACGTCCACAGCGGCCTTATGCGCCTCTTCTATGGATTTGCCTTGCAGTATGGAGGCGGTAAAAGCCGCCGTGAAAGAATCCCCGGCTCCGACAGTGTCTGCCGTTTTTACCTTCGGCGTGGGCAGAAAAGACATTGTGTCATGCCCGAATACGTAACTTCCTTTTGTGCCGCATGTCAGAATCAGGATGCCGATAGAGTATCTTTTTCTGATCGTATCGACTACCTGTTCGATTGTACCCGAAATGCCGATCATGCGGCTTATTATGTCAGTCTCTTCATCATTCAGTTTCAGTATATTGCATTTGTGGAGCGACCGTTCTACCGTGTTCCTGTCATAAAAATCCTGTCTCAGGTTTATGTCGAAAATCTTTAAAGCTTCGTTTTCCTCGGGAATGGCATCCAGAAATGCATTGATCGTCTTTGCCGACACATGGTGCCTTTGGGCAAGAGATCCGAAAGCTACTGCCTTTGTCTTTGCCGCAAGCCTTGCCAGTTTGTCTGTAAACGGTATATTGTCCCATGCTACATTGTCTTTGATACTGTATTCCGGGATGCCTTTGCCGTCAATTGATATTTCAACTGTTCCTGTCGGTTTGTCAATGCGTTCGATGAAATCGGTGTCAAGGCTTTTTGCCCGGAGGATATTCAGTATATCATCGCCCGGCATGTCATATCCTACGGCACTGACAATCCTGCTGCAAAATCCCAATTGTGAAACATGGTAGGCGAAATTGGCCGGGGCGCCTCCGAGTTTTCTGCCTTCGGGGAGCATGTCCCATAAGATTTCTCCTATTCCTACGACAACATGGTTTTTATCGTTTTTCATGAATGAGTCTTTTTTATGCAAACTTAGGGAAAAAACTGTCTTTCGTATATTTTTATCGGTTCTTTTACATTACAATACTTCGGTAAAAATTTACCGAAGTATTGTAGTTTTAGAAAATAACAGTGTTTTTATTTTTCGGTGAAATTAAAGTTTTTTTATGACATATTCATGCCCGGACACCAAGAAATGATTACTCGGGCAATGATTTTTCCAAATAAATTGTGATTGACACCGGGTCGCATGCAGGATAATTTTGCACTCCGAAATAAACAAGTTGTTCTTTAAAACAAACAAACAAAACTATGAGACCTGATAAGTTTTTAATTTTGGCGGCTGCTGCTGTCTTTGCGGCAGTATCCTGCAACAAAGCAAACGAAGGGGCTGATCCTTCAGAATCGGTGGCCGGAACTTATGCCGGGTATGCAACGGCGGAGTTCCAGTATTCTCCGGATCCGATGGTGAGTGAAGCCCAGACACTTACGATAACCTCTACAGGGGAAGGAACCGTATCTGTCAACTATGTGTCTGACACGTGGGGGGAATTTACCGTAAACGATGCGCAAGTGACCGGAAACGGCGGGGCCTTCTCTATAGAAGGTGAAGGTTCTACGCTGATGGGCATGCAGCCGGGCTCGGAACAGGAATATCCGTGTACGTTCACAGGTACGGTAAGCGAAGACAGGGCCGATTATTCATTCGTATTCAATGTTCCGGCCGTAATGGGCGGGTTGAAGATTACATTTCTTCCTGAAAATGAGTAAAAGATTAGTGTTGTTGATGATGGGGGCGGCAATGATGCCGCTCTCCTCTTGTAATGGTACATTCAATTGGATTTATGACGAGCCGTCTTTGGCGGCGGATTTCGGTTTTATAGAAATCGATGAAGCCGCCGGTACGGGGACGATATACATAGATGCCACATCTTATGCCAAATGGACATATATCGATTTTCAGTCCGCTACTATAGATACGACAATGCTTTCCGCAGACGGCAGCGAGAACGGCGATGTACTCTCATGGGATTTTGCAGTCCACCGTTACGACACCAAGACCAACGAAGGGCTGGTAATGGAAACATCTTTTACGTCTCTGGACGCTTTTGCGGAGTCGGGAAAACTTCCGGACGGTGAATGGGTCGCCGATATATGGACGGACAGTACGGTTACGATAGACATGTCCGGCATGATGGACGGGGAAATCGTATATGCCCCGTCATATTACAATGCCGAATTGTCAAAATGGCTTGACGTCGATACATCCACCATGCCTCCGGTATATGCATTGTCTGGCAAAGTCTATTTGTTGAAAACGGCCGACGGGAGAATGGCCGCAATCAGGCTTTCCAATTATATGAATGAAAGCAAAGTAAAGGGATATATGACGATAGACTATATCTATCCGCTCGGGTTATGAAAGGCCGGATAAACGTATTCATGTTGGCTATATGAAAAAAATCGTTCTGACAATTGTCCTGATCCTGTCCGTTATTCAGTCTTATGGACAGGTTCTGAAGGTGAGTGGGAGGGTGGCGGATTCCGAAGGAGGGCCTTTGGAAGGAGTGACTGTATATGTCAAAGGAGACAAGACTTCATATACGGTAACGGCTTCGGATGGAAAATATGAAATCGATGTTCCGGAGCATTCCGTACTTGTATTCAAGTTGCTGGGTTTTCTTTCATGCGAAAAGGCTGTCGAGGAATGCAGGGACTGCAGGCATGTCGATATCGTCATGGAAGAAGACTTGATGAATCTTGAAACTGTGGTAGTGACCGGTACAAGGACGCCGAAACTGCTGAAAGACTCGCCCATACTTACGAGGGTGATAACATCGGCTGACATCAAGCGCGTGGATGCCCTGGATGTAGGCGACCTGCTTGAAGCCGAACTTCCGGGCATAGAGTTTTCGTATGCGATGGATCAGCAGGTGACTCTGAACATGCAGGGTTTTGGAGGCAATTCCGTGCTTTTCCTTGTGGATGGGGAGCGGATAGCCGGAGAAACTCTGGACAACATAGATTACAGCCGTCTTAACCTTGATAATGTCAAAAGGGTCGAAATCATCAAAGGGGCGGCATCTTCCCTCTATGGCTCGAATGCAGTAGGCGGTGTCGTGAACATAATCACTTCAGGCGCGACAGAACCGTGGTCTGTCAATGTCAACGGGCGCTACGGCGCGCACAATGAACAGCGTTACGGTGGATCCGTAGGTTTCATGGCCGGGAAATTCAACAGCATGACAAACGTGCAATACACGAGTATCGATTCGTACAGTATGAAAAACGAAGGAGACTACAATACTTTTTACGGAGGATACAATTACAGCGTAAAGGAGCGTTTGCAGTATGAAGTCATGGAGGGGCTGAAGTTTACGGCGCGTGCGGGTTATTTTTTCCGTGAACGCGACATCCAGGCCGACACCAGAGACCGTTATAGGGATTTCAGCGGAGGCCTTAAGGGAGAGTATGACATCGACGGAAAGAACCGTGTTGAACTTTCGTACAGTTACGACCAGTACGACAAGAGCGATTACCTGCTTTTCAACGATGCCGATGTGCGTGATTACAGCAATGTTCAGCATGTGCTCAGAGGCATATATACATATTCTTTCGAGCCGGAAGGCCGCCATACCATGATAGTGGGGGGCGACTATATGAGGGACTATCTTATGTCATACCAGTTTGAAGGGAACGGATATTATGTCCAGCACACGGCGGATGTATTTACCCAGATTGAATGTAATCTTGATGAACGCTGGCATCTTACGGGAGGACTGAGGTTCGATTATTTTTCCCAGAAAAAACTCAGCCATTTTTCTCCGAAACTGAGTCTCATGTATAAGGTCGGCGGCTGGTCTTTCCGGGGTTCTTATTCCGGAGGGTTCAGGGCTCCGACATTAAAGGAAATGTACATGTCTTTCGATATGGCGAGCATTTTCATGATTTACGGCAATCCGGATCTTGAACCGGAATCCAGTGAAAACCTGTCGCTTTCGGCAGAATATGCCTGGAAATACCTCAATGTTTCATTGTCGGGCTTTTACAATTGGGTGGACGGCCGCATAACTACTGTGTGGAACGAAGAACTGGGAGGAATGCAGTATATAAACATGTCTCCGATGCAGGTGCGGGGGATTGATTTTTCCCTTTCGGCCCGTCTGCCTTTCGGTCTCGGAGCGAGACTTTCATATACTTACACCGATGAGGCGATAAGGCCGGGAGAGCCCTTGCTTTCCCAGACCCGTCCGCATTCGGCTACAGTAAAGGTCGAGTACGGCAATTCATGGAAAAATTACGGATTTAACATTGCCTTGAGCGGAAGGCTGCTGTCGGCTGTGACTACGGATGTATATACTTCGGCAACCAATTATGAAGATACGGAAACCGTGACATATCCTGGCTATACGATATGGAAACTCGTATTTTCCCAGGATATTTGGAAAGGCATAAATCTCAATGTGATAATTGACAATCTCTTTAATTATGTCCCGGATTATTATTACAGCAGTTCCCCGGCGACTACGGGAATAACGGCGGCAGTGGGGCTGTCTTTGGATGTTGAAAAATTTTTCAGAAAATACTGATTTATGAAGAAGAAAATAGCATTATACTTGTTTTGTGCGGTCGGCGTGCTGTCGGTTCTCTTGGGGCTGTGGGTGTCATTGTGCAGTCCTACCAAAATAGCATTGATGAACTATCAGGCTATCCAACTCGGTGAAATCTCCCGTGCCAATGACCGGGGCATGATCAAGTTGTATGAATTGCAGCCTTCGGAGGCTCACAGGGCCGGACGCTATGACATGCTTTTCATTAACGGCATGGGGCTGCGCATCACGGAAGAAGAGCGTGCCGCAATACAGAAGGCGGCGGACAAAGGTCTCCCGGTAATCTCGACAATGGTGACCAATCCTGCCAATGACATAAATACTCTTGACTCGGCTGATGCCGTGGCAATCAGAGGTTATCTTGAAAACGGAGGGATGGACAATTACCGTAACATGCTGGCCTATGTCAGAAAATACATTGACGGCAAATCATTTTTCTCCGACGAGCCTGTCCCGGCGGAAAAATACCTTGTTGCGAATATTTACCATCCTTCACCCGACGGTGACGGAGAAAAGGGGTTCGGGAGCATTGCGGAATATGAGGAATATCTGAAATCCGAGGGACTTTATAAAGCCGGCGCCCCGCATGTCATTGTGACAGGGCAGATGGGCGAGCCTTCGGAACTTATAGAGTCTTTGGAGGCGACCGGCAATGTCGTTTATCCTATACGCAGTATCAGGGCTTACTTTACGGACGGTACTTTGGATTCGATTGCGCCGGATGCCATCATAAACATGGCCCACGGGAGGCTTGGCGACGCCGCTGTGAAGTATCTTGAAAAACGGAATATCCCGCTGTTTTCTCCATTGAATGTCAATGCTCTTGTTGAAAACTGGGAGTCCGACGAGATGGGGATGAGCGGCGGCTTCATGTCGCAGAGCATCGTTACTCCGGAGATCGACGGGGCTATCCGTCCCGTGGCGCTCTTCGGACATTATCTTTCAGAGGAAGGGCTGCAGTATCTGGCGGCGATTCCCGACCGTCTGAAGGATTTTACTGAAACGGTGAACCGATATATTGCATTGAAAACCAAACCTGAAAACGAAAAGAAGATAGTGGTGTTCTATTTCAAGGGGCCGGGGCAGAATGCCTTGACCGCCGGAGGTATGGAGGTGGTTCCTTCTTTGTACAACTTCCTTGTGGCTTTAAAGGATGCAGGTTACAATGTGGACGGACTTCCGTCTTCGCCGGAAGCACTCGGAAAACTGATATCCGAGCAAGGTGCGGTTTTCGGCTCATACGCAAAAGGGGCGTCTTCCCGTTTCATGGATGACGGGAAGCCTTTGTGGATCGATGCGGAAAATTATGCATCGTGGGTGGAAAAAACACTTCCGGACGAACTTTATGAATCTGTCGTCGCGTCTGACGGGGATTTTCCCGGGCCTTACATGTCCCGTGACGGAAAACTCGCCCTGGCGAGGATACAGTTGGGCAACATAGTGTTAATGCCGCAGCCGGCAGCAGGCGGGGGAGAAAACGATTTTCAGATGGTTCACGGAACGCATGCCGCTCCTCCTCATAATTACATCGCCGCTTATCTTTATGCCCGTTACGGTTTCGGAGCGGATGCCATTGTGCATTTCGGTACGCATGGAAGTCTGGAGTTCACCCCGTCCAAGCAGGTGGCTCTGAGCCGCTTTGACTGGCCGGACAGGCTGGTGGGCGCAATTCCGCACTTTTATCTTTATACTATCGGCAATGTAGGAGAGGGCATCATAGCCAAACGCCGTGCGTATGCAGGCCTGCAATCTTATCTTACCGCGCCGTTTACGGAAAGCGGGGTGAGGGGGATGTACAGAGATCTTGAAAATGCTGTTTCGCAGTACTCGGAAGCCCTTGAATCGGGACATGAAACCGATTCGTTGTCATTGAAGATAAAATCCCTTGTTGTCAGTCTGGGGATACATTCGGATCTCGGGCTTGATACCGTTCCCGGGAAACCGTATTCTGCTGATGAAGTGCTGAGAATAGGCAATTTTGCCGAGGAACTCGCTTCGGAAAAGGTTACGGGGCGTCTGTATGTTCTCGGTGAAGCATACGAGCCGGAATATCTGGTTTCGACCGTTTATGCCATGTGTACCGACCCTGTCGCCTACGGGCTTTTTGCAATAGACCGTTCAAAAGGCAGGGCTGATGATTCGATACTGAAGGATTACTCTGCTTTCAACCGCCGCTATGCCGTACCGGCCAAGAAAATGATAGGGCGGATGTTGTCCGAGGGCGGCGATGTCTCTGATGAACGTTTATGCGGCATGGCCGGTATTTCAATGTCAGAATTGATGTCGGCCCGAAAGGAGGGTGCGGCGTCTGAACTTGAAACGGCCTTGAAAAATGTAAACGCTTATCTCGGCCTGCTGCATGACAGTCCTGCGCTGGAACTTGAAAGTGTGCTAAATGCCCTTGACGGCGGTTATGTGTCTCCATCTCCCGGCGGGGATCCTGTTGCCAATCCCAATGTGCTTCCTACCGGCAGGAATCTTTTTGCCATAAATGCCGAAGCGACACCTGACAAGGCGGCATGGGAGAAAGGTGTGAAACTTGCGGAAAACACTATAAGCCTGTACCGGCAGAGGCATAATGACTCGATTCCGCGCAAGGTAAGTTATACTTTGTGGAGCAGCGAGTTTATCGAGACCGGGGGCGCTACCATAGCGCAGATATTCTATATGCTCGGAGTCGAGCCGGTGTATGACACTTTCGGCAGAGTGGCCGATATAAGACTTATACCTTCGGAACGCCTTGGGCGTCCGAGGATAGATGTCGTGGTGCAGACGAGCGGGCAGTTGAGGGATATAGCGGCTTCACGCCTGTTCCTGATAGACAGGGCCGTAAGGATGGCGGCGGAGGCCGGGGATGACATTTTTGTCAATAATGTGGCAGAAGGGTTCCGTGAGTCCGAACGCATCCTTGTTGAAAAAGGCATTTCACCGGAACGGGCGCGCGAAATGTCCGCATACAGGGTGTTCGGAGGCGTGAACGGAAATTACGGTACGGGCATACAGGGCATGGTGGAGGCTTCCGGCCGTTGGGGGTCTGCTGATGAGATAGCCCGTACATATATGGACAATATGGGGGCTTATTACGGTAGCGAGGAAGGATGGGAAGAGTTTGCCCGATATGCTTTTGAAGCCGCGCTTTCAAGAACGGATGCAGTCGTGCAGCCGCGACAGAGCAATACCTGGGGAGCATTGAGCCTCGACCA
The DNA here is from genome assembly GCA_017694945.1 of Candidatus Merdivivens pullicola. Classification (GTDB taxonomy): domain Bacteria; phylum Bacteroidota; class Bacteroidia; order Bacteroidales; family UBA932; genus Merdivivens; species Merdivivens pullicola. The sequence goes on along the minus strand of JADIMA010000074.1, from coordinate 7,484 downwards.
TGTATATGAGTTCATGGGAGGGATGAATCTTGCCGTGAAAGAAGTCACAGGGAAGGAGCCGGATGCTTATTTGAGTGATTACCGCAACCGCAGCCGCGTGAGGATGCAGGAACTCAAAGAAGCGGTAGGAGTGGAAAGCCGCACCACTATTTTCAATCCGTTGTATGTCGCCGAAAAGATGAAAGGCGGCGCAGGAGACGCCGATGCAATAGCGGAGACTGTGAAAAATACATTCGGGTGGAATGTCATGAAGCCCGATGTAGTGGACGACCGTATGTGGAATGAAATCTATAATGTCTATATCAAGGACAGTTACGGCCTTGGAGTGCGGGAACATTTTGAGAACGTGAATCCGGCGGCCCTGGAGGAGATGACGGCGGTGATGCTGGAGTCCGTCCGTAAAGGCATGTGGAATGCTTCGGATGCTCAGGTTTCGGAACTTGCCGGAATCCATGCGGAACTCATAGAAGAGTTTGCCCCTTCCTGCTCCGGTTTTGTATGCGACAATCCGCAATTGCAGGATTTTATTTCATCCGCGATAGGCTGGGACAGGGCGGACAATTACAAATCATCCATAAAGGACATACGTGAAGTTTCCTCCGGAGCCGCAGATGGTACTGTTCTGAAAAAGGAAAGCATGGAAGCCGGTCCCGAAACCAGGAAGGCCGTAATAGGAAATGTCCTGATTGCTGTTTTGGTGATAGCGCTTTTCATCGGGGGAGGACTGGCAATCCGCCATAAAAGAAAATCGGAGATTCAATGATATGTACAGTCTTGTTGTAATGTTGATGATATTGGTCTGCTTTAATTTTATTATCAAGCAGACATGGCACAAGTGGCAGTCCGTACTGGCACAGGCGGCCGTTGCCGGAATATTTACAGGGGCAGTGTGGCCGTTTGCCGTCAGGCAGTCGCGTTCGCAGATCGAGATGTGGCTTTCCGATTCGCAGTTGATGCTGGATACTGCCGTTGTCGTGAGCATTGAAGTAATTCTTCAGATGGCGTTTTGTCTGCTGGCTGCACGTATCATGACTTCCGGCCGCTTGAAGAGAAGTACGATATTGGCGTACAAAATATTGCGCTGGTTCCCTGGCGTGCTGATTTTCGCAGTTTTGTTCAGCCTTACTGTCTTTATGATTTTTTCTTTTCCCGGAGTGTCTTTCCCTGTGGTTTCATGGTGTACCGGGGGTGCGGTGGCCGTAATTGTTGCTGCCGGAGCCCTGGGATTGAAAAAACTTTTTCCCGACAAGGAAACGAGGCTTGAACTTTTCTTTCTTTCCAATGTAATTACCGCAATTGTCTCTGTCATAGCCACCGTAAACGGGCAGACGGCGGTCGCCGGAGTGGAAAGTGTCGATTATGATGCACTTGCCGGGGTGCTTGTACTGGTGGCCGCAGTATCCCTGTTCGGATGGAAGATCGGCATCGGCGGAAGGCCGTTTGGAAAAATATTGAAACAGAAAACAAATAAATGATAAAGTTATGACTTATATTTCAGACATCCTTTTTTGGATTTCTACCGGCCTTCTTGTGCCGGTAGTGGTTTTACTTATCCTGTTTTTTTTACGCTCTCTGCTTCTGCTGGGGAATTTTTTCGGACAGTATTTGCAGATGAGGAAGGCTGACAGGGTTTTTCGTGAAAAAATCATGAATCTTACTTCGGAAACAGTCGCGGATTTCCGCAAATCCCTTCCCGGGAATCCGAAATCTCCATTGCTCAAGACTCTGGTTTTGCTCATAGACTCGGCGGACAGCCGTCCGCGAAGGCAGTTGCTGCTCTCGGACTATGAAGTGGCGGCGGAAAAGGACATGGCTTTGTCCAAAACGCTGTCCAAGATGGGGCCCATGCTCGGCCTTATGGGTACGTTGATACCTATGGGGCCTGCACTGGTGGGGCTTTCTACCGGTGACATATCTTCGATGGCTTATAACATGCAGGTCGCTTTTGCGACTACGGTCGTCGGCCTGTTCTCGGCTGCCATAGGATTTGTCACGCAGCAGGTAAAGCAGCGCTGGTACACTCAGGATCTGAGTCGTCTGGAGTTTGTTTCCGAGATACTTGACCGGGAGGATATGCAATGAAACGCAGGCGGCTTATAGGTTCTGACGAGGAAAATGACCCGATGAGCGTTGTCGGGAATCTTTTTGATGTGGCAATGGTATTCTCGGTGGCCCTCATGGTGGCCCTCGTGACCCGTTTCGACATGACTGAAATGCTTAGTCAGGAAGATTTTACAGTGGTTAAGAATCCGGGCAAGGAAAATATGGAAATCATTGTGAAAGAAGGGCATAAGATAGATAAATACACTCCTTCGGACGATCAGGGGCAAAATGGGCGGCGCGGCAAGCGTGTCGGCACCGCCTATGAATTGGAAAACGGCGAGATAATTTATGTCCCTGAATAGGATGTACCGCCATGACATCTTTTGTGTAATTACGGATGCGCCAGAAGAAGTCCATGCCGACCTCTTCTGGCACACCGAAAATCACTCATTTATAAAATTGAAACCAAACAAGGCAGTTATTTGGTAAATGCCTTGCCGACCACTTCGTAACTGTTCCTGATGAAGTCGGCGAGAGCCTTGCCTTTCAACATGCCGTTGGACAGCAGGGCGAGTCCTGTTACCTGATGCAGGAGCGTGTTGCCTTCTGCGAATTTTTCAAGTATGTCCTTGCGCCGGCCGCGGAGTTCTTTGACTGTATCATCGTCTTTTGTGTCTTCACCATTCTCGTCCTTGCGCGTTTTTTCGGCTTCTGAAATCTTGGACGACAAGTCGTTCAGTTCTTCGCCGCAACTGTCCTGTTTCTCTTCAAGCATCTTCTTGATGAGGGGATTTTCAACATTGACGGTAATATTGTATGTTTCGGGAAGTTCTCCATAGAAATTCATGCCTCCGCCGATTGAGGCCATGTCGCGGTACCGGCGCATGAATTCGCTCTGGGTTATGACTACAGGTTCTCCGTTTTCGCCGAGATTGTCCGCTCCGACGATGTAGTGGGAGCCTTCCGGCATGACTTTGTTGAAAATGATGTTCAATTCGTCGGTTTCGCTGTCGGAGAGTTGAGGCTTCTCCCTGTCTTCCTTGCGGATGAGGTTGTCTATGATGTCTGAGTCAACCCTTGCGAAATTGCTGTTTTCCAGTTTGTTTTCCAGTAGGCTGACAAAGTGCGGGTCAAGCGGGCAGTCCATCAGCAATACGTCGTAGCCTTTGTTTTTGGCGGCTTCGATATGGCGGTATTGTTCTGTCCTGTCGGTCGCGTAAAGATAGACGAGCCTGCCGTCTTTGTCCTTCTGCATGGTCTCGATGGCCTTTGTGTAGTCTTCGACAGGGAAGAACTTGCCGTCGCAGTTTTTCAGCAGGAAAAACTTCATCGCGCGCTCGCAGAATTTTTCATCAGTCAGCATGCCGTATTCGATGAACAGTTTCAGGTTGTCCCATTTCTTTTCAAACTGTTCGCGGTCGTTCTTGAATATCTCTTCAAGACGGTCTGCCACCTTCTTGGTAATGTACCCTGAAATCTTCTTTACATTGGCGTCCGACTGCAAATAACTCCTTGATACGTTCAGCGGAATGTCAGGCGAGTCGATGACACCGTGAAGCAGTGTCAGGAACTCGGGTACGATGTTCTTGACCGAATCCGTAACGAACATCTGATTGCAGTACAACTGTATCTTGTCCGTATGGACGTCGATTCTGTCCTTGATTTTAGGGAAATACAGTATGCCGGTAAGGTGGAACGGATAGTCCACGTTCAGGTGGATGTAGAACAGGGGCTCTTCCGAACCGGGATAGAGGTAGTTGTAGAATTTTATATAGTCTTCCTCTTTGATTTCTTTAGGGTTTTTCGTCCACAGCGGTTCGACATCGTTTATGATATTGTCCTCTTCGGTATCGACATATTTGCCGTCCTTCCATTCCTGTTTTTTGCCGAAAGCGATTGCTACAGGCATGAACTTGCAGTATTTTTTAAGCAACTGTTCGATTTTGCCGCGCTGTGCAAACTCTGTCTCTTCATCGTCGAGGTGCAGGGTGATTGTCGTACCCCTTGCAGTCCTCGTGCCTTTGCCCATTTCGTATTCCGGATTGCCTTCGCATGTCCATGAAACGGCCTCGGCGCCGTCTTTCCATGAAAGGGTGTCGATTTCGACTTTCTTTGACACCATGAATGCGCTGTAAAATCCCAGTCCGAAGTGTCCGATGATGCTGCTTAACTGGTCTTTGTATTTTTCAAGAAATTCACCGGCACTTGAAAATGCAATCTGGTTAATGTATTTATTGACTTCCTCTTCAGTCATTCCAAGCCCGTTGTCGATGATTTTCAGCGTTTTTGCCTCGCTGTCGGCTTCAATGCGGATGGTAAGGTCTCCCAATTCCCCCTTGAATTCGCCGCTGTCGGCGAGAGCCTTGATTTTCTGTGTGGCATCGACTGCATTGGCAACGAGTTCCCTCAGGAAGATTTCGTGGTCGGAATAAAGAAATTTTTTAATTACCGGAAAAATGTTTTCCGTGGTAACACCGATTGATCCTTGTTTCATATTTGTTGTTTTGATTTACTGTTAAAAAATAAAAAAGCGGTGCTTTTCAGCGACCGCTTTTCAGTCAAATGCCGTACCAACTGCACGGGACTGACAGTTTGTCATTTGCAGACCATTATGTCAAGTATCATGTTGTCTGCACGCTGCATCCCTATCGAGCCTATCCTGCCGACATTGCGTATTGTCTTTTCTATGTCCTTGTCGATGATTCCGTCGTGTTCCGTCGCGCTTATGCCGTTAAGGGCGAGGACGGCGGACTGTATGGAACTGGATACTCCGGATGCCACTTTCATTGCGCAGCCTACTTTCGCTCCGTCGCAGACCATGCCGGTGATGTTGCCGATCATGTTTTTGATTGAAGAACATATTTCTTCGTATCCTCCGCCATTGAGCAGTACAAGTCCGCATGACGAACCTGTCGATGCTATGACACAGCCGCAGAGGGCCGATAGTTTGCCGAGGTATCCCTTGATATGTATTGCGACAAGGTGGCTTAGCGTGAGTGCGCGTGCAAGCGTCTCGTCGTCGGTGTTGTTTTTAAGCGAGTATGCTATGACGGGCATGGTGACGGTGATTCCCTGGTTTCCGCTTCCGGAGTTGCTCATGGCAGGGAGCGTGCATCCGGCCATCCTTGCATCGGATGCGGCTGCCGTCATGGCCATTGCGAAACTCAGAAAATCGTCTCCGAAAATAGGCTTTAACTTGGAGTCGAGTATGGTTCTTCCGACTTTAAGCCCGTAACTGTGCTTAAGCCCGTCTTCGGCAAGTGCGAGGTTCAGTTTGCGCGATTCAAGTATGAAACTGATCTCGTCATATGGAACCGTAGTCGCGAAATCGTATATTTCCTTTACTGTCAGGCGGTAGTCCAGAGTGGTTTTTCCTTCTGCAGCCTCATTCGTGCCTTTATCGTCTTTTGCGCTTGCCTGATGCAGCGGTTTGCCGTCAAGGGTTACTTCGGTGATATGGTCGTGGTCGTCCTCGATTTTTGTCATGGCGGTATGCCCTCCGGCTGTCACCGACGCTTCCACGTAAAGTTTTTTCTCGGTCTGTGCGAGCAGGATTTCCACCTTGCCTTCTTCCGTCAGCCTTTTGGCTTCTTCTATGGTGTCGGTCCCGAGGTCTTTAAGGACTTCAAGCCCGTATTCCGATTTGCCGCATACGGCTCCGAGAGCCGATGCTATGTGCAGGCCGACCATTCCGGTGCCGGGAATACCCACGCCCATGCCGTTTTTAAGGATGTTTCCGCTGACGGCTACTTTGATCTTGGAGTCGGGCCGTGACAGCAGTTCCTGCCTGTTGCCGCCGCAGCATGCGGCTTCCGCCGATTTGGCCACGGCAAGCGCGACTGCTATCGGTTCGGTGCAGCCGAGGGCGGGTTTTACTTCTTTACGTATGAGTTCGATTATTTCCTTCCTCCGTTCCGGGGCGATGCAGTTGTCAGATTTCTTAATCATGTTATCAGTCATTTGTAAGCATCTGCAAAGGTAATGCTTTTTTGACAATATTGTGCGCGGCGCTGCCACATGGCGTGTCAGTTCAGCCCTTCTTGAGGATTGGTTGTGGCTCGACGGTAAAATACTCCGGTGACTATCAATGACGTGGCTACGGACATGATAAGCAGCACGAGTATGAACACCCATGGGTATAGCGTAATCCTGTCGGTGAAATTCTGCAACCACCGCGATGTGACGAGCACGGCTATGGGGCAGGCTATGATGAAGCAGACGAGTACGATGAGCGCATAGCCGGTGTTGGCCCTTTCCAGTATTTTCCCGACACTTGCCCCGAAAATCTTCCGCACCGAAGTCTCTTTCTTCTTGTATTGAGTGTCAAACAGCACCAGTCCAACGACTCCGCCCAATGTAAGGATGACGGCTATGATGCTGAATATCACTACAAGTTTCCCTGTACGCAATTCATTCTGATAGAGATTGTCCAATATCGTGTCATAGAATTCTATTTCCACAGGCTCGTCGGGAGCGGCCTTTTTCAACAGCGACTCTATTTCCGAAGCGGCCTTGATGGCGTCGCTGCCGGATTTAAGGCGGAAATACATGGTGCCGCCCAGATACCACATGTATTCATCCGATATGGGCATGAAGATTATCGGTTTGTTGGATTCGCGGGCGGAATTGAATTTCACATTGTCGCATATTCCTGTTACAGGGATGTTCCCCATTATGATGTCTCCGGCCTTGATGCCGTACATGTCCTTGAAGTATTTGCTGACTATGACTCCGCCGCTTGCAGCATCGGTCGTATTGAAATCGCGTCCTTCTATGATGCCGATGCCGAGAGTGCTGAAAAAGTCGTCTTTTACGGAAATCACAAGGCATGAGATTTCCTGTCCTTCATATTCGATTCCCTGTGTGCTGTATGTGTCGCGCGAGCCGATCTTGTCCGTGGAAAACGTGACTCCTTCTATTGAAGGGTATGAGGCGGCCTCGGTCTTTATGAAATCGTATCTCAATGCTATAGGGGCGGATACGTCGGCCACGGCCGTCATGTCCGTGTCGAAACCGAGGTCAGTCGAGCGCATGTGCCTGTTCTGGAGCAGCACGAATGTCATGAATATCAATGTGACGAAGGCGACCGTGTATTGTATGCCGCTCATGATATTGCGGAAAGTGCGTCCTCCGCGTGAGAGTCCGAAATCTCCTTTTAGCACCAATGCGGGAGGATATGAAGTGGCATACCAGCCCGGGTAGAGTCCGGCTGCGATCCCCGACACTATTGTTATGGCCGAGACTGTCAGGATGATTCCAGTGCTTTCAAATGAAAATATTCCGTTCAGCAGGCCGCCCGCAGCCAATGCCTCGGACAGCCATCCGGCAAGGAAAAACGAGACTATCAGCGCGGCAATGGAGATTATCAGGGATTCGCAGGTCAGCGAGGCTCTAAGGCTCGCTGTAGATGCTCCCGCAATTTTGCGTGTATTGATATTGCG
>JADIMA010000073.1 GCA_017694945.1 Candidatus Merdivivens pullicola | reverse complement strand
TCTCCGCCACCATCAGAACCGTCAATATCCCGGAAGAATACCCTGACCTCATCAATACTGAAGCCTGCAATTGTTTCATTGAAGGCAAATTCGCCTGAAACATCCGTCATCTCGTCCGCCTTATAACCGTTCTGGGAATCCGTAATGGAAACCTTGATACCTTCTATCGGGTTCATCTCCTCGTCCATTACCTTGCCTTTGAATTGATAATCCACAGTCGGACAACCGTATTCATACTCTTTTGTCTGCATGCACGCCTGCGGAATACCGAACAAAGTCACCAGAAGAAATTTTGAAACAGCAGCCAATATTTTTTTCATGATATAATTTATGATATAATTTATTTTAACCTGTCCATGTGACAGAAAAGCAATTTTCCATCATCGGTACGAAGATGCATCCCGCCTCCCAGGCAGTATTTGAAAAACTCGCAATCGCCGCACTGATCCTTGCGCATCCATGAGCGATTCCTGTAAGGCTGGAAACGGTTTTCCCAGACATCCACGAAATCATCTTGATAAATGTTGCCCTGGTGGTAGTCGCTCCTTATGCTCGCGCAGGCCGAAATTGAACCGTCAGCAAGTACCGATGCCACGGAAACCCCTGCATGGCAGGCATACAAGCCATCTCTCACCTTTCCCTCATACGGGCCGAGAAAACCTTCACAGGCATAACTTGCCCTGATCCGGCCTTCTTTTCTGGTTTCTACTATGAAATCCAGCAACTGCCTGAACTGCTCGTCGCTTATCTGTAGTTCGGGATCATTTGCCGCCCTTCCCACAGGAAAGACCGTAAAAAGCCGCCACCGTTTAAGTCCCAGCGAAATGAGATAATCACGGAATTCCCTGAGTTTGGGAAAATTGCGTCTGTTTACACAGGTGACTACATCGAACGCCACCGAAGGCTCGCCGACAAACATCCGGACAGCATCGTCAGCATAATTGAAGCCTCCAGCGACGCCACGCATCCAGTCGTGTTCTTCCTGAAAGCCGTCAAGGCTTATGGTTGCCGAATGCAGGCCGGCGGCAAGCAGGGCATCGAACCTTTTTCTGGACATGAGCCTTCCGTTTGAGACCAGCCCCCACGGAAAACCGAGATTATATATCTCCCTGCCGCATTTTTCCAGGTCAGGCCGCATCAAAGGCTCTCCCCCGGTAACCACGACCATGATTCTGTGCGGATCATATACTTCCGCAACACGTTCCAGCACCTTGCGGAAATCCTCAAACGGCATATCCGGCACGGCAGAAGACACCTTGCAGTCGCTTCCGCAATGACGGCAGCGCATATTGCATTTAAGGGTGCATTCCCAGAACAATTGCCTCAGTTCATGCTTCCTCGACGTTTCTTCAGAAACCGGTCGGTAGAGTTCCAGCAGCAGCCTGCTTTTAAGTCCGAGCCTCATAAGTCTATCCTTTTCAGGTACATGTTTACATCATCAGAGACAAAGCCTCCGTTATACCATCCGTCTGCCTTTTTCACCTGATGGGTACCTATGAGGAGGCTGTCTTTTGCATACTCGCCCCTGTTTTCCAGGCCGTCGGTATCTTCAAAAATCACTTTGACCTTTTCGGGAAAATCCCAGGCTATTATCCGTGTCTTGAACTCAAAATTCCCCGCACCGTCCGTCGTTGCAGTAAAAATGAACGGCGAATCGTTTTCATGCGCCGGCTGTACGGTCACTTGAATATCCCTTATAGGCAACGAACTTTCATCCATGACCTTGCCCTTGAACTCGTACTCCACTTCCGGCGTGCCGTACATAACGCAACTCGTCTGCGACAACCCGAAAAGAGTCACTAAAACAAATCTTGAAATCACTGCAAGAACACGTTTCATACTACCTCCTTTTTCAACAACAATAGAGATGCAACAATGATTTGGAATGTTGCAAAAATAAAATGAATTTTGTAGAAAATATTTCATTATGGCTGAAAACCTATTCATCCCCGGCGGCAACAAGGAAGAAAAATACCAGTCGCTGCTGCCTCAATTAGAGGCCCTGCTGGATTCCGAAGCAGGCTTCATCGCCAACGCCGCCAATTTTTCCGCCGCGCTGCATTTAACTTTCAGACATCTTTGGACAGGGTTCTACATGGTAAAAGACGACGAACTGGTGCTCGGGCCGTTTCAGGGGCCGATTGCCTGCACGCGAATCGGATACGGAAAGGGTGTTTGCGGAACGGCATGGAAGGAAGGCCGCACGATCACAGTTCACGATGTAAATGAATTTCCCGGACACATCGCCTGCAGTTCGCTTTCCAGATCGGAAATAGTAGTTCCCGTTTTCAGATGCGGCGTACATGAAAATGCTTCCGAAGCAGAAATCATCGCCGTACTCGACATTGACAGCGCCTCAGTCGGAACATTCGACGAGACCGACAAAAAGTTTCTTGAGAAAATATGCAGTCTGCTTGCATAAGCGATTAACAAGCGTGCTTTTTACGCGAAAAAGCACGTCAATACAAAAAAGGCAGCCACATTTTCATGTAACTGCCCGAAACCATAGTGGAGATAGTCGGAGTCGAACCGACGACCCTCTGCTTGCAAAGCAGATGCTCTAGCCAACTGAGCTATACCCCCAAAATATGAAAGAACCATAAAACCTGTAGTCCCGAGCGGACTTGAACCGCTGACCCCTACATTATCAGTGTAGTGCTCTAACCAACTGAGCTACGGGACTGTAATTGCACCCCGAAAGGTGCAACATATAATATAAAAAGACTAATTCCGAATGAGCCAGAGTCTTGGATCTCCAAAAAGGAGGTGTTCCAGCCACACCTTCCGGTACGGCTACCTTGTTACGAC
>JADIMA010000072.1 GCA_017694945.1 Candidatus Merdivivens pullicola | reverse complement strand
ATGCCGGCAGGGCCAGAGCCTATGACAAGCACCGGTTCTGCGTCGCGGACATCCTTGTATTCGGGAACTGCAAAGTCTTCGTGCGGCTTCTCGTCCTTGAGATATGCGGCGCATCTGTATCTGTAAACTATTTCCTTGCGCGCATCAAGAGAACGTCGGAGAAACTTGATTTCCCCGATGTTCCTTGTTACCGTCCCCATTGTCCTGGCCGCGGCCTCCCTTATGGCTTCCATGTCCGGGCTTTTGCCGGCTGGAAATGCTATGTCGAACTCTTTCATGTTGTTATATTCCAAAATCCCTTGCTCTGGAAATAGGCGCTATGGATAGCGGCGCCCTGCATCCTTCCAGATATTTGTAATAGCCCGAAACGGCAATCATTGCGGCGTTGTCGGTCGTGAACTTGAACTCGGGCAGATATGTGTTCCAGCCTTTTCTTCTGCCAGTCCTTGTTATTTCGTCCCTGAGTCCGGAGTTGGCCGAAACCCCGCCTCCCAATGCGATTTCCTTGATGCCTGTGGCGTCTGAAGCCATGATGAGTTTCTTCATCAGTATGTCAATCAGGGCTTTCTGAAAAGAAGCACAGATGTCGCATTTGTTTTTTTCGATAAAATCCGGTTCTTCTTTCAGCCTGTCGCGCAAAAAATACAGGAGCGACGTCTTTATTCCGCTGAAACTGAAATCAAAACCTTCCACATGAGGCTTTGCGAAAGAAAATTTTTTCGGATCGCCTTCTTTTGCCAGCCTGTCAACTATAGGGCCTCCCGGGTAGCCGAGTCCCATCATTTTCGAGCATTTGTCGAAAGCCTCTCCTACGGCATCGTCTATGGTATGGCCGACTATTTCAAACTTGAAATAATCGTGGACGGCCACGATCTGGGTATGCCCTCCCGATACGAGAAGGCACAGGAAAGGGAATGAAGGATGACGGTTGTCCTTCCCTTCTTGCTTTATGAAGTGCGAAAGTATATGCCCTTGCAGATGGTTGACTTCTACGAGCGGCTTGCCCGTGGAGAGGGAAAGCCCTTTCGCGAACGAGGTGCCTACGATCAGGGAGCCCAGCAGTCCCGGCCCCACGGTGAAGGCGATTGCGTCTATCTCGTCCATGGTTATCCCTGCCTGCGACAGCGCCTGCGATACGACCGGCACGATGTTCAATTGGTGGGCCCTTGATGCCAGTTCCGGTATCACTCCCCCGTATTGCCGGTGTACTTCCTGGCTGGCGAGCAGGTTCGAAAGCAGATAGCCGTCCCTGATGACGGCCGAAGAGGTGTCATCGCATGATGATTCGATTCCCAAAATTGTTATTGCCATAAGCGAATGCGGATTTACGCTGCAAAAATACTGTAATTTTTGCTAATTTTGCAGGTTATATCAGATGTAGTGGTGCGAAAGAGGTTATTTTGGGTCATCAAGAAGGCGGCGGCTGCCTTAGTTATCCTTGCAGTAGCGTTGTTTGTGGCGCTGCAAACTTCTGTCGTGCAGACATATATGGCAGGAAGGCTCTTGTCTTCGCTTAATGCCGGCATATCAGGAAAAGTAGATGTGGGGAGGATATATGTGAGGCCTATGAACAATGTTCTCCTTCAGGATGTTACCATAACAGATGATGCCAGGCGTTCTCCTGCGGTGTCCGATACTCTTTTCCATACGGACAAGATAGTGCTCCAGTATTCGCTGAAGGGGCTGTTTTCAAAAGAAGGGCCGAATGTTTCAAGGGTTTCGGTGACAGGCGGAGGACTGAATCTGGTATTGGAGGACGACGAGGTGCCGGTTGACGGAAAATATTACAATACCAATCTCACAAGGATTTTCGGTCTTGCAAAAGATCCTGACAAGGCTGAAAAAGACGTCTCTGTTTCCAGTGAAAAATCTTCCGGCAAGCGTCTTTTTAAGTTAAAAAGCGTGAAAATCAATGATTTTGCGTTTAATATGTATGACTTGACCGCTGATATAGCCGCCCAGGAGGCAAAAGGGGGCATAAACTGGTATGACATGAATATCAGTGATATATGTTTCCATATAGAAGACATGGAGATGGTTGGCGGCATTATGTATGGAAAGATGAAGAAAGGGTCTTTCCGCGAAAGGAGCGGGTTTAATTGCCGTGACATATCGGGAAATGTCAGAGTGGGCGGCGGACTTACTTCGATAGACGGTCTCAGGATCGCCGACGACTATTCGGATATCAGTATCGCCAACTATTCGATGATGTATGAATCTACGGCTTCTTTTTCTGATTATATAGACAAAGTCCGCATGTCTGTTTCTTTTACGGATACGTGCCGCATGAACATGAGGACGATAGGCTTTTTCGCGCCTTCTCTTGAAGGCCTTGACTTGGATGTTGCCGTATGCGGAGTGGCGGAAGGGACTGTGCGTGAACTGTTAGTGCCGATGTTGTCGGTCGGGCTTGAAGATTACGGCGTTTCTTTTGATTTTTCCGGAGGGATTTCCGGACTGCCTTATGTGGAAACCTCCGTTTTCAATGCGGCTCTGAGAAAATTCGTTTTCAGCAAAAAGGCGGCCCTTGGTCTGGCCGGTCTTTTTTCGGGAGGAAAACAGGTCGCTTTCCTGGACGGTTTCCCGTATGAGGGACAGCTGGTTTTCGACGGGGACATATCGGGAGGGATATCTGATTTCGATGTGAACGGAGGCCTTGTGTCCGAAAAAGGGAATGCCGGTTTTACTGTAAATGTATCAGGATTGCAGGGAGAGGACGGTGAACCGTTGCGCATATCTGGAGAACTGGCCACGGACAGGGTGGATGTCGGCGCGTTTGCCGGTACGGGGCTTCTCGGTGAACTTACATTGCAGGCTGCTTTTACGGCTGACATTATTCCCGGAGGGGATGTCTCCGCCAGAGTCAGTTCGCACGATATATCCCGTTTCGTGGTCAACGGTTATCCTTATTCGGGGCTGATGGCGGAACTCGCCCTCGAACAGGGGCTGCTGGATGTCAGGGCGGTGTGCGATGATCCTTCTCTCGCTTTCATGCTTGAAGGCATGGCTGAGTTGAACGGCCGTTCAGGCCGGGGCAATGCCTACAGGCTGCAAGCCGAAGTAGTGCGGGCGGATCTGAATGCGATGAATATAGATATGAGGGGCAAGTCTGCCGTTTCTTTCAAGATTGATTCGCAGTTGTACGATGAAGGCGGTGAAGATGTTTACGGCGAAGTGCTTCTGGAAGATCTCGTGCTTGAAAATGCTTCCGGTACAGAGGAGATAGGAGACATAAGGTTGTCCGCTGTGAACAATCCGGCAGATTATAAGGTGTCGCTGGACTCTGATTTTCTCAGTGCGGAATTTGAAGGGACTGCTTCCCTGGTGCAGTTCCTGAAAGATCTGCAGGCATTGTCAACTGGTGAGGCGGCTGATCTTTTGTGTGCCGGAAACGTCATGCCGTGGAGCGGCAACAGGTATTCGTTCAACCTGACTACGGGCAATACGATGGGGGTGTGTTCGTTTGTAAGTCCTGGGCTGTATGTCGCGGAGAGAAGCATGGTTTCAATAGACATAAACGATTCCGGCGACCTTGATGCGGATGTCGTGTCTCAGCGCATTGCATTCGGGGAAAATTATATTAAGGACTTGGTATTCAAGGCTTCCAACCCGGACAGCACTATAGACTGTGCTGTAAAGTCGTCTGAAATCAGGGCGGCGTCGGTTTTCTTTGACAACCCTCGGCTTTCGCTGGCCTTGCTTGACAATTCTGTCTATGCAAGGCTTTCATATTCCGACCCGGGAGTTGATTCGGTGAACAGCGGAAGGCTGGATCTTATGGCGGATTTTTCCCTTGATACGCTTTCCGGAAAACTCATGACGGACATAAAAGTGGGCAATTCCGTATTTTTCATAAACGGTGCGCGGTGGGGAGTTTCCCCTGCCCGCGCGTTTGTATCGGACGGCAGGCTTGGAATCGACTCGCTCGTCATAAGCAACGGGGTGCAGAACATTCTGCTCAATACAGGTTCGGGAACTTCGGATACGCTCAACGTTTTTCTGGACAGGTTTGACATATCGGCCCTGAATCCTCTTCTTGGTGAAGGATACGATCTGAAGGGGGCGGTTACCGGTTATGCAAGTTTTCCCGACATTTTCAACGAACCAGGACTGCTTATGGATATTCATGCGGATTCGGTCAGCATTGCTGGGGAGGATGCCGGCGATATTGAGATAATGAGCCGGTGGGACGAGCCCAACGGACGCTTCAATATTTATTTGAGGAACTATCTTGACGGGGCAACTACGCTCAATACTACTGGGTTTTTCCGTCCTGAGGACAAGTATGTAAGCGTCAATATGATACTTGACGGTTTTTCGGCTGCTTATCTGTCTCCGGCACTGAAGTCCGTCCTGTCGGGCATTTCCGGAAAACTGTCCGGCAGGCTATCCCTTGCAGGGGCGGCCGACGAACTCTCTTTGAAAAGCAGGAATCTCATGCTTTCGGATCTTGCCGCTACAGTGGCATATACCAATGTTACATACAATTTCAACGGAAGCCTGTCGATGGATGAGAGCGGTATTTATGCCGACAACATACTGGTCGAAGACCGTTTCGGGCACCGAGGTGTGCTTGGCGGCACTATAGGGCACAGGTATTTCAAGGATTTCGATTTCGCTCTTGAATTGAAGTTCAACGGTCTTGAATGTATCAATGTCTCGAGGGAAAATGCCGGGGATTTTTACGGGAATGCGTTTGCCGCCGGGATTCTCCGTCTCAACGGGCCTTTGGATGCTTTGCATCTGCAGGCGGATGCGGCGACAATGCCGGATACGAGATTCCATGTCCCTGTAAGTTCGGTGGCCGATGCCGGCGGCACTGATATCCTGACTTTCAGGGATTATTCAGAAAAAGCGGAGCAGGATCCTTACGATGCCATGCTGTCGCGCATGTACGGCAAGACTTCACGCGGTGCGGACATTTCCATCGGGCTGCACCTTAATGTTACCCCGGAGGCTTCGGTGTTCGTGGAACTTGACGAAACGGGGGGCAGCATGTTGGCAGGAAGAGGCAGCGGCATGCTCGACATAGCAGTCGGCCAGGGTGGCGGCCAGTTCGACATAAGGGGCGATTATACCGTTGAAGAGGGCAGTTTCCGTTTTTCCGTGGGCGGCATCGTTTCCCGCGATTTTACCATAGACGAAGGCAGCCGCATCGCTTTCAACGGCGATATAATGGATTCGGACTTGAACATAAATGCCATATATACGACAAAGGCTTCGATAGCGACTCTGATTGCGGATACGTCGTCAGTTTCATCGCGCAGGACAGTCAACTGCATGATAGGGATATCCGGCAAACTTTCCAATCCGAATCTGCAATTCGACATTGACATACCGGATATTGACCCGATGGTGCGTTCAAGGGTGGAAAGTGCGCTTTCGACTGAAGACAAGGTACAGAAACAGTTTCTGTCTCTGCTTATTTCGAACAGTTTCATACCCGATGAGCAGTCCAGCATAGTGAACAATTCATCGATGCTGTTTTCCAATGTTTCGGAAATATTGTCGGGGCAGTTGACTTCCATATTGCAGAAATTTGAAATTCCCCTCGACCTGGGCGTGAATTACCAGCAGACAAATTCCGGAACCGATATTTTTGATGTTGCAGTATCGACGCAGTTGTTCAATAACAGGGTCATAGTCAACGGCAACATCGGCAACCGGCAGAATGCGGTTACCGGTAACAACGGCGTGGCCGGGGATATCGACATAGAGATAAAACTTGATCGTAAGGGCGTGTTGAGACTCAATCTGTTCTCACATTCGGCAGACCAGTATTCCTCATATCTTGACCAGTCGCAGAGGAGCGGCGTGGGTATTACGTACCAACAGGAATTTTCCACTTTCAAAGAACTGTGGCGGAAGATGTTCTGGAGCCGCAAGCGCAAAAGGGAGGCGGAGGAAGCCGAGATGCGTGCGATGATAGAGCGGTCTGAAAATGAAAAAGATGAAATAGTAATAGAAGTCAGATAATGGAATACGGAAAACTTTTTCTCATACCCACTTTTCTCGGAGACAACCGTCCCGAAGATGTCTTGCCGGCACGTACGGTCGATGTGGCTCGTTCGCTTGACTGTTTCGTCGTGGAAGAAGTCAGGACGGCCAGGCGTTTTCTTTCGGCGATAGGGCTGAAAGGAAATATAGAGGCGCTGGAGTTCCATGAACTTAATGAACACAGTCCCCGGGGTACGGCCGAGGGGTACGTGGGGCTTTTCAAGGGAGGCCGCAATGTCGGCCTCATGTCCGAGGCAGGTCTTCCTGCTGTGGCGGATCCGGGATCTTCCCTTGTCGCTGCGGCTCATTCCGCCGGTATCGAGGTGCTGCCGCTTGTCGGGCCGTCATCGCTGATGCTTGCCATGATGGCTTCAGGAATGGACGGGCAGTCGTTTGCGTTCTGCGGATATCTTCCTGTAAAGGCCGAGGAAAGGAAGGCGCGTCTGAAAGCCCTGGAAAGACTTTCGGCAGCAACCGGACAGACCCAGATATTCATTGAAACTCCGTACAGGAACGATTCGCTGCTGGCGGACATTGTAAGATGCTGTCATCCATCGACTGTGCTGGCGGTGGCCTCCGACCTGACCCTGGCCACCCAGACGGTGCTGCGTTCAGACATTGCCGGGTGGGGGAAAAAATTATCCGGGGGATTCAGGGTGGGAAAGCGTCCTTCGGTGTTTGTTTTGTCGTCATTTAAATGATACAGATCATGGGAAAAACCATACATGACCCGGACAGGTCGTTTACTTCAGGGCGGATTAGCCTTAAAGGCATGAAGTTCCATGCCTTTCACGGTTGTTTTGATTTTGAAAGAGAATGCGGAGGCGATTACGAGGTGGATTTTTCGGCAATGCAGGACAGTTCTTATGTGCAGAAGGGCCCTGTCAATCTGCTTGCCGCTTCCTGCACGGATGATTTACAGGATACGCTGGATTATTCGAGGGTATATGCGATAGTGGCCCGTGTAATGGCATCGCCGTCGAATCTGATTGAGAAAGTCGCCGGAGATATAATGTCAGCGGTTCTGGATGAATTCCCGTATCTCGGGGAAGTTGAAGTTACGGTGAGGAAGATGCGGCCCCCGATCGATGGCATGGATTCCGGATATGCCGAATACGTACTTGTTTCAGTTTTATGATGATGAAAATGGAGTCTCTCGGGAAAGTGAACGTGTCTTTTGTGACACTCGGGTGCAAACTCAATTATGCGGAAACGTCGTCAATCGAACGTGATTTCGTGAAAGCGGGATGCACGGCGTGCGGCTGGAGGGAGGCATGTGACATTTATGTGGTGAATACATGCGCCGTAACCGAAACTTCCGAAAAAAAATGCAGGAGTTTCATACGCAAGCTGCACCGTATATCTCCGTCCGCATGGATAGTAGTGACAGGCTGTTATGCACAGTTGAGGAAGGAATCGATAACCGCTATCGACGGCGTGAAATATGTTTTTGACTCTAAAAGCAAAGGCCGTATAGCGCATACGGTCTTGTCGGATTATGTCAGGGAAACGGGGGCGCGTCTAAGCGTTCCTGAAGAGAAAGAGGATTTCGGAGGTTTTTTCCCGGCATATTCGTCGGGAGAGGAGAGGACAAGGGCTTTCCTGAAAGTGCAGGACGGCTGCGATTACCACTGTACGTATTGTACCGTATGGATAGCGCGCGGCGAAAGCCGTAACGCCCCGGTCGCAAAAGTCGTGGAAGAAGCTTCCGCAATAGCGGCGGCTGGGGTGAAAGAGATAGTGCTTACGGGGGTGAATACCGGAGATTTCGGAAAAACGACAGGCGAAACTTTTTTGAGTCTGCTGAAGGCTCTTGATGCGGTCGAGGGCATAGAAAGGTACAGGATATCCTCGATTGAACCGAACCTGCTCGGGGAAGAGACTATTGACTGGATAGTTTCCGGAACCAAGTTCATGCCGCATTTCCATATTCCCCTGCAGTCGGGTTCGGACAGGATTTTAAAACAGATGGGACGCCGGTATTCGAGGGCGGATTTTTTCCGCAAGTTGGATTATGCAAGGAATGCGTTTTTGCGGCACGGGGGGATTCCTGTGTTTTTCGGGATAGACGTAATCGCCGGTTTTCCGGGAGAGACGGAGGAGGATTTTATGTTGACATACAGTCTGCTGGAAGAGGTCAGGCCTGCTTTCCTTCACGTGTTTCCATATTCAAAAAGGCCCGGTACCATTGCTGCCGGCCTTCCGGGGCAGATTCCTGCCGGTGTGAAGGACTCCCGTGTCGAAAGGCTGATAGCGCTCAGCGACAGGCTCCATTCGGATTTCATCAGGGAAAATGCCGGGAGGAAGGAACAGGTGCTGTTTGAAAGTACGGACAAGGCCGGGAAAATGTACGGATATACAAGGAATTACATCAGGGTCGAACATCCTTTCGACCCTGATCTTATAGGGAAAATTGTTGAGGTGGAAATCTGACAGAAAAATGAACAGGGCGGTTTTTTTGGGGACGGGTACGTCCCAGGGAGTTCCGATGATAGGGTGCCGGTGCGAAGTGTGTTCTTCGGACGACCCCCGTGACAAAAGGCTCAGGTCATCATTGTATGTGGAATATGAAGGGTGCAGGATACTTGTGGATGCAGGCCCGGATTTCAGGCAGCAGATGCTCAGGGAAGACATACTGCATCTTGATGCCATATTGCTTACACACAATCACAAAGACCATACTGGCGGCCTTGACGATGTAAGGGCCATAAACTATCTTGAAGACAGGGCGGTTGACATTTATTGTGAAAAATACGTCGAGGAGTCGTTGAGGGGCGAATACTCATATGCCTTCGCTCCCGAGCATTATCCGGGAATCCCGCTGTGGCGCATTCATCATATAGGGGAAGCCCCTTTTACCGTGTTCTCAAGAAAGCCGGCTCCGGAGTGTTCGGCGGAAGTAATCCCGATAAGAGGGTTCCATTTCAGGCTTCCGGTTCTCGGTTTTCGGTTCGGTACGCTGGCATACATAACCGACATGAACAATATTCCGGACTCCCAGTTCGACAAGTTGCGTAATCTTGATGTGATGACAGTCAATTGCGTGAAGCACGGGAGCCATTTGTCTCATTTCAGTTTCGAGCAGGCGGTGGCGGTAGCATTGAAAGTCGGTGCGAAGAAGACATATCTCACGCATCTGTCCCACCAGTTGGAAAAATATGCGGATTTGAAAAAACTTATTGTAGAGGAGGTTTCAAGACAGTCCGAGGCGGCGGGGCTGCCTGTCCCGGATGATGCGGCGGAACGTATTCTTCCGGCATATGACGGACTGGAAGTGGAATTCTGATTCCGGATGTTTTTGAGGGGTTGCGCCGAAAAGACACCTGCGATTTTAGATTTGTTCGTTTCGGAAAAAAGTCGTATTTTTGACGGTTATTTTGTTAAAGGATATTATGAGCATGGATGATATAGAGCAGAACCAGGCGACAGGCCGTATCGAGACCGTCAACATAGACAAGCAGATGAAAAGCGCGTACATCGATTATTCGATGTCCGTCATAGTCTCGCGTGCCCTTCCGGATGTGCGTGACGGGTTGAAGCCCGTTCACAGGAGGGTGCTTTTCGGAATGTCCGAACTCGGTCTTACGTATGACAAGCCGACAAAGAAGTCGGCGCGTATCGTCGGAGAAGTACTCGGTAAATATCACCCTCACGGTGATACCAGCGTCTATGATACGATGGTGCGCATGGCACAGGACTGGTCTTTGAGATACACCCTTGTTTACGGACAGGGCAACTTCGGTTCGATAGACGGATATTCCGCGGCGGCAATGCGATATACCGAGGCCAAACTCCAGCGTATCGCGGAAGAGGCGCTCGAGGACATGGACAAGAACACGGTGGATTTCCAGAAAAACTTCGATGAGTCTCTGGATGAACCGACAGTGCTTCCGGCAAAAGTGCCTCTGTTGCTGATTAACGGTTCTTCCGGCATCGCAGTCGGCATGGCGACGAACATGGCTCCCCACAATCTTACCGAAGTGTGCAATGCCATAGAGGCATATATCGACAATCCCGACATTACGACGGAGGGCCTTATGCAGCACATAAGCGGGCCTGATTTCCCTACCGGAGGAATCATCCAGGGAGTGCAGGGAATCAAGGACGCTTTTGAAACCGGCAGGGGAAGGATAGTCATACGTTCAAGGGCCGAGATAGAAACCGACGCGCATGGCAGGGAGCAGATAATCATTACCGAGATACCTTACATGGTCAACAAGCGGGAACTCATAGAGAAGATTGCCGAACTTGTGGAGGCCAAGAAGATCGAGGGCATTACTTATGTGAATGATGAGAGCAACCGCCATGGGATGAGGATACTCATACGTCTCAAGCAGGGAGCCGTGGCAAATGTCGTTCTCAATACGCTGTTCAAATATACCCAGTTGCAGTCAAGTTTTTCCGTAAACAATGTCGTACTTGTTGACGGGCGCCCGAGGTTGCTCAGTCTCAAGGAAATCATTAAATATTATGTCCAGCACAGGCACAATGTGATAGTGCGCCGCAGCCAGTTCGAACTCGACAAGGCCCAGAAGCGCGCCCACATCCTTGAAGGCCTGCTCAAGGCTCTTGACTTCATCGATGAAATCATTTCAATCATAAGAAGTTCACGCACGGTGGACGGTGCCAAGTCGTCCATAATAGAAAGATTCGGTTTTTCTGAGCCTCAGGCTTCCGCCATAGTGGCGATGCGGCTTGCGCAACTCGTCGGACTTGAAAGGGAAAGGCTGCAAACGGAGTATGACGAACTCATGAAAGTGATAGAGCGTCTCCAGGCGATACTCGCAAGTTACGAACTCCAGATGGGCGTGATAAAGGAGGAACTCGAATATCTGAAAGGAAAATACGGGGATGCAAGGCGTACTGAAATCCAGCCTTCCGAAGACGAGTTCAATCCGGAGGATTTTTATCCTAACGAAGACGTGGTGATTACCATTTCGCACATGGGGTATATCAAGCGTACTCCTTTGTCCGAATACAGAACCCAGAACAGGGGCGGCGTAGGCGCCAAGGGAAGCACTACCCGCGACGAGGATTTCATAGAGCACATATATGTGGCGAACATGCACAGTACGATGCTGTTCTTTACATCCAAAGGCAAATGCTTCTGGCTCAAAGTGTATGAAATTCCTGAAGGTGCGAAGTCTTCCAAGGGGCGTTCTCTCCAGAATGTGATAAATATCGAGCCGGGGGACAAAATATGCGCCTTCATAAATGTCAAGACTCTTAAGGACGAAGATTATATAAACAACAATTATATCATTCTCGGTACAAGGAAGGGTACGATAAAGAAGACCTCCCTTGAGGCTTATTCAAGGCCGAGGGCTAACGGTATCAATGCAATAACCATACGTGAGGGCGATGAACTGCATGGTGCCGTGCTCACGAACGGCAGATGCGAGATACTGCTGGCCGGCAAAAAGGGTCGTTGCGTGCGTTTCAACGAGAAGGACGCCCGTGCGATAGGCCGTACCGGAGCCGGCGTAAGGGGAATCTCCATAGACGGGGATGACGAAGTGGTAGGCATGGTCTGTGTCGATCCGCAGGCCGAGGACATCTCTTCCAAGACCATACTCGTCGTGAGCGAGAATGGTTTCGGGAAACGTTCGGCGCTTGATGATTACAGGATAACAAGCCGCGGAGGCAAGGGGGTCAAGACTATCAACATAACGGAGAAGACAGGTTCCCTGATCGCCCTCAAGGAAGTAGTAGAGGACGACGGCCTCATGATTATCAACCGTTCCGGCATTACGATAAGGCTTGCGGTATCCGACATACGTGTCGCCGGGCGTTCTACGCAGGGGGTAAGGCTTATCAATATCAAGGAAGGCGACAGCATAGCCGCCGTATGCACGGTGGAAAGCAGGGAGCCCGATGAAGTGAAACAAGACTGAAAATATTATTATTAACTTAAAAGATATTTCAATGAAAAGATTGTTTATTGCAATTTCGCTGCTTCTGTCTTTCCAGTTGGCAGGAGCGCAGACACAGTCCAAGGCCGTTACGGATGCCATAGCAGGTGTTGACAAGGCAAAGGCTGCTTTGGAAAATCCCAAGAAGGCTGTAAAGCCTGCTTCATGGATCAGCCTCGGTGAGGCTTATGTAAAGGCATTCCAGGCTCCATCTGCCGGTATCATCTATGCTTCAAAGCCTCAGGTGATGATGATGCTCGGAAACGTACCTCCTGTTTCATCGGAAATGAGGGTGCTGTCGGGAGTCCAGTATCAGGCAGACGTATATCCTGAATTTACCCTTTATTATGATGCTTCAGGCATGCTCGTCATCATTGAAGTCACTAAGCCGGCGTATTCTGACATTGATCCGCTTGCAGAGGCTGTAAAGGCTTTTGTAAAGGCAGGTGAACTTGAAACCAAGGAGAAAGGTCTGGAGAAAATAAAGGGCCAGCTTGAAAACGTGTCATCGTTGTATTTCAACGACGGTTCGGTGATGTTCAATCTCGGCAGATATGCAGACGCTTCTGACGATTTCATGAAATGCGTGGACATCGCAGCGCTTGACATTATCGGAAAGGTGGATACGCTCTCCATTTTCAATGCCGGTTTCACGGCTTATATGGCCAACGATACGGTAAGGGCTGTCGATATGCTTGAAAAATGTGTCGAACTCGGGTATTTTGTGGACGGTGATGTCTATGCAAGGCTCGGTGAACTTTATCTCGGAAAAGGGGATGTCCAGAAAGGAAAAGCCATATTCGAGGAAGGTTTCAAACTCTTCCCTGCCAACCAGGGTCTTATAATCGGCCTGATCAACTATTATCTCGACACTAAGGAAAATCCTGACAAACTTTTTGAACTGATCGCCGAAGCAAAGGCTAACGAGCCGACAAACGCTTCTCTGTATTATGTCGAAGGTGATGTTTATAAAGGTCTCGGGGATGTCCAGAAGGCATTGGACTGCTATTATCAGTCTTATGAGATCGACAACAATTATCATTACGGACTTTTTGCAGCCGGCGCGCTTTGGTATGACGAGGCCGTACGCGTTTCCGAACTTGCACAGAAAGAAATGGACAACGACAAATACAATGCTCTCGTGGAAGAATTCGAAGGGTATATGATCAATGCCATCGAGCCTTTTGAAAAACTCTTCAACGTGGCAGTCGATCCTGAATTCAAACGTGCTGCGGCAGAATATCTCAAGAGCATCAACTTCCGTTTCAGGGACAGGGATCAGAAGTATGCCGATGCTTATGACAAGTACAACAATTATTTGAATTCAAATAATTAACCGATAAGCAATTTTATTAATAAATATATGAATCCTACAGGCGGCAGTGTGGCCGAATCCGCAATGCCGTCTGTTTTCTTTATTTAAAGAGATGAAACATTTATTATCGAAAATATTATTTTTACCATTGGTCATGCTGGCGTTTCCGTCCGGTCTTTCTGCCGATGAAGGCATGTGGCTTCCGGCCCTCATTTCACAACGGATAGACGATATGAAGGCCAAGGGTTTCAGGCTTGATGCGGAAGACATATACAGTATCAACCAGGCGTCTCTCAAGGATGCCGTCGTGCTTTTCAACGGAGGATGTACGGGGGAACTCGTGTCTGAAAACGGGCTTCTGTTTACCAACCATCATTGCGGTTACGGAGCCATACAGAAGCACAGTTCAGTGGAGCATGATTATCTGAAGGACGGTTTCTGGGCCATGTCGCTTGACGAAGAACTGCCGAATGAGGGATTGTGGGTGAGTTTCCTTGTCAGGATGGAAGATGTGACGGATGCCGTTCTTGAGGGATACGACCCTGAAATGACGGAAAGCCAGAGGGATTCGCTTGTAAAGGCCAATTCCGAGGCTTTGGAAAGGGCCGCTGCCGCCGAAGGGCCTTCGTACAGGGCTTCGGTAGAGTCGATGTATTACGGCAATCAGTATTTTATCTTCATATACCAAAGATTCGACGATGTTCGTCTTGTAGGCGCTCCGCCTTCTTCCATAGGCAAGTTCGGAGGGGATACCGACAACTGGATGTGGCCAAGGCACACCGGGGATTTTTCCATATTCAGGATATATGCGGACAAGGACAACAATCCGGCTCCGTATTCTGAAGACAATGTGCCGTACAGGCCGAAAAAGTTTTTCAGGATTTCGACTTCCGGGATACAGGAAGGGGACTTTACCTTTGTATATGGCTTCCCGGGACGTACCCAGGAGTATGTTCATTCCGATGCCATAAAATATATTGAAGAGGTGAATCCGCAGAAAATCGCTTTGAGGGATGGCCGTCTCGGAATCATGAAGAAATACATGGGGACCGACCAGGATGTCAGGATCCGTTATTCGTCCAAGCAGGCCAATGTGGCCAATGCATGGAAGAAATGGCAGGGCGAATTGAAGGGACTTGTGAAACTAGGAACTTATTCGGACAAGAAAAATTTCGAGGCAGGTTTTGAAAAATGGGCTGAAGAAAACGGAAGGGCCGAATATGTCGGACTGACGGATTCTCTGTCCGCCCTGTATGCGGCGGCATATCCTTACATGCATGCGCTTGACTATTACTATGAGTCTCTGGACGGCGTGGAAGCCTTCCGTTTCGCGGTGGATCTCGGTGCATATGTGTATTATAACGGTGTTGAAGGACTTGAGAAATATGTTTCCGGTTTCTTCAAGGACTATTATTATCCGATTGATGAAGAAATCTTCAAGTTTACCGCAACCGAATTTCAGGAAAATGTCCCTGAGAGATTCAAGCCGGAATACCTTACTGAAAGGTTCGCTGCTTTCGGTTCTGTCGATGCCGTAGCGGATTCTGTTTTGTCGCAGTCCCTGTTCACGGACGAACAGAGGGCGATGAGGCTTGCAGGGCTTGATTCGGCGGCAGCCATCGAGGCGATCAAATCCGACCCTCTGTACCTGATGGCGGCTTCATTTTATAACGGCATGATGTCCCTGAAAGCCGATGTGGCCGGATATTCTTCACGTATAGCCCTTCTCAACCGGGATTTCATGCGCGGCAGGATGGAGTATTGTACGGACGATGTCTTCTATCCAGACGCGAATCTTACTTTAAGGGTGTCATATGGGGAAGTTGCCGGCTTCAGGCCTTCGGACGGAGTGGTCTATCTGCCGGTTTCTACCATAGAAGGTATCATACAGAAGGACAATCCGGAGATTTTTGATTATGACATACCGCAGAAACTCAGGGAACTGTATGCTGCAAAGGATTACGGTCGCTGGGAAGTCGGCGGGACTATTCCCGTGTGCTTCCTTGCCACGAACCATACTTCCGGAGGCAACTCTGGCAGCCCGGTAATCAATGCAGACGGCAATCTTGTCGGAATCAATTTCGACAGGGTATGGGAGGGTACGATGAGCGACCTTGCCTTCGACCCGGAACTGTGCCGCAACATATCGCTGGATATAAGGTATGTGCTTTTCCTTATCGACAAATATGCGGGAGCACAGAATATCCTTGACGAACTTGTGCTTGTTGACTGATGCCGGTATCTTCATCACGGGAGTTCCGAGACCGTTTTTGTCACCCATGTGAGGATGTCTATTGAGATTGTCAGCAGTTTCCCGCAAGTTATCCCTGCTTCCGGCCAGATCCAGTACAACCCCATTGATGCCAGTATCAATGCCAGTATTACAGAACTGAGCGGCACGCAGAGCAGGTTGGTGACGAGAAAATATTTCGGAAAATAGCCGAAATACCACATGATCAACGGCAATGTGGATATTTGGCAGGCAACTGACAGGGCGATGGTAGTCCATATGTACTTCATCGCCTTGTTTTTTGTATATACCAGGTCTTTAAGATACGGAAATATCGTGAAAATCCCTATCATCGCGCTGTACGACAACTGGAATCCGACATCGGCCGCCGCCTTCGGGTTCAGCGACAGTATCACGATGGCGCTTAGGGCCAGCACCCACATCGGTTTCTGCCGGCGGCCCAGAATCCGGCCGATTTCATAGATGCATATCATTACGAATGCCCTTGCTATCGAGTTCGCCATTCCGGTCATGGCCGAATACAGGAAAAGTATGGCGATGTTAAGGCATCCCTTGATTGCTACGCCGGCTCTGTTCCCGGGAATGAATGCTGTAAGGAAGCGTATTATGACATAAAAGATGCTCAGATGCATCCCTGAAAGCGCGAGCAGGTGCGATGCTCCGCTGATTCGGAAATATTCCTTGTCGTTCCATGATATTTCCGACTTGTCTCCGAGGAAGAGGGCTTTGGAGAACGCCACGCCGTCGGGGTCGCAGGGCAGTACCGCCTCTATGGCTGCTTCGCATTTCCCGTAAATGAAATCTGTTGCAGCCGTGCCCGGTTTCGGAATGCTTGAACCTGAAACCACGCGTATGTATATGAATGCCGTAAGATAAATGGCGGAGATGCCCGCCGTAAAAAGTCTTGTTCTGAATCCGTCCCCTCTCATCTTTCAACCTCCAAGTCAGAATTTCGTTGCAATTTAATAATATAATTCATACTTTTGCGATAGTTTTTAATTTTTATCAAGATGAAAGTTCTGGTATTGAATTGCGGCAGCTCTTCCCTGAAATATCAATTGCTTGATATGAAGAGCGAAGACGACTATGAATTAAAGGCCAAGGGTCTTGTGGAGCGTATAGGAATGGACATGTCCGTCCTCACACACAGAAAGACCGGAATAGACAAGTTCGTTGTTGAAATGCCGATACCCGACCATAAGGTGGCTATCTCATGTGTTTTAAAGGAACTGCTTGACGGGGGGCACGGTGTGATATCCTCCGTTGAGGAAATCGAAGCGGTCGGGCATCGTGTGGCGCATGGCGGCGAATATTTTACCCAAAGCACTTTCGTCGATGCCGAAGCAGAAAAGAATATAGAGGCTTGCTGCGACCTGGCCCCTCTGCACAATCCGGCAAACCTTCTTGGGATAAGGGCTATGGCCGAACTTCTTCCAGGTGTTCCGCAAGTGGCTGTATTCGATACTTCCTTCCATTCCACGATGCCGGATTATGCGTATCTGTACGCACTTCCGTATGAATTTTACCAGAAATACAAGGTGCGCCGCTACGGTTTTCACGGTACCTCGCACAAGTATGTCGCCGAGAAGGGCTGCAAGATTCTCGGAAAGGACATGAAGGATCTGAAGATCATTACCTGCCATCTCGGAAACGGAAGTTCCATTACTGCAATACAGAACGGCAAGTCGATTGATACTTCCATGGGTTTCACCCCTCTGGAGGGCCTTATCATGGGAACGCGCAGCGGAAACGTCGATCCGGGAGCGGTTTCTTTCATAGAGGAAAAAGAAGGGATTTCCCCGGCAAAAATGAATACCATACTTAATAAGAAAAGCGGTTTTCTGGGTCTGTCCGGACTCTCTTCCGACTGCCGCGATCTTACCGATGCAGCCGATGCCGGAAATGAAAGGGCAAAACTGACATTGAAAAAACTGGCATACGACATTCTCAAATACATAGGCGCATATTCCGCAGTCATGGACGGCGTTGACTTGATAATCTTTACAGGAGGAATAGGCGAGAACAACCGCAGCATGCGCCGTATAGTGTGCGAGCATCTGGATTTCCTCGGCGTAGAGTTCGATTATGAAGCAAATGACAGCGTTTCCGGCGAAGACGTAATCCTTACAAAGCCGGGAGCCAGAACAGTAGTCATGGCGCTTACTACCAATGAAGAACTCGTCATTGCACGGGATACCATGAGGATAGCGAGTGAAAGGAAAAGAAAATAATATTGAGTTTTAATAAAAAATAAATCTATCTTATGATTAAAAGTTTCGAGGACATTTTTACCGAACTTAAGTCCAAACAGAAAAAAAGACTTGTAGCGGCATGGGCTGTCGATGACCATACCGTGACTGCTGCTTACCGCGCAGCGGAAATGGGAATCGTCGATGTCACCCTCGTGGGCAGCGAGAAAATGATTCACGAGGTATGCCAGGCGGAAAAGCTTGACCCTTCGGTTTTCAGGATTATAAACAATGAAGACGAACTGGCTTCAATAGCCGCTGCCGTTGACATGATAAACTCAGGCGAGGGCGACATCCTCATGAAAGGTCTTTGCTCTACCGACAAATTCATGAGAGGCATCCTCAACAAGGAGCGCGGCCTCCTTCCTCCTAAAGCCGTTTTGAGCCACGTTGCCGTGGTACAGTCTCCTAATTATCACAAACTCCTCATACTCGGTGATATGGCCGTGATTCCTCTTCCTGATTTGAAACAGAAAGAAGCCATAGCCAAATATCTTGTGAATACCGCGCATGCGATGGGTATTGCGAAACCTAAACTCGCTATCATCGCAGCGACCGAGCAGATGCTTCCGGGCATGCAGGCTTGCGTGGACGCTGCAATCATCGCCAAGGAAGCCGACAGGGGTCAGCTCAAAGGCTGTGTCGCTGACGGCCCTCTGGCTCTCGATGTGGCAATAGATGCGGAATCCGTAGCCGTGAAGAAGGTCGTAAGCCCTGTCGCAGGAGATGCAGACTGCCTCCTCTTCCCTAATATTGAATCCGCAAATGTGTTCTACAAGGTCAATTCAAAACTTTGCAAAGGCGTGAAGATGGGTGCGATGGTGGCCGGTGCCAAGGCTCCATGTGTTCTCGCAAGCCGTGCGGACTCTATTGATACGAAGTTGAATTCGATAGCCCTTGCGGCTTTGTCGGCAAAATAATCTTACAGACATGGCACACAGGATATTGGTAATCAACCCGGGTTCGACTTCTACCAAGATAGCGATATTCGAAGGAGACAAGCAGATTTACAAAGAAACCTTGAGGCATTCATCGGAAGTGATTTCATCATATCCGAATATCAGTTCCCAGAAGGATTTCCGCTACGAAGCCATAGTGAAGGCTTTGGAAACCGCCGGAGTGGGCGTGGAGACCCTTGACGCCGTAATGGGCAGGGGAGGTCTGGTAAAACCCAACCGTGCAGGTTCGTACATGGTGAATGAAAAGATGATTTCAGACCTTTCCAATGCTGTTTACGGCGAACATGCCAGCAATCTGGGAGCAATTCTGGCCGATACAATTGCAAGGCAGGCCAATGTCAAGAACGGCAACGATGCCTGCAAGGCATATATTGCAGACCCTGTGACGGTTGACGAACTTTCTGACCTTGCACGCATGACAGGACATCCTAAATTCCCTAAGCAGAGTGTCTTCCATGCCCTTAATTCCAGGGCCGTGGTCAGGCGTCATGCAAAAGAATGCGGCAAAAGGCCGGATGAGATGAATGTCATCGTAGCCCATCTCGGGGGCGGAGTGTCCATATCTCTCCATGAAAAGGGGATGACTACGGATGTCAATGACGCACTTAACGGTGAAGGGCCTTTCAGCCCTGAGCGTACAGGCGGAGTGACCGCTCTGACTATGGCGAAGATGTGCTTCAGCGGCGAATATACCTACGACCAGATCAAGAGGATGATAGTCGGCGAAGGCGGTGCCGTCGCACACCTCGGTACAAACGACTTTTTCAAGGTCGAGGATGATTACAAGGCCGGCGACCCTGCTACTATCAGATTCGTTGATTCCCTTGCATATCATGTGGCGAAATCCATCGGCGGCCTTGCCGCTGCCGTGTCAGGCAAGGTTGACGCAATAATCCTGACTGGAGGAATAGCATATTACAAGCATCTTTGCGACATGATAGCCGAAAGGGTGGGATTCCTGGCTCCGGTGGTGCATTATCCGGGAGAGGACGAGATGCAGGCGCTTGCCGAGTGTGCTGAAATGGTGCTCAACGGTGAGACTTCTGCAAGGATTTACGAGTAGTCCGACATGCAAAGACAATGAGGAGGGTGACCCAAAAGTCAATGACTTTTAAGGGTCATCCTTTTTTGTTTGAATTACTCCGGGTGGTCACAATGCGAGAATGAATGCGTACGAGAGAGAGTATGTTTTTTTT
>JADIMA010000071.1 GCA_017694945.1 Candidatus Merdivivens pullicola | reverse complement strand
GCATTAATCAGAGCCGCCAAGGCTGCGGCACTGACGTATATCCCTCCAGCTTTAGGCCGGTTCAGTCTGGATAAAGGGGTATCATCAAAACCGGATGCACGGGACAGACGCCTCTAAGCCCCGCCAAGATTCAGAGGATAAGCCCCGGCTGGCCCGTCCTTCGGCAGGCAGAGGTCGACAACCAAAGGAGGAATAAGCGTGTAGAAAGCTCTCTGGGGCGTTGTTTGGACGGCGGTTCGACTCCGCCCATCTCCACAGAAAAAAGGCAGTCTTCGGGCTGCCTTTTTTCGTGGAGACACTTCAACTACGGCACTTCGTGCCGCTCGCCCTCCGCTGCGCTGCGGCCGCATGCTTCACTGCTCGATTCGTTGTGGCGAATCTCGCTGACGTTCCGCATGGCCGCTGATGCGGCTCCCTGGCAGTCTTCGGGCTGCCTTTTTTTTAGTCATGGTACAATCATATTATTACATCAAACATACTGCATATTTTAGAATTTGTGGTAACTTTGTGTTGAATAAAGGAATTGAAATGAATATAACGGAATATATAGCCCGTAATGGCGGTTACATATCGTCAGCGGAAGCAAAAAAGGCATCGCTATATGACCAGTTGCTGTATGGTACGAGAACTGGACGGATCGTACGGGTGCGCCGAGGCGTATACGCACTCAATAACGTACTGGCCAAACAAATGATTGATGTCGAGGCATTGGTGCCAGGCGGTGTATTGTGTTTATATTCCGCATGGTCGTATCATGAACTTACGACTCAAATTCCACAGGCATACCACATTGCGATAGAACGTACAC
This sequence comes from Candidatus Merdivivens pullicola, assembly GCA_017694945.1. GTDB lineage: Bacteria > Bacteroidota > Bacteroidia > Bacteroidales > UBA932 > Merdivivens > Merdivivens pullicola. The sequence continues at coordinate 2,726 of JADIMA010000071.1, read as the reverse complement.
GCCGGGTGACACTTCCTGTGTTTCCGCCAATTGAGCTTAGTTTTATGACACAAAAGTCTTACGAGCTTGGGGTTATGGAAGTGGAGATTGACGGCTTCAAAGTTAAAGTGTATGATTTGGAAAAATCGGCCTGCGATGCCATCAAGTATCGGAATAAGATAGGTTTGGATGTGAGTTCCGAAATATTCAAAAACTATCTGTCACGCAAAGACCGAGACATTACCCGTCTTTATGAATACGCATCGCAGCTGCATGTGGGTAAAAAAATTGATGAGCTGATAAAATATATGCTATAATGGGCAAGACATATACAAACTCCGGAAAATCGGTTAAGGAAAGGTTGCTTAATCTGTCAAGAGCGGAAAACTACAATCCGCAAATGATGATTTCCCGCTATATGCAGGAACGGCTGCTTTATCGCCTTTCCATCAGCAATTACCGTGAGCGTTTCATTCTGAAGGGTGGTGCGTTGCTCATCTTGACACTGCCCGTCAGCGCGTATCAATGGATATAGGTTTTGGTGATGTCGTTACTCCTGCACCTCAAGAACTGGCCTTTCCTGCGTTGATTGATACCGTGCCGCAAGCGGAGATAAAGGCTTATTCATTGGAAACCGTCGTTGCGGAGAAGTTTCATGCCATGATAGTGCTCTCTTTGGCCAATAGCCGTATGAAGGACTTCTTTGATGTCTATCGCATTCTGGTGACAGGTAAGGTGGATAGTGAAGTGCTATCGGATGCTATTGCATGCACATTTGCAAACAGGAGAACCGGTTATCGAGAGAATCACCCCTTATTTACCGAAGATTTTTTTCGCATCAAAAGACCGCCGATCCTTCTGGAATGGCTATTTGCGGAAAATAAAATGTCCTGAATCCATAGATTTTCAGGCTGTCGGCCTATTGAATTGATAAGAGAACGACTGCAACCTTATTGGGAATCGCTGAGGAACGGAGGCGTGTCATCAGTGTCCGTTGGAGCCAATATCCTGTAAAGGTTCCGTATCTATTCGGCCTTCGGGTTTTTCTTCTCCTTCCGGTCCTGCCGCCAGTAGTAGAGACCTGCCGATGTGGCAATGACTATGGCCAAAGCGAACATTATCAATGCACCCATTATCTTATTCTCTTTTTGTTATCGTTATTGTCTTTCAACAGGTAGAGTCCCCAGCCCAAGGTGCAGGCTATTGTCAGGGAGCCACCTACATAGACTATCCATTTTTGGGAGAACTCCCCGAAAATGGATGTCAGTATGACTGCGGTCATGATATACTTTGCGATATCCATCAACCATTTTCCAAGTTCGTTTTTCATAGCAATGCAAAGATACTAAAAAAACAACAGAGTATCCGGTTTCGTTTGACAATGTAATGACAGCAAATCTGATTGTGCGTACGGAAGGTGGAATATATTGAGTCGCAGAGACTTGATGAAATGTTCTGCGCGGTCAGGGCAGCATGGAACACCTTTGATTGTGCGGCTTGATTGTCAAAAAAGCCCTTTTGATTGTGATTTCCGGCCAAATTGAGAAGCAAATCGTTGTAGGGCTGGAAATTAAAGACGAAATTTAGCATTCAATACTCCTTGAGTGCTGTTCATAATGTGAGAAAGTTTTCTAACTTTGTGGAAGCCGGGTGACCGGCGCCGTAGCAGTTTATTTTGACGACACGGATTCTGACGGCAATCCTGTAACAGCGTACAACATCCATCTGCTGGCTGATGGTGCCTCCGTTGAAGAAATGAGCGAACTGGATTTCACCTCTTGCATGTTAGCCATGTCTCTTCCCGGAAAGACATACGAACTCCCCGAAGGCAGTTATCAGGCGTCAGAAGAGTCTTGTTTTCTGGGAGTCATAGTCATTTCCATGAAGGATTACTACGAATATGATGTGTATGACGCCACTCTGACCATAGGCCGTTCCGGTGAAAATTATACGTTCGAAGTTTCCGGTACGGCGGAAAACGGAGAGCAGCTTTCATGCAATTATACCGGTCCCGTCATCTTCCAGGATGGCGACAGCCTCTGATGCCGTTTATGCAGGAGGCGCCGTCGCGGATAACCTGCAGCGGCAGTGACAGTCATATTTTAAACCGATAGAGCAATGAAAAGATTCTTGTGTATCATGGCAGCACTGGTGTCGCTGTTCTTCTTCTCCTCTTGTGGGAAGGATAGCCCGTTTGATGTCTCCGATATTGTGGGAGCATGGAGCTTGTACCGCGTCAGGGCGGTCGATGGAGACGAAGTAATTGATTCAGATGAAGTTCCGGAAGGAACCATGTGCTTCGAATTCGACGATGACGGTACAGGGCGGTTATGGTGGACTGACTTGCAAGAGACCGGATTCAGCTACACCGTGTCCGGGAGCGAACTTATAATGGATAGCGCAGGATCTGTCATTGAAGTTACTATCGTGACCCTGACAGAGGATGAGTTGTCTTTCTCGTTTGTAGAAGATTCAGCCGAGATGACATTCTGGTTCAGGCGTATATGACAATTCTGCCCGGAGCGAGGCTCCGGGCAGTTTTTTATCTCACCTCCACCAGCTCGTACTCCCTGCTGCCGAGGCCGATTTTCTCGGCGTGGGCGAGGCAGGTCCGGTACTCGGTGTTGGGGTTGGTGTTGTCGAAGTGGTCGTGCCTGTCGTGGAAGCCGGGGCGCGACATCTCGTCGGTCAGCTGGCTGCCCGGCAGGGGAGTCTGCCTGAGGCAGGCGTCCACGCAGGCCTGGTCG
>JADIMA010000070.1 GCA_017694945.1 Candidatus Merdivivens pullicola | reverse complement strand
CGGAAAGACTACAATTCCCACCTGCCGAGGCAGAAACAACTGGTTGACTTCAATATCATGTTCATGCCTGTCGAGGCCGCTTTCCAGTTGATGATGACATCCGACCCGCTGCTGTGGCAGAATGCGCGTTCACGTGGGGTGCTTATTGTGTCGCAGATGAACCTGCTTGTGTTTTTGCAGATGATAGGCATGGGTTGGAAGCAGGCTTTGCAGGAAAGGCATATAACCGAAGTGTATCGGATGGCCGAGGGAATCCAGTCTCAATTGCTTGGTTTCCTGCAATATATGGACAAGGTGGGCGATGCTCTTAAGTCTGCCGAGGAGGCTTATGAGGATGCGTTGAAGCGGCTCAACGGTTCGAACCAATCGGTGGTAAGCAAACTCAAACGCCTTGAAGACTTCGGAGTGAAATCAGGGCGTAAGGGGAAGGGACTGCCAAAAAGGTTTGCTGACAATTAGAAAATGTTTCGCAACTTCTCAACGGCTTCGGGATGGTTGTCAAGGAATTCAGCCATAGTGTCATGCCCGATGTTGCATATTTCTTTGAATTCTTTGAAACTGAATTCATTGTACTTGTCGCTGATGCGCGGTTCTACAAGGAAGTCGCACAGCCTGCGGCCTTCAAGGGCGCTGTTGTGTACTATGGTGTGCAGGGTCTGTGTTATGAGGTCTGCTTTGTTCTCAAGTTTCGGCGGTTCGGGCGAAGACGGATTCACATCGATGCCGATGAGATATTCGCATGATTCGCGTATGGTTTTAGCCGGAAGGTTGTCTATAAGCCCCCCGTCCACGTATGTCCCGTCTTCTATTTTTACGGCCTCGAACACTCCCGGTATGGATGATGAGGCTATTACTGCATCGTGAAGGTGTTTGCCGCTGCTGAAATACCGCCCTTCGCCTGTTATCAGGTTGGTGGCGCATACGGAAAGCGGTTTTTTCAGTAGGTCGAAATCATCGTCAGGCATGTATTTCCTGAATACTTCATATACGTTTTTGTGTGAAGAGATGCCTAAACGAGAAATGCCTATGACAGGGGTGATTACTGTGAAGAGGCTGTCGAATTTTTCCTTTACCACTATGTCGTAAATCTCTTTCCCATGGTATCCTGCGGCGTAGAAGATGCCGATGATTGCTCCCATGCTCGTTCCTGCTACGGCGGTCGGTTCAATGCCGTGTTCCTCCAGAGCCATCAGTGCGCCGATGTGTGCGTAGCCTTTGGCGCCTCCGCCGCTGAGGACTATTCCGGTCTTGTGTTTTTTCTTCCGGTTTTTTTCCGTTTCGCATCCGAGGAAAAACATGTTTTCTTTCACTTCGTCCTGAGGGTATGTGAAATACGAACAGACGGCCTCGGTGCAAAGTTTTCCTCCGTGGTCGTAAAGCCTTGCCTCGATAATGGCGATATTGCGTTTCATCTCCCTTAGGGACGCCCTGATTTCTATTGTCCCCTCATTGGTCTTTACCGGGTGGCGGTAACGGGTTTCCATTTTCGATGTGACTCCGGTGGTCTGCAGTTTGCGTGTCACCAGCCAGGCGCATATTTCGTCCAACAGTACGGCCTGTATTCCCCCGTGGAGGGTGTCCAACCAGCCCTGAAATTCCGGACGGGGCTGCCAGATGCTTACAATCTCGTCTCCGTCTTCATAAAACTCCATCTTCAAGCCTGACTGATTGTCAGGTGAGCATCCGAAACACAGGTATCCTTCGACATTGCGCCAGGGGTTCATAATCTTGTCCATACAGAAAACATTTATATTGTGTTATGGCAAAAATAAGATTTTTGTTCAAACTCTGCAATTGCATGTCGTTTTAGTGCCGGGGCGGTGCTTCGGACAGCGTGCATAAAAAATACGATAATCATATAAAAAATTAGCGAAATCAGGAGGAATTTAGTAATTTAGCCGCGTTTATGAATTAATATCCGTGTTATGTTTTCAGGATTGGGTTTTCAGGAGATATTGTCATCGTTTCTCGTGCTTTTTGCCGTGATAGATATTACGGGAGCGATTCCAATCATAATGGGCATCAACAGTTCGGGGCCTAAGGTGAAGGCTGGCAAGGCGGCTGTGATTTCTTTGATAATATACATCGCTTTCCTGTTTGCCGGGGACTGGCTGCTGAAACTTTTCAATACGGACATAGAGTCGTTCGCTATCGCCGGTTCGCTTATTCTGTTCGCCTTGGCGGTGGAGATGATTTTCAGCATCGAGATTTTCAGAAACGACGGGCCTTCCGGATATTCGACTGTCGTGCCTGTGGTTTTTCCATTGATAGCCGGTGCTGGAGGGCTTACCACGGCGCTTTCGCTAAGGGCGCAGTACGATGTGGGCAATATAGTGATTGCATTGGTGCTTAACATGGTAGTGGTGTATTTTGTCATCCGGTATGTCGATAAGGTCGAGCGTCTCATCGGCAAAGGAGGCATTTATATACTCCGCAAGTTTTTCGGTGTCATACTGCTTGCGATGGCGGTAAAGATGTTCATCGAAAACCTGACTCTGCTGATTAAGAATTTTTAACCGTTTACAGATGGTCGCTGCAAGCAATGTATTCCGTAGGATTATGGTCGCCGCAGTCATGTTTGCGGTGTCTTTCGCCCTTTTGCAGGCGGCGGACGAGCCTACGACCCAGGATACAACCGATGCACTGCTGGAACTTCTTGAAGATGATCCGGGCAATGTCGGGGCGATGTCCCAACTGTATGCGATATATATGCGGCAGGGCGATTATCGTGAAGCGCAACGTTATGCGTTGAAAATATATGCGATAGCCGAAGAAAACGGGAATACGCATACGAAGATGTTGGCGGACAGTTATTTGGGTCAGTCCTATCTCGCAATGGACGGCTATGATTCGGCCTATGTCTATCTGAACAGTGCCGTTAGCATGTGGAACATGTTGGACAGTACCCAGCGCAACGACGAGGCATACAGTGCGATTTATACTGCTTACAACAGTCTCGGAATATATTCGGTAACAATCGACATGGACTTCGGGAAGGCCATTGATTATTTTCTTAGGGGGCTGAAACTCGCTGAAGCCAGACATGATTATTTTGACTATGCAATACTCGGTTCCAATCTTGTCGTAGTATATAACCTCAGGGGGGATTCCGACGGACTGAAATACGCCCTGGAGGTTTACCGTTATGGAAAAGAGATGGACAATCCCTATATCGTCTATTGCGGGGCCCATGTGTCGGCCTTGATGTATTTCCTGAAGGGAGATCTGGCCAATACCGAAAAATACCTTGACGAGGCCATGTTGCTTGTTGAAAAATATTTCGACCGCATGGGGGTTTATTGCCTTTATGCCCAGTTGCAGGACGCCAAGGGCAACAAGGCTGAGGCTGAAAAATATTATCGGCTGGCTGTGGAATTTATTGATGAAGAGTCTGTTCCCACGGCCATATCCATATATCTTTCATACGGTGAATACCTTTACAGGGATGGCCGTTACGGTGAATCCCTGGAAATGCTCGGGAGGGGCATAGAACTGGCCCTGTCAAGGGGCAACAGGATTTACACATACCGGCTTTACGAACTGGAGTCGCTGGTCTATGAGGCTCTCGGCGAACCGGCCAACGCCCTTTCGGCATACAAGTCTTTCCACAATGAATCCGTCGGGGTGTTCAACATAGAGCGGGAGAGGTCTGTAAACGAATTGACCCGGAAATATGAAAACGAAAGGCACGAACGTGAGTTGCAGCAGCACAATGTGCTGATAATGAAGAAAAACCAAGAACTTCTCATTGCCTCTTTCGTGATTGTGGCGATTGTGGCCGTTCTTGTCGCGGCATGGGTGATGTACAAGCGGAAAAACCGGATGTACATGCAGATAGCCCTCCGTTACAAGGCTTCTGTCGATCGTGAAAAGCAGTTGCAGCAGCGGATTGATGAACTTTCTTCTTCATCCCAGCCGTCGCTGGCTCCTTCGGGAAAATATTCCAATTCTTCATTGACAGAGGACAGCGGCAGCGAACTGTTCGGCCGTTTGGAGTCCCTTATGAGGGACGGTCGTCTTTATTGCGAGAAAAATCTCACCCGCGAACGGGTGGCGGAGGCTCTCGGCAGCAACCGCACCTATTTGTCGCAAGTCATAAACGACAAGGCCGGATGTTCGTTTTTCCAGTACATAAATTCTTTCAGAACCGAGGAAGCAATAAGGCAGTTGTCGGATCCGTCAAACACGATTCCGTTGAAGGCTCTGGCCGATGAACTCGGTTTCAGTTCCGTATCGGCGTTCTATAAATCTTTTCAGGAAAAGGTCGGCATGCCCCCTGCCAAGTACAGGGAAAAGATAGTTTCTTATTTTCACGGCAATTGACGGTTGTTTCTGCGACAATTGACGGGAGGATAAAAAAACACGCTTTGAAATCAGCATTTCAGAGCGTATTTTTGTTTCAGCCTCTTCAGGAGGACGGCATAGGAACTATTATTAACCTAAAAAATATTGATGTATGAAAAAGTCATTTTATTTATTGATGTCTGCAGCGGTGTTGTTGCTGTTCGCTGCCGGATGTGCAAAGGATATACCTGTCGAGCAGGTGAGTGTCGAACCGCAGGAGGTGACTCTTGCTTTGGGTGAATCGGTCATACTGTCTGTGACTGTCCTGCCGGAAGATGCCGATTATGAGTTGGCTTTTTCAAGTAATAATGAAGAGGTGGCAACCGTTTCGGCCGAAGGAGAGGTTGAGGCTCTTGCCGAAGGAGAGGCCGTCATTACAGTGAAGGCGGGAAGTCTTTCGGCGACATGCGCCGTGACTGTGATAATCCCCACTCTGGAAGTATCTCCGTCTTTAGAGGAACTCGTTTTTGAAGGCGTGCGTACAAGGACGCAGGAGTTTGCCGTTACAACAACCGCAACCGAATGGACTGCCGAGCCTGATGCGGACTGGATCGGCATAGAATATACCGACGGGGGTTTTGTTGTTACCGCAGCGGCAAACATCTCCATGAAGCAGGCGCGCGAAGGCAATGTCACAGTTTCGGCAGAAGGCTATGAAAGCGTGGTGATTCCGGTCAAGCAGGCCGAGATGAAGATGTATATCGGCGGTAATGACAACTCTACCGCATGTTACTGGCTAAACGGCGAGCAGATTTCAATTGTCGGTGATGGATGGGTCGGTGCTTCATGGGTAACCGACATATATGTTGAAAAGGACGGTACCGTGCATTGTGCGGGCCGTGAAGGTCTGGCCGCAAGTTTTGCCGCATATTGGAGCGAGGAGATGGGATGGAACATGTTCCAGCCTTATTCAAATTGCAACGGTAATGCCAACGGTGTGACCGTGGATGAAGAGACAGGGGATGTCTATGTCTCTGCATATCATTATTTCCAGAATGCCGATTGGACTCAGACTACCGTATCCGGTTATCACAAGAACATGACATGGTATCCTCTTACCAACGAAGAGGTGGGATACAGCCAGAGCGGTGCCATTGCATTCCAGGACGGCAATCTTTATATGGTGCTTCAGGAAAGCGGCGCTTGGTATTATCTCGTGAATGACGAGCGTCATGAGTTGGACTATCTTGGTGAAGGAAACTACCCGTCATGTATGTTCGTGAAGGGCGAGGATGTATATGTCGGCGGCTGGTATCTGACGCAGGACGGCGGCGAATATATCTATGCTCCATGCTACTGGAAGAACGGCGAAGGCGTGGAACTGGCTCTCGAGTACGGCTGCCCTTATGATATATATGTCGATGAAGAGGACAATGTATGGCTTGCAGGCTCAAAAGGGCCGGGACTGGATCGTTGTGCAGCATATTGGAAAAACAATGAGCCTTCCGTCGATGTGTCTTCATACGCCAACGGCTGCGCCGTCAGCATAGATGTAATTGACGGCAATATCATCATTGCCGGTTTCGAAGGCGCGTACCCGGGCAATTCCGTGCTCAAGTACTGGATTAACGGTGAAGAAACAGCCATATCCGACGGCTCCACTTCCTGCGCGGGCGAGGCTACTGTGATTATCTGACGGACAACAAATATTTAGAGGTTTATATGTGATGTTACGGTCCCGGAGGCGTCCGCTTTCCGGGACTGTAACATATTTGTAATGTGCGTCTTGTGAGAAACTGTATAAAATTTTCATAACTTGCCGCAAAATTGGATGCGGCATGTGGCACATACTGTTTATATTTTCTCTGGCCTCTGTCCAGATTCTCGACTCTTTGTCGCAGGTATGGAATGCGTACAACAAGGCCGGTGAGTACGAGGCATTGGTTTCTGAGACGAGGGGATGGTTGTACAAGGCCGTGGATGACAATGATACGGTCATGGTCTTGAAGTCCGGCCTGGCCATGGCGCAGGCTTTCATCTTTACGGAACAGTTCGACTCCGTAGAGACTTATCTCGGATATATTCAAAAGTATGAGACGGCGGGGATGGATCCCCAGATAGGCGTGGGAATCAATACTATCAGGGGAATTTACAGTGTTAAGAGCGCGTCTGATTATTCAAAGGCTCTCCGGTATTATTATGAAGGACTTTCATGGGCGGAGAGGGAAGGCAATGTGAACAATGTGCTTGCGGTTCTGTGCAATATAACCCAGATATTCTATATCCTCCATGACGAAAGCGGCAAGAGTTATGCAGACTCTGCCTGTGCTCTTATGCAGTCTAATGATGTAAGTGAATACATGCATGCCCATGTGCTGCTGTCCAAGGCGCAGATGGAATATCTTTCAGGAAACCGTGCAGAGGCAGCAGACCTTGTCGGTCATGCAAGGAATATAGCGGAAACTGAAGGACTTATGTCGCTGCTCACGGGGATATATCTCTTGTCTGCAGATATATTTATGGATGAAGGCAGTATGGCAGAAGCAGGCAAGTGCTATGAAGAGGCTTTGCGTTTCAGGGAGAGTTCCGAACCGAGCATAAGCGCACTGGCCTGTCTGCACTATGGGAATTATTACAGGAGACAGGGACGGCATGAAGATGCCATAGCCGCGTATGAACTCGGAGCAGGGATGATGGGAGAAGCGGGAAGGAAGGATTTTTATGCTGCAATGGCGGAGACTTATTACATGACTGCGGCCAAGGACTCCGCGCTTAAATACTATAGGCTGAACCTTGATCTTGCCCGTAGGGATTCTTCACGGGTCAATGAACGACAGTTCAATGAATTGCTTCGTTCTTACCAGAAAGCGGAATATGAAAACGAACTCCAGAAACACGACCTTGAACTTCTTAAGGAGCGCAAACGGCTCAATTCCATCTTGTATATAGCAATCATGGCCGTAATCGTTGCGTTGTCTGCTACGGTTCTGTATCTGAAACAGAAGGCCATGTACCGCAAACTCGCTTGCCAGCATGAACGCTTCAGGCGCAGGATGGATTCTGTGGCCAAGACTGAGGGTGTGTTTCCAAGGCATTCAAAAACCGAAGATGCCGATATGGAATTGTTCAAGAAGATGGAAAGGCTCATGACGGAGGACAAGGTGTTTTCCATAAAAGGACTTACTTTGGACAAAATGGCCGAAATAATGGGTACTAACAGGACTTATGTGTCAAACGCCGTCAACAAATACGCGCAGATGGATTTCATAAGTTATGTCGATATGTATCGCATCAAAGAGGCTGCCGGGCTTATTTCAAAAAACGGCAATATCCCGGTAAAGGGGCTTGCCGACGCCGTCGGGTACAATTCAATCTCGGTTTTCTATAAGGCGTTCAGGAACGAGACCGGCGTTACTCCCGGGCAATATGCAAAGTCGTTGCATTTTCCTGTTTCTGATTCGTAAAATAGTTGAATCCGAAAAAGAAAAGTTTGGATTAAAGGGCGGGCGGTGGATAAATTTGTGAAAATTAAAATTCAAATCCATAAAGCCATGAAAAAAATTACATCTTTTTTATTCGCTATCGCAACGATGGCCTTTTTATTACAGGGCTGTAATGAAAAACCCGAACCACCGGCTCCGCCGGTTCTGGAAGAAGTCGTATTGAGTATGGATGAGGCAGTGATGAAAAAAGGGGAAACCCTGTCTTTGACTTATACTCTTGTGCCGGAAGAAGTTTCATGCGAGCAGGTGCTCTGGCTGTCTTCCGAGCCGTCCGTTGCCACGGTTGATCAGGAAGGCAATGTTACGGCTGTTTCTACAGGAACGGCTGAAATAACTCTTACGATAGACTCAAAATCGGATGTTTGCAAGGTTACCGTCGATCCTGTCCTGCCGCAGGACATAGTTTTCGATGTGACCGAACACAGGTTGCTTGTCGGCGGTTCATTTAAGATAAATGCCACTGTACTTCCTGAAGATGCGGATGACAAGTCTTTGGAATGGTCGTCTTCGGACGAGTCGGTTGCAGTTGTTGCTGATGACGGTACTGTTTCCGCTGTTGCGGCAGGTTCAGCTGTCATAACTGCCCTATGCGGGGAAATTACTGCCGAATGCGTTGTTACGGTGATACCTATGCCTCAATTAGGAGATTACTATTATTCGGATGGAACATGGTCAACAGAATTGGATGCTTCCAAAGAGACAATCGGCCTTGTTTTTTACATTACCCCGGATTATACGAGCGGGAAAATCCTGTCTCTTGATGAGTTTTACAATCCTGAAGGCGGCGAGTATGCTTCATATACCAAATGGTGCACGGGTGAGATGGAATATGTCGGTTGCAGCCATGAATTCGAGGGGCGTCTCAATATGGAAATCATGAAGGAGCATCCTGGATGGGAAGAAAATTATCCACCATTCAAGTGGTGTGCGGACAAGACCGACGGAGGTCTGGAATGGTATCTTCCTGCAACAGCCGAACTCAGGCAGATGCTTTGCGGGATGGTAGGCTACAAATGGATGAACGAAGGTGCTGATGAAGAAAACAATGAAATCAACGACTGGGGCGATAACGAGCGTTATCTCAATGGGTCTGAATATGCCGACGAGAAGGAAGCCTTTAATGCCAGAGTGGTGGCTGCAGGGGGTGAGCCTTTGGAATGCGGTGGAAACATGTATTGGGCTAGTAATGAGCAGGATGCCAATTATGCCGGGAAAATAGTTTTCCTTACAGGGATGACACAGGGATTCAAGAAGTCAGACCCTTACGGCAGGGTGCGTCCTATAGCAATCTTTACAATAGAATGAGTGTTATGAAGAGAATAATATTGTTCGCAATTCTTGCGGCAGCCTTGTTTGCCTGCCGCAAGGAAACCCCTCAGATTCCTCCTGAACCTCAGCCTCCTGTGGAAATCGTGGAGGTTGACAGCATCTGGCTTGCAACGGAGAAAACAATCATCCAAGTCGGTGTAACTGAACAGTTGGAGGCAGGATATTCTCCTTCTGAAGCCGCTTTCAAGGGTTTCAAATGGGAGACATCCGACAGCCTTGTGGCGTCTGTGGATGCTTTGGGGCGTGTTTCCGGAGTGTCTGCCGGGTTCGCCGACATTACCGTAAGGTATGAGGATTTTTCAGTGTCATGCAAGGTTATGGTAAAAGATCCGGCGGCATATCAGATAGGTTATTACTATTATTCCGACGGAACCAGTTCATATGATTTAGACCCGATGAAAGTACCCCTTGGTATCATATTTTATGTCAATCCTGACGGGAAAGGCGGCAAGATGCTTAATGTCGAGGAAGGAGACCGTATCTGGGGCATTCCCGGCGAGGATGGCGCAAATGATGAATATGATGGTTTTTCAAATACGGAGCAGATAATGCAGCGCGAGGAATATCGGTATAGATACCCTGTGGTGGCATGGTGCGAGGATCTGCGTACTGCCGCTGTTGACTGGTATTTGCCGGCAAAATATGAGTTGCAGCAGATTTATGCAGGTGCAAGCGGACTGCAATGGGTTGAAAACGGGGCTGACGAGTTTTTTGGCCAGGTCAATGCCTGGGGTGTGAATGTGTCTGTCTTGAAAGATGAAAAATATCTTAAGGCCAGAAAGGAATTCAATCGCAGGATAGGTCTTGTTCCAGGAGGTGTCGGAATCGAGTTTGACAGGGGTAATGCCTATTGGTCATCGACTGAAGAAAATGCGAACGATGTCTGGCTTCTTGCTTTGAAGAATGGTATCATGAATACCTCCGGGAAAGATTCCGGGTACGGGAGGATACGGGCGATAGCGGTATTTTAGAGGGAAATACGGCTTTTGCACTCACACCCTGTCTTAACCTTGTTTGTTGAATTGGTTTGTCAGGGTGTGTTTTAAAAGTTTATTGATTATCTGCAAAATACCCCTTGAAGAATAGCCGGACGAGACTTCTATGAGCCACGCCCCGACTTAACTTTAATATATTGTCATGTGTTGATATACAATAAATTATTGTTGTAACAATATTTTATAAGTGTGGAACTTGAGGGGTTCGGAATCCCTTGAAATCCACGGTGATTTTTTGATATGTATATCGTTTATTCTTGATTTACAGTGAATTATAGAGATAGGAGTTAAGTCGGGGCGTGGCTCATAAAATGGGTGGAGGGTAATTTTGCGGATAAAAAAAAAGGTTAACTTTGTCCCGAAGGTGATTATGGCATCTGAGGGAAAAAATATTGTATTGCCCATGTCGGAATATATCTGTCAGTTCCGTGATGTCGGGCGTTTTGAGGGCTATTGCCGGGCTTGTGCCAGATACGGTACATGCTGGGCTTGTCCACCATTTGATTTCAATATGGATAAGTTGCTTGCCGAGTACAGGAATATACTACTCTTTGCGGTTAAGGTTGATGTGCCTTCCGGTCTTACTGACAGTGCCGCGCTTTTGGATTCAGTGCGGGTAGTGATGGACAGGAGGCTTCTTGTAAAAGAAGCGGAACTTTCAGGGAGGGCGTTCTTTGCAGGTACATGCAGGCTTTGCGGAACTGGCGTTGGAGACTATGAAAAAGATGGCGATTGCACCAGAAAGACGGGACTTCCTTGCAGGCATCCCGAGATGGTGCGTCCATCTTTGGAGTCTTTCGGTTTTGACATAGGGAGAACGACAAAGGAACTATTCGGTCTTGAACTGAAATGGGGCAAAGAAGGTTCGTTGCCGGAGTATTACATCCTGGTAGGCGGGGTGGCGTTTTAGTGTACGTAAAACGTGCCTTCTTCGTGGAGAAAGCACGGCAACCCCTCCCAGAACGCATTGTGAGGCACATTGGTGTGCTTTTTCCATGAAGAAGGCACGCCTGTTATAAATAAAATATAGATATGAATCGTATATGTGAATTGTTCGGTATCCGTTATCCGATAATCTCGGGCGGGATGGTGTGGTGCAGCGGCTGGAGGCTGGCTTCTGCGGTAAGCAATTGCGGAGGGCTGGGTCTTATCGGTGCTGGCTCGATGCATCCTGAAACCCTGCGGGAGCATATCCGCAAATGCAAGGCGGCAACCGGCAAGCCATTCGGCGTCAATGTCCCATTGCTTTACCCCGAGCCGGAGGCGATAATGAAAATCATTGCTGATGAGGGTGTGCCGGCAGTATTTACTTCGGCCGGAAATCCAAAGACATGGACGGGTTTTCTCCATGACCACGGCATCAAGGTCGCGCATGTGGTTTCGTCTTCCAAGTTCGCACGCAAATGCGAGGACGCCGGTGTGGATGCAGTAGTGGCGGAGGGTTTTGAGGCAGGGGGCCATAACGGGCGTGAAGAGACCACCACCATGTGCCTTATTCCACAGGTCAGGGAGGCTGTAAGCCTGCCGCTCATTGCCGCCGGCGGTATCGGAAGCGGTGCTTCCATGTTGGCTGCCATGGCTCTGGGCGCGGAGGGCGTCCAGGTAGGTACTCGCTTTGCGCTTACTGAGGAAAGTTCTGCAAGTGAAGAGTTCAAGCGTTTCTGTATCGGTCTTGGTGAGGGTGATACTTTCCTGATGCTTAAAAAGGTCAGTCCTACGCGCCTTGCCCGTAATCCCTTCTTCGAGCAAATCGCCGAAGCCGAGAATCGTGGGGCCGGGCGTGAAGAACTTGCTGCCTTGCTCGGGAAGGGGCGTGCAAAGAAAGGCATTTTTGAAGGAGACCTCGATGACGGCGAACTTGAAATAGGCCAGAATGTTTCCCAGTTCAATGAAATACTTCCTGTTGCCAAAGTCATGGAAGATATCGTTTCCGAATACGACAGGCTGGCAGGAAGGATGGAAAGACTGAGGTGATTGTGATTCAATAAGTGTATATGTTGGTTTTCAGGTTGTTGCGGAAGCATCTTTCTTTACGGATTGTCAATCTTGTCGGACTGTCCATCGTGCTTACATCTCTTCTTGTATCGTTCAACCATATAAAAAGGGAAATGAGTTGGGACAGGTACAACGCCTATGCCGACCGGATTGTCCGCTTGACCTTGGTCGTTGACGGGCAGCCAATTGACGGAAGGCTATGGGGCAATGTGCTTGATGATCCAGTGCGGCAGTTGTCGCAAGTGGAAAAAATCGCCAAGTTGCATGAGGTTTACAGACCTGAACTGAAATATTCAGGAAAATCCATAGTGGCTGATGAAAAAACCTGTCTGGTAAACAAGGATTTTCTTGACATGTTCGACATTGAAATGTTGGAAGGTGAATTGCCGTCGTCTCTTGGTGCGCTTGACCAGGTGATAATCAGCGAGAGCATGGCGAAAAGGCTGGCGGCGGTGTCTGGCGGGGAAGTGTCGGAAGACTTGCAGATTGAGGGCGAAACATGCCGCATAACAGGTGTTTTCAAAGATATTCCTGAAACCTCGCACTGGAGGGCCGATGTCCTGCGGCTGATGCCGGAGGATGCCTGGCTGTTCTGCTATACTTATCTCTTGTTGAAAGACGGCAGCGATATCCGGACCGTTGAGGCTGATATTTCAGATATAGCGGCTTTGATGTCTCCGGGCGGGGCTTCGGAAAACGGAGGAGGTTCCCATGCTTTGCTGATGCCATTGACCGACATTCATCTGCACAGCCACAATCTCCGGGAACTGGAGGCTAACGGCAATGTCGTATATATATGGCTGATACTCGGCGCGAACGCTCTTTTACTCATCGTCGTGATGTTCAATCTGTGGCTCAATGTGTCTCTTGTGTTTTCACACAACAGCGCTCTTTACCGGCTGCTGAGGCTGCACGGGGCTCCGATGGCCGCTGTATTCAAAACGGAGGCGTTGCAGGCTCTCGTACTGGCTTCGGCTGCAACTGTTACAGGTCTGGTGCTGGCAGGTATGGCATCCCGTTACGGCCTTGCCGCTGGCGGAATGGATTTTACTCTTACGGTCATTGTCTGCATGTGTTTCATGGCGGTGACGGTGGCCGTGGCGGTCATTCCGGCATCAGGCGGCCCGGGCGTCAAATCTTTTTCCTATAAAAATGTGCGGTGGATGCTTTGCGGGCAATATGTCGTGGTCATAGCGGTGCTTGCAATAACGATTGGCATATACAAGCAGATGAATACGGTCGAAAGGTTGCAGACGGGCGGTGACGGCCGCGATATTGTTGTCATGAGCGGACTTACCGAGCCGTATATGGAAAAATATCCTCTGTTTCGGGAAAGGCTTCTGCAAAGTCCTCATGTAAAGGGGATGACTACCTGTTTCCAGATACCCGGGGATGCAATCAGGGATCATGCCGATGTAAGGTGCGCCGGCTCGGCAGACTGGATACCGCTTCCGATAATGATTGCCGGCGACGGTTTTCTGAAGTTTTATGACATTCCCCTGCTTGCAGGAAAGGATTTTTCCGCTCTGGATTATGATATACGGAAGGAAGATGAAATGATGATGGACTTCATTGTGTCGCAGAAAGCCTCGCAGAGGAGTGAAGAATACGTCATTAACCGCAGTGCGATGTACGCTCTGGGCTTCGGCTCGCCGCAGGAGGCTGTGGGCAGGTCTCTTGAAATAAGGCATGGCAGCATAGGTTATATCGCGGGAGGTACGATTGCAGGGGTCACGGATGATTATAACTATGCAGGGGTTTTTGAAGAGAGCACTCCTCTTGTCATGCTTCACCGCAATTTTTTCCAGTTCGTGCTGATGGTAAGGCTTGACGATGCCTGCAGGACGGAGGCTTTGCAGGCGTTGTCCGCTGCATGGGATGATGTTTATCCGGACAGCCAGAGCGACTTCACCGCTTTGAGCGGTATTTTTCATGACAAGTACCGTAATGAATACGGCGCGCGTGATTTAGTGCTGGTGTTTACGCTTTTGTGCCTGCTTGTGGCGGATCTCGGGCTGATTGTGTTTATGGCGTTCATCATACGCCGACGCACGAAAGAGATAGCGATCCGCAAAGTAAACGGAGCAACGGCGCGGGACATCGTGGGGATGCTGAATTCCAACTTCGTAATATATATTGTCGCGGCTTTCATAGTGGCTGTGCCCGTATCATGGCTTGTCCTGCATACATGGCAGCAGAGGTTCGCATACAAGACAAGCCTCGACTGGTGGATGTTCCTGATTGCCGGAATTTCGGTGCTGCTCATTTCGCTTGTGTCCGTCTCTTTGCAGAGTTGGAAGGCTGCCTGTGTCAATCCTGCTCAAGGGGTGAGAAAATAATCCCGTTATTTTTAATTTTGCAGCTGCAAAAATCAGAGAAGAATATGATTTTAAAAAACAAGATAAAGGCGATAGCATTCGATGCGGACGACACTCTTTGGGAAAACCAGCCGTTTTTTGATGAAGTGGAAGACAGGTTCTGTCTTCTTTTGTCGGAGTACGGTGAGGACGGATATATACGGGAGCAACTCTTCAAGACCGAGATGAAGAACATGGAGGAACTCGGTTACGGGGGCATGGCGTTTACTCTGTCGATGATTGAGACGGCGTTGGAAGTGAGCGAAAACCGCGTGCCTGCCGGGAAAATTTCGGAGATATATGCTTTGGGACGCTCTTTGCTCAGGATTCCCGCCGTTCCTTTGGAGGGTGTTGCGGAAACTTTGGAAAAATTGAGCCGTTGCGGTGCGTTTGTGCTGATACTGGTTACGAAGGGCAGCATGCTGGATCAGCAGCGCAAACTGGAACGTTCAGGGCTGAAAAGGTTTTTCAATCATGTCGAGATAGTTTCGGACAAGGACGAAAACACTTACCTCCGGATTTTGGACTTGCTCGGTTTTAAGCCATCGGAACTGCTGATGGTGGGCAATTCATTCAAGTCTGACATTGCTCCTGTCCTGCAGATCGGCGGCTATGGGGCTTATATCCCTTTTCGTACCACATGGCAGCACGAGAAAGCGGAGGAATATGTGCATCCCCGGCTGGTCAGGCTGGAAAGGTTTTCGGAGTTGGGCGAATTGGTTTAGGGATTAAGTAAGGGTGTTTTGAAATGAATACTGTCTGGATAGTAATGCCGATACTTGTCGTGCTGATGTTTCTTCTTGGTACTGAATTGACTGTCAAGTCGTTTGCAGATGTCGCCCGTAACCCTCGTGCAGTGCTGGCCGGGATGGCGGGGCAGTTGGTGGTACTTCCGTTGCTGGCGTTCGGAATAGCATGGGCTCTGGATTTGCCCCCGGTATATTTCATGGGATTGGTGTTGGTGGCTTGCTGTCCGGGCGGAAGTTCCTCCAATGTGTTTTCCATGCTTGCACGTGGGGATGTGGCTTTGTCAGTGACCCTTACGGCCATCAGCAGCGTGGTTACGTTGTTTACCCTGCCTTTCATCATGGAACTGGCTTCCCGTTTCATCTCGCACCAGTTAGGTATAGAGGTTGTCCTGCCTGCAGGCAAACTGCTTCTTCAGAATCTAGTGCTGCTTTTCGTCCCTATCTTTGCCGGAGCCGTTTTCCGCCGTTTCTGTCCTGTTGCCGCAGCGAAGGTAGGCAAAGTACTCTCCAAGGCCGCTTTTCCGGCCCTGATGTTTTTGGCCCTGGTGTTTTTCCTGCAGTACACCGAAGAAATTGCGGGCAATTTTGCCGTGCTCGGTCTTTCTACTGCCGCGTTGATACTCATCGCAATGCTTTGCAGTTCGCTGATTTCCCGTCTTGGGCGTTTTACGCCTGCAGTCCGCCGCACTATCGTCATCGAGGTCGGAATGCAGAATGCCGCCCAGGCCATCGCCATAGCATTTTCCCCGTTCATTTTCAATAGCGGCGAGATGGCAATACCGGCCATCATCTATGCCCTGCTGATGAATGTCATTCTGCTTCTTTATGTTTTTGTCATCCGCCGCCGCGCGAAAGCCTGATTGGCAGCGATATTTTTGCATGTCTTCAAGTCCACGACGGACAAGTACTTAAGCATGCGGGTGTACAGCATGGCCGGGGGATTGCGTAATATGGGTTTTCAGACAAGAATTTTTGCAACTCTTATTCTTCTTCGAAAAAGTCGGAATCAATCCTCTTGATTTCATATACTTGTCTCGTGCTTACCCCTATGTTGTATTCAATCATGTATTTACATAATTGTTTTCCGTCAATTAATATTATTTTTATATTTGGAGCCGGAGTGTATTCGATTGCTTCTTTAGTATAGGCAGATGTGGTTAGGAATATTCCTTTAGTGGCACCTTTCCCGGATAATGCACCAACAAAACTTTGTATTTCTTTTCTTCCGATTGTACCGTTGTCGTATCTTTTGGCTTGAATATACACGCTGTCAAGACCAAGTTTGTCTTCTTTAATGATGCCGTCAATTCCTTCGTCATGACTGTATTGTGTTACTCTGGCTGCATCTTTAAAACTTCCGCCATAACCCATTGCGACAAGTAGTTTGATGACTAATCTTTCAAAAAACTGGGGCGTTTGCTTTTTTATGGCGTTTAAAAGATCGTCAATCAGGGATTCGCTGATTTCATTATAGGCATCATCCATTATTTCGTTAGGTGTTTTATTTGTTGAAAGAACCGCGACGGTATTGTTTCGGATTTCTTTCGTTAAGCAAGGCTTTTGAGTGATTGGTTTAGTCGCTGTAAACTCTAAAAATTCAGGGTATTGGCTTAATATTTTTTTGTTGATGACAGTCGGATTAGTTTCAAGTAAAGATAATCCTCTTTGTGTTATTTTATAAATTCCGCGTTCAGGGGATTCTACAAGTAAGGCTTTTCTTAAATATGTGCCTGACCATTGAGTGCGGTCATATAACTTTGTGCTACTTCCATTTTTTGTGCGTTCTTCTCTGTCGGCATCTGAAAGATTAAGGAAATTGGCACAGAATTGTGTTAATTCAGACATTGTATGTTCTTTCCCGTCTTTTAGACATAAGAGATAAGGAAGTATAAATGATTCAAAACTAGGTGTCATGTCGATTCAATATTTCTATTTAACTGAATACAAAAATACGAATTATATTTTTCATAATGTTTATCTCATGTTCAATGCCTTAAAAACATTATTGTATATTTCTCTGTCAATGACCTGAAATACCGCACAATCCTTATGATGGGCGGTGTACAGACTCAGGATCTCGACACATTGGAAATCATTTTTGAATACAGGCCCCATGCGGATCAGGGCTTTGAGCCTGCAAGTCCAGGATTGTGAATACTGCGTAAAGCTCCGCGCCCAGAAACTCGAACAGATGCGACGCCTGGGCGAAGAAATAGAAGGACTGGAGTGAAGAGGATAAATGAGTGATCTTTTTTCTTTTGTTTTCTTGGGAGCATGCAATATCTTTGTTGGAAAATTGAGACAAAGATGACGCTTGATGAAAATATTTGTGCAAAGCCTTTTGTAAAATGGGTCGGAGGGAAAACTCAATTACTGGGAGAGGTTGAAAAATCCTTGCCAGGTAATTTTGCGTCCATTAATGATGCGGTGTATGTCGAGCCTTTTGTCGGAGGAGGAGCTGTCCTTTTCTGGATATTGCAGAAGTATTCAAATATATCTCAGGCGGTGATTAACGATATCAATCCGGATCTCATCAACGTTTACCGTATTATTAAGGACGCACCGCAAGATCTTATATCAGTGTTGAAACAGTATCAGGATAGTTACATCTACTTGAATGATGAGGAAAGAAAAGCGTTCTACCTGACAAAGAGAAAGATTTTCAACCATAAAGCTGTTTCCAGAGAAGAAATGGCGGCTCTTTTCATATTCCTGAACCGTACTTGTTTTAATGGACTATATAGAGTGAATGCGAAGGGCGAATTCAATGTCCCTCATGGAAAGTACGCCAATCCGAAAATTTGTGATGAAGCAAACATATTGGCTGTTTCCAGATTGTTACAGAAAGTCACAATATTGTGTGGCGATTTCTCGGAGACATTGCAATATGCTTCAAATAAGTCATTGTTCTACTTTGACCCTCCCTATAAGCCGTTGACTGAGACATCATCGTTTACCTCGTATGCAAAAGAAGGATTTAATGATGATGAGCAGAAGCG
>JADIMA010000069.1 GCA_017694945.1 Candidatus Merdivivens pullicola | reverse complement strand
CGAAGGAAAGTCCTGAAAAAACTGAAGAAATAATCCTATCTTTGACATCAGATGTCAGGACAAATCTTCAAACATCAGGACTTTGATGAAATAGTATAGTAAAATCTGTAAACAAATTTCAGGACGAGTCATGCACTGCGGAACGCATTGGCGTGCTTTCTGGCCGGAAAAGGCACGCCTCTGCCCCATACAAGGGAGTATTTTTGCGGATAATCATATTAAACTTTCATGAATTAACTTCAGGTCTGAAAATCAAAAAAACAGTTGTTATGAAAAGATT
The DNA here is from genome assembly GCA_017694945.1 of Candidatus Merdivivens pullicola. Lineage (GTDB taxonomy): Bacteria > Bacteroidota > Bacteroidia > Bacteroidales > UBA932 > Merdivivens > Merdivivens pullicola. The sequence continues at coordinate 22,074 of JADIMA010000069.1, read as the reverse complement.
AAAAATGTTTCTTTTATTGGCCGTGCCGCTGGTGGCGGCGTCCTGCTCGGTGGACGAGCGGAGTGCTCCCGGAGAGGATATGCCTTTTCGACCCGTCCGGGTTCATTCAAGACATATCTTGTTTACCGCTCCCTTCTGGACGGGAGCCGCCCCACGGCGTCGATAGTCATGATTGCGTACCAGCCGAAGTACATGACGGAGGAGGAAATCTCCTCCCTGGACTTCTTCAACTGCGATGGTCTGAACGGCGTGATATTTTACGGGCATCTTGACGGTGAAAGATACCTTGTGGAGATGGTCATCAACGGGATGACTGCCGGCCTGTACGAGATACTGAATTCGGATGATGGGAAGATGGAAACGGCGGACATCCGTGTAGTAATCTATCCGGATGTTTCTCCTTCGTCGTCTGAAGACGATGACGAGTGGTGGTGGAACGACGACATACCGGAACTGATAGTGGCGATATGTGTCGGTAATTCTCGCGGCCCGTCCGAGCCCGGGCCTGATGAGCCTCCGGCAGACGGCGGCGGTTGAATCTGCGGATTCTTCCGCCGTCATTTTTCAAGTGCCTTACTCAATTAATGTCTTAAAATATTTAGGGATTGTCGTTTAATTCCGTCTGATTATGAACCGGTTCATGCTTATATTTGAAAACAGAATCCAGATATAAGAAGAAACTTACAACTGGATTCTGTTTCCATTTACACAAAATTTCGGACAGTGCCTTACAGGCACGGCATTGTTTATTATTACTGCTTCCTCGGTTTGCGAGGGCCCCTTTCACCGCCCTTTCTTTCAGGTTTGTCACCTTCTTTCCGAACCGGGCGCGGACGGCGATCAGGCTCCACATAACCTTCCGGTTTTTCCAGAAGCGCCCTGCGTGAAAGACGCATTTTATTGGTCTTAGGATCTATTTCAAGTAATTTCACCTCGACCTCGTCTCCGACGCTGAGCACGTCCTCTACTTTGTCGGTCTTGCCCCAGTCTATTTCGGAGATATGCAACAGGCCGTCTTTTCCAGGAAGTATTTCAACGAAAGCCCCGAACTCAAGGATTGATTTGACAACTCCCTTATATACTTTTCCTACTTCCGGCACTGCAACTATACCCTTTATCCATTCAAGGGCTGCATCCATGGACTGCTTGTCGTTGCCGAAGATGTCAACCACTCCCTCTGTCATGCCTTCCTTGTTTTCCTCGGTAATTGTAATGACAGTATTGGTTTCTTTCTGAATCTTCTGGATAACTTCGCCGCCTTTTCCGATAATTGCTCCTATAAATTCTCCAGGGACTCTTATCTGGACGATACGAGGCACATGAGGCTTGTATTCGGCACGAGGTTCGCTGATGCATTTAAGCATTTCGCCCATGATGTGCATCCTGCCGCGACGCGCCTGCTCAAGTGCTTTTTCAAGCACATCGTATGAAAGTCCATCGACCTTGATATCCATCTGGGTAGCAGTAATGCCGTCTTTGGTTCCCGTAACCTTGAAGTCCATGTCGCCGAGATGGTCTTCATCGCCGAGAATGTCGGAAAGGATGGCGTATTTTCCGGTAGCGGAGTCTGAAATCAGCCCCATCGCTATACCTGCCACAGGTTTCTTGATCTTAACGCCGGCATCCATAAGGGCAAGGCAGCCTGCACATACCGTAGCCATCGAAGAAGAACCGTTGGATTCAAGAATGTCCGACACCACGCGGACGGCATAAGGATTTTCCTCTCCCATCGGCACCATCGGCTTCAAAGCCCTGTATGCCAGATTGCCGTGGCCGATTTCACGACGTCCTACACCACGCTGCGCCTTTGCCTCTCCCGTAGAGAACGGAGGGAAGTTGTAATGCAGTACGAACTGCTCGGTACCTTGTACAAGAACCTCGTCGAGTTCTTTCATATCCATCTTTGTACCGAGGGTTACAGTCGAAAGGGACTGGGTCTCGCCACGGGTGAAAATAGCAGAACCGTGGGCGCACGGAAGATAATCTACTTCGCACCATATCGGCCTGATCTGCTCGGTATTCCTGCCGTCGAGACGTATGCCTTCGTCAAGAATCATATTGCGCATTGCCGATTTTTCCACATCGTGGTAATAACGCGCAAGCATCATTTTCTTTGCTTCCCTTTCCTCTTCGTCCGGAACAAGGGCCGCAAAGCATTCTTCAGCAAGGTTTTCAAATGCCTCGGTCCTTTCCTGCTTCGAAGTACCAGCTTTCGCTATCGCATAGCACTTGTCATAGGCATATTGTTTTACTGCAGCCCTGAGGTCTTCATCGTTTTCTTCATGGCAATATGTACGTTTCACTACCGTTCCCTTCTCCTCCATCAGTTCCATCTGTACACGGCAGTGTTTCTTTATCTCTTCATGGGCGAATTTAATGGCTTCAAGCATATCGGCCTCGCTGACTTCCTTCATTTCGCCTTCCACCATCATGATATTGTCAAGGGTGGCTGCGACCATAATATCAATATCGGCGTCGGCCATCTGGCTGAAATTAGGGTTGATTACGAACTGTCCGTTGATCCTGGCAACCCTTACTTCCGATATAGGGCCGTTGAACGGTATATCGCTTACCGCAAGTGCGGAAGAAGCCGCAAGTCCGGCAAGTGCGTCAGGCTGGATGTCTTTTTCGGCAGAAATCAGATTTACAGTAACATATACTTCGGCGTGGAAATCATCAGGGAAAAGAGGCCTGAGAGCCCTATCGACAAGCCTTGCCGTAAGGATTTCGGCATCGGTAGCCTTTCCCTCCCTTTTCATGAAACCGCCCGGGAACCGCCCGGCAGCGGCGAACTTTTCCTTATACTCTACCTGCAGAGGCATGAAATCCACATCTTCCTTGGCCTCTTTCGCGCAAGTGACTGCTGCGAGGAGCATGGTCCCCCCCATTTTCACAACGACTGAACCGTCCGCCTGCTTGGCGAGTTTGCCGGTTTCAATCTCGATTACCCTTCCGTCGGATAATTCAATCTTCTTATTGATGATATTCATATAAAAACGCTCGGCCCGCCTCTCCCTATGAGAGTCAATTAATATTCATGTCGTTTCATCCATACCGCCGGCTGCGGACCGTTGTGTTAGCCGACAATATAAATAAGGGGGCGATTTACAGCCCCCTTTCTGTTTCCTATCTGGTCACTATCGACGGAGGTTGAGCTCCTTGATAATGCTCCTGTATCTCTCGATGTCAACACCTTTCAAATAATCAAGGAGTCTCCTTCTCTTACCGACAAGTCTCAGAAGGGCACGCTGTGTATTGTAGTCCTTCTGGTTTTTCTTCATGTGTTCGGTAAGGTGAGCGATACGGTAGGAAAATAAAGCAACTTGACTCTCTGGAGAGCCGGTGTCCTTATTAGACTTTCCGTACTTTTCGAAAATCTCTTGCTTTTTCTCTGGAAGTAAATATTCTGCCATTTGCAAAAAGATTAATTAAACTAACACACTAAAAATCATTTTCGGGCGCAAAGATAACCATAATATTTTATCTTACAATATTTTTTCATATATTTGTATGGTTAAACTATTGGTTTATGTATTTTTCTAAAACCGTCACCGAATCCGGAATCGGGGACATATACCTCAGGAAGCAGGCCGGGATACACAATATACGATTGTCAGTACATCCCAGGCGCGGAATCGTCGTCACAGTTCCGTGGTTCATGAGGTATGAAGACGGATTGGAATTTGTCCGAGAGAGAAAGGAATGGATACTGAAAACCATTGAAAGGCAAAAAGAACGCATAGACAAAGCAAGGGAGGAAGGCCGCGGGATGCCCATCATCAGAAACGGAGTGTCCATACGTACCCAGCATCAGGAAATCATCATCCGCCGTTCTCCGCAAGGCACCCTTTTCGGCTTTGACGAATCCTGGGAACACCCAGTAGGCTCATACGGAAAGACCGCTTCCAAACGAAGGGGGACGATAAACCAGACCGCGAAAATACTTACCACCGAATACGGCACCCTCATGGAAGGCAGCAACACTACCGGAGCCATCGCCGTAACAAGGATAACGTATCCGTACGAATGGGGAGAAAAACTCGAACCGGGCTCCGTAGAGGAACGGATGGCCACTGAAAGCATAATAAAGGCCCTGCGCAAGGAAGCCCGCCAGTACCTGCCGGAACGCCTTGCCACACTTGCCGCGCAATACGGATTCAAATACGAGAAACTCGCGATAAAGAACAACCTGACCAACTGGGGCAGCTGCTCTTCGAAAGGCAACATCAACCTCAACCTGCATCTCATCAGGCTGCCTTTCACCCTTTCCGACTTCATAATACTTCACGAACTCTGCCACCTGAAATATTTCAACCACGGAGCAGGCTTCCACAAACTATTCACCGAAACATGCGGAAGGCATTTTTCCGAAATGATCGGAGAAGGGCGCGAATACACGGATGCCGCAAGCCTGGAAAAAGCCTTCAGCCGGATGCTGAGAAAATACTATCTCTGGTAAAAACGATTATCCGCAAAAAAAATGGCACTGACATAAAAATCTATCCTGTTTTTTTGTTCGTTTTAAAAAAAACAGTACCTTTGCAGTCCGTTTCCACGCCCAGGTGGCGGAATGGTAGACGCGCTAGTTTCAGGTACTAGTGTCAGAGATGATGTGCAGGTTCGAGTCCTGTCCTGGGCACCGATTAAAGAAGAAGGCGACTAAAAATTACTTTTTAGTCGTTTTTTTTATTAATCAACCGTGCTTACTCCGTGCAGAAAGCACGGTGCACCCCCTCCAGAATGCACTGTAGAGCATGTAGGCGTGCTTTCTGCCGGGAGAAAGCACGCCTACATGCTCCATAAGCGATATACAGTCTGTCTGAAGATTCAGCCTGACTAAGCCTCGTTCTGCTTGGCTTTTACTTTTATTTTGTCGAAGCCCTTTCCATACACACCCATTACGGTGCCGGCAGAAAGGAAGGCCTCGGGGTCGATTCCCTTGATCATCCTCAGAATCGTATTGAGTTCCGCCTTTCTGGCAATTACCATGAGAACCTTGCTGTCCGCCTTGGTGTACCAGCCTTCAGCATCAAGGACAGATACTCCCCTGTGCATTTCAGAAGCGATGCGATCAGCGATTTCAGGGTATTTTTTGGAAAATATGAATATCTGCACGGACTGCTTGGAACCGGACAGGTACAGGTCTATGGTATAACTGCAGCATGCAATAAGCACGAAACCGTAAGTAACCACGGCTATCTTCTCGCCCCAGGTCAACATGTTCCCGGCAGAATCCTCCATAGGAATTATCAAAGACGACAGGACGATGAATACATCTATGGAAAGAATCATCTTGCCCGTTGAAATGTTCCTGTACTTGGCAACCATCAGTGCTATGATGTCCGTGCCGGCCGTACTGCCTCCCTGCGATATGGCAAGGCCAATACCGAAACCGGACATGACACCGCCGATGATCGTGGCAAGAAGTTTTCCGTTGGACATGCCTATCAGTTCTATAATATCCGAAGGTATCACCTGCGGAAGGAACTGGAACATGAGGGTAGTAATGATTACGGCATAAACCGTCTTGATGCCGAAACTAGGGCCCAACACCTTGAGCGCGATGGCAAGAAGGACGAAGTTGACGACGAAGAATGTCACGGAAACAGGTATTCCCGTAGCATAATATACGACGGCGCCTATACCGGAAACACCTCCGCCCACAAGATTGTTCGGGATAAGGAAAATGACCCATCCCATAACATACACCAACAGCCCGAAGGCTATCAGCAAATACTCCTTCAATCCCTTTAGGATTTTTTGTCTTCTTTCTTCCATATTTTTTTCATTCCAGTTTTAACTTCTTCAAAACCCTGTCCGAATACGCCGGTTGCAGAACATACGGATATGAACACTTTGTCATCCAGTTCCTTCACGGCACGGGTTATTGCCGGCATCTGGTTTTTCTTGGCTATGACTATCAGCACTTTGCCTTCCTGTTTGGAATACCAGCCCACAGAAGGCACGGCGGTCACGCCACGTCCCATGGAAAGAACCATGTCGGCGATACGGTCGGCCTCTTTTGAAAATATCAGTATCTGTACAGTCGAACGGTTGCCCATAAGTATGTAATCCAGAGCGGTGGAAAAGGCTATGATGGTGAGATAACCATATACCATTTCCTGTATGCCTTTGCCAGGAATAAGGATTATCGACGAAATGATGAGCAGTTCGACTATCAGATAAACCTTGCCCTCGGTGACATTGAAATAGCGTTTTATCACAAGCGTCACAATATCTGTTCCTCCAGTACTGCCACCGGCAAGGAAGGTAAGGGCTATGCCGCATCCGCTTATGGCACCGCCGATCAAGGCATTCAGAAAGTCTTCTTCAATAGGGCTTATCCATACGCCTTGGAAAAGTTTGAGAAATATCGAGGCCACTATGATGGCATAGATGGTCTTAAAGCCGAATTTGGTACCGAGTACGAAAAAACCGACTACCAGCAACAGGATGTTGAGGACAAAATAAGTTACCGGAATCGGTATGCCGCCCGTAATTCCGTCTCCGCCTGTCGCAAAATTCAGCACGGTCGCGATACCTGTCACACCGCCGCTGAAAAACCCTTTAGGAATCATGAACGCCTGCCATGCAAAGGTATAAAAGGCAATTCCCAAAGTTATCAACAAATACTCACCGATTGTTTTAAAAACCTTAGAATCTCTCATTGTATATTAAACTTAAAATCAGCAAACTATGTTCACTATCTTGCCGGGAACGACAATTACCTTTTTCACGGATGCCCCCGCAAGGTATTTTTCAAAATCCGGATGCCCCTTCACGGCAGCTTCGACCTCTTCACGGGAATATCCCTTAGGCAAAGAGACTTCGAAGCGGCGTTTGCCGTTAAAGGAAACCGGATAAGTGACATTGTCCTCTATCGTATATTTTTCAACATATTCCGGATAAGCGGCAAAAGTAATGCTTTCGCCGTGCCCCAGCCTGCTCCAGAGTTCTTCGGAAATATGCGGCGCGAATGGAGACAGTACTATGACGAACGGCTCCAGTATGGCCCTCTTGCGGCATTTCAAATCCGAAATTTCATTGAGGGCTATCATGAACGCGCTCACCGAAGTATTGAATGAGAACGCCTCGATGTCCGAGCGCACCTTTCCAATCAGTTTATGCAGCACTTTCAGTTCGGCTGGCGTAGGTTCTTCGTCAGTAACCGCCAGTGAGTCCCCGTCGAAAAACAGCCTCCAGAGTTTTTTCAGGAAACGGAAAACCCCGTCGATGCCTTTTGTATCCCATGGCTTGGACTGCTCGAGAGGGCCGAGGAACATTTCATACAGGCGCAACGTGTCAGCGCCGTAGGTATCGCACACGACATCCGGGTTAACGACATTGTACATCGACTTGCTCATCTTTTCAATGGCGTATCCGCAAATGTATTCCCCGTTTTCAAGTATGAACTGAGCATCCGCAAAATCAGGCATCCAGTTCCTGAAAGCCTCAAGGTCAAGCCTGTCGTTCTTTACGATGTTCACATCTACATGGATCTCCGTTGTATCGTAAGAATCCTTCAGATTGTACGAGACAAAAGTATTGGTGCCTTTAATCCTGTAAACGAAGTTGGATCTTCCCTGAATCATGCCCTGGTTTACGAGTTTCTTGAAAGGCTCTTTCTCACAGACATATCCGAGGTCGTACAGGAACTTGTTCCAGAACCTTGAATATATCAGGTGCCCGGTGGCATGCTCGGTGCCGCCTATGTACAGATCCACATTTCTCCAATATTCATCGGCCTCCCTGCTCACAAGGGCCTTGTCGTCATGCGGATCCATGTATCTTAAATAATACGCGCTGCTTCCGGCAAAACCCGGCATCGTGCTCAACTCCAGAGGGCAGCCTTCAAAACTCCAGCCTTTCGCCCTTCCGAGAGGAGGCTCACCGGTCTCCGTAGGACGGAAACTGTCTATTTCGGGAAGTTCCAAAGGAAGCCTGTCTTCAGGTAAAGGAGTCGCAACACCGTCCTTGAAATATATCGGGAACGGTTCACCCCAATACCTCTGGCGCGAAAATATCGCATCGCGCAGACGGTAATTGACTTTCGCCTTCCCTATGCCGTGGCTTTCCACGTAATCTATTGCCGCCGGTATGGCATCCCTGACATCCATGCCGTCGAGGAAACCGGAATTGCACATCCTGCCTTCCTTGGCATCGAAACTGGACTCCGACACATCACAACCTTCTATAAGCGGGATAACCGGAAGGCCGAAAGCCTTTGCAAAAGCATAATCCCTGCTGTCATGTGCAGGAACGGCCATAATCGCCCCCGTGCCATAACCGGCAAGGACATAATCGGAAACCCATACAGGGACTTTCCTGCCAGTCAGAGGGTTGGTAGCATAAGAACCCGTGAACACGCCGGTCACCCGTCTTGTTTCGGCAATCCTCTCCCTTTCCGTCCTTTTCTTCACAGATTCGAGATACTCCGCCACCGCGTCCTTGTTGTCCTCGGTAGTAAGGAGGGAAACCCAGTCGCTTTCAGGGGCAAGCACCATGAAAGTAACCCCGAACACGGTATCGGCCCTGGTAGTAAAAATGACTATGTCGTATTCGTTGCTGCCGTTGCTTACACGGAAAACGAGTTCCGCCCCTTTGCTCCGTCCGATCCAGTTGCGCTGCATATCTTTCAGGGATTCGGTCCATTCCAGGCTCTCAAGATCCTCGAGAAGCCTTTCAGCATATGCGGACACCCTCAACTGCCACTGTTTCATCTTCCTTTGCTCCACAGGAAAACCTCCGCGGACGGAATAACCGTCTTTCACCTCGTCGTTTGCAAGCACGGTGCACAACCCGGGGCACCAGTTGACCGAAGTCTCTCCCTGATAGGCTATCCTGTACCCCATCAATATGTCCGCACGCTGCTTTTCCGTGAAAGACTTCCATTCATCGGCGGTAAATGTCCTGTCGCAAGTGGATGCGGCATTGACGGATGCATTGCCTTCCGTTTCAAAAATCCTTTCCAGTTCGACTATCGGCCGCGCCTTGCACGAAGAATTGTCGTACCAATGGGAAAACATTTTAAGGAACGCCCACTGGGTCCATTTGTAATAGGCCGGATCGCACGTACGTATCTCCCTCGACCAGTCATAGGAAAAGCCTATGCGGTCCAACTGGCTGCGGTAACGGTCGATATTGCGAACCGTCGTAATGGCGGGATGCTGCCCTGTCTGGATAGCATACTGCTCGGCAGGAAGGCCGAAAGCGTCATAGCCCATAGGATGGAGGACATTGTAACCGCACAGGCGCTTGTAACGGCTGTATATGTCGCTTGCTATATACCCAAGCGGATGTCCCACATGCAGCCCCGCACCGGAAGGGTAAGGGAACATGTCAAGGACATAGAACTTAGGCTTTGAAGTGTCTTCAGTAACACGGAAAGTCCCATGTTCAGCCCAATAGGACTGCCATTTACGTTCAATCTCCTTAAAATCGTATTCCATTTGTCAGAAAAATTTTCCTTAGAGGGTGCAAATGTAGCAAAAAAATCAGAATCCGAAACGGCCTGCATTCCCTTTCGCAAGACGGAATTCCACCGGAACAGTGATTTTCGTCCTTACTTTCTGCCCTTTCCTGATTCCTGCCTTCCATTTCGGGGAAACCGAGATGACTTTCACCGCCTCGTCGTCAAGCAGCGGGTCAACTCCGCGCTCGACTTTTACGTTAGTGACCTCGCCGTTTTTCTCGACAATGAAACTCACATCGACAGTCCCCTGGATACCTTTATCCACCGCCTCCTGGGGATACTTCAGATAAGTATATACCCACTCGTTCATAAACTTGCCGAGGTCGGTATTGTTGAAATATTTCGGAGGCACATCGCAGTCCGCCATCGTATAGACGGCCTCGTCGCTGCCCGGACTGTTGAAACGGAAAGGCTTGTCCATGTTTGCGGCGGCCAGCATGAAACCGTAAATATAGTCAGCGGCATACGACATAGTCCTGTAATCTATCAGATCCTCCGTATCCCTTACCGTATTGTACTCGGGATGAGGCCCGGTAGTAAAAAGCACGGACGGTATCCCGGAATGGAGGAAGACCCTGTGATCTCCGGGATAATAATCCTGCATGACCAACCGGGGGACAAGAGGCCGCAGGTTCTCCGAAAAAACCTTTATAAAGTCTTCAACATCGCTGTTCGAAGCCGCGTATATGGAAAACTCATTTCCACCGCGCGCCCCCCTGCCCAGCATGTCCAGATTGATCATCATGTCTATCCTGTCTTTGTCGGGAAAAGACATGTTAAGAAAACACCATGCTCCGGACTGCATCTGCTCCGAGGCTCCGAAAGCCACAAAAACCAATGTACGCTTGAACATGAAGTCATTTTCCGCGGCCAGCCTTGCCAGTTCGACAAGAAGGGCCAGTCCCGAAGCATCGTTGTCGGCCCCGTAGTATATCTGTGCAGTGCGTTTTCCGTCAACCGTAAGGACATTCTCGCCAAGGTTGTCCAGATGCGCCCCTATCACGATATAATGCCCGCACAACACAGGGTCGTAACCGGGAATGACTCCGACGACATTCCTTGAATCTATTGTCCCGTCCGGGAGATTGACAGAAAAGGGCTGCATTCCGTATTCGCCGGAAATGTCAAGCCCGTACCTTGCAAAAGCGTCCAGGACATATTCAGCAGCCTTTTCCTCATAAACGGAACCCGCCTGCCGTCCATGCAGGGAATCCGAACACAGATAAACCACATGTTTTTTCAGGCGCGAATCCAGATTGAAGTCCTGGGCCTGCAGGGGGAGGAATACAGACAGTGCCAGAAACGCAGCACAGGCCGCACCCATGAATATCGCGGTATTCTTCATATCATTCGTCGTTTAATAACCGGCTACAAATTTATAAAAATTAGAGACAGTTGAAAAAAAAGACCGCACCGGCAAAACGCCGATGCAGTCCATAAGACGGAAAATTTCCGGCAGGCGGTTATTTTTTATAGAACGGAGGCCTTACTACGACAGCCTTCAGCATCCTGCCCCTGATATTTATGAATATCTCCGATCCCTGCTTGTGCAGAGGAGCGTTTACATAAGCCATACCTATAGCCTTGTTAAGGTAAGGAGCCATGCTTCCCGAAGTCACGTGTCCTATTTCCTTGCCTTCCGCATCGCATACCGGATAGCCGTGGCGTGCGATACCCTTGTCAACAAGTTCAAAACCTACGAGACGACGTACTACTGGCGCCTCTTTCTGGGCCAGAAGCAAAGCCTTGTCAAGGAACTCGCCTTTTTCCTCCGAGAACTTGGTTATCCAACCGAGAGAAGCCTCGATAGGAGAAGTCGTATCGTCGATATCGTTACCGTAGAGGCAGAATCCCATTTCGAGCCTGAGCGTATCCCTTGCTCCGAGACCGATAGGCTTTATGCCCTCAGGTTCTCCGGCCTTGAAAATGGCATCCCACAGTTGGAGACCGTATGCATTGGGAGCATAAACCTCGCATCCGCCTGAACCGGTATAGCCAGTAGTGGAAAGGATTACATCAGGAATACCTGCAACTTCCAGCACTTTGAAAGTATAGTATTCCATGTCCATTATATTTTCCTTGCAGAGTTTCTGCATCACTTCCATAGCCTTAGGCCCCTGAATCGCAAGCTGGCAAATCTCATCGGAAGCATTCCTCAAGTCCTTGCCGGGAACCATGCCGAACTTCTCGCAGAAAGAGCAGAGATGAGCCCAGTCCTTCTCAACATTCGCAGCATTGACTACGAGCATGTATTTTTCAGTACTGAAGCAATATACGATTACATCGTCAACAATACCGCCTTTGCCGTTAGGGAAACATGAATACTGAGCTTTGCCCGGATAGAGCACGGAAGCATCGTTTGAAGTAAGGTACTGGATAAATGCAAGCGCGTTAGGGCCTTCCACGAATATTTCTCCCATGTGGGAGACATCGAACACTCCTACTTTCTCACGCACTGTCTTGTGCTCGGGGATTATGCCTTCGTACTCGACCGGCATGTTGAAGCCGGCGAACGGAACCATCTTGGCCCCGAGGGAAATGTGTTTTTCAGTAAATACTGTTGTCTTCATTTTAATGTATTTTAATCAATATCGTATTTTTCCGTATCCCATATTATCCAGGAATCGGAAGGGAAATAATCCCTGTCCCTCACCGAATCCAGTCTTGAAAGTATCTCATGCGCGCTTCCGCACGGGAACAGCGCCACTCCGGTCGCCCCGCTGTCGAATGATATCAGCAAGGGTTCGAGACTGTCTGCCTCCATCGTCTTGTAAAGCCTCTCGGCGTTGCCCCTGTTGTTAAAATATCCCATCATCAGACAGAAGCGGCTGCCTATGTCCTCCGACGGGGCCACGGACAATTCGGAAAGTTTCTTGAAAACCGCCCGGCCCTCCGCCATCGCCGACATTACTGCCGACGAATCGTCAACCCATGCCCGCCTTGCCTCCACGCGCTTCAGCGAATCCTCCATCCTGGCCTGCCTCATGGCTTCGATGCGCGCCTCCTGCTCCATCCTGTACTCCTTCAACTCTTCAAGGTCATCTCGGGTAGGCTTTCCGGCAAGCACACGGAAAAAATCACATCCCTGCAACAGCAAGGACATGCCCAGCAAAACAGCGAACCCCCATCTTATGGACGAAGTATCCTTCATGCATTCAGCGCCTTTTCCGATTCCGCAAAAATAGCCATATTTATGTTCATTTCAAAAAATTCCTTTATCTTTGGGGATATAAACAAGCATTGCGATGAAAAAAACCAACCGGCTCAAGTTATATCTGCTGAAATTGACAAACATTTCAAGCCATGTCGATATCCAGGCGGCCGTACACAATATCAAAAACAACATCTATTTCCGCGGCCCCAACGTATGGATTCTCGTATTTTCAATAATAATCGCATCCGTAGGCCTGAATGTCAACTCTATTCCGGTAATCATCGGCGCTATGCTCATTTCGCCCCTGATGGGGCCTATTTTCGGAATGGGTCTCGGTCTGGGCACCAACGACACATTCCTGATAAAGGAGTCGGTAAAGAACCTGCTTGTGATGATTGTCATAAGCATCGTCGCATCATGCCTGTATTTCCTGATATCCCCTCTCGACCTGGACAAGCCTACCGAATTGCTGTCGAGAACAAACCCTACGATATATGACGTACTGATAGCACTGTTCGGCGGCTTTGCCGGCATCTTCGAGATAGCGAGAAAAGAAAAAGGCACTGTAATGTCCGGAGTAGCCATCGCGACAGCCCTCATGCCTCCGCTGTGTACTGCAGGATACGGCCTCGCCAGCGGCAACATACTTTATTTCATCGGAGCGTTCTACCTGTTTTTCATCAACAGCGCATTCATAATACTGGCCACATATTTTTCCGTCAGGTACATGAAATTCCCGTCTGTCAATTTCGCCGATGCCAAAACACGGAAAAAGACCAAACGCCTCATGAGCGCAGTCGTAATCATACTGATAGTCCCGAGCGTACTGTCAGCAATATCGGTCATCAGACAGAACAACTTCGACATAGCAGCGGACAATTTCCTCAAAGAAACCGTATCACTCGGTGAAAATTACATATACAATCACGACATAGACCACCGCAAGGGTTCTAAACTGGAGATTTTCATAGCAGGCACGCCGCTCACCACGGAAAAGAAAGAAGACCTGTACGCCAGGGCGGAAAAATTCGGAATCGACAGGGAGCAACTCATAATTACTGAGAACACAGGGGCAAACAGCGATGCGGTAAATGAAGAGTTCATAAAAGGATTCTACGACATAACCAACGACGAGATACGCAAAAGGGAAAACCTGATCGCCGAACTTGAAAACGAACTGAAAAAGGTAAAGGAAAGCGAAATCCCGTATGCGCAGATTGCGAGGGAACTCGTCGCACAGATACCGGACATAACATCATTGGCCATCCTCAAGGGAGCAGGCATCGATGCCGCTGATTTTGAGGAAGAAAACAGTATATACGTACTCATAAGCTGCAAAAGCGGCTCCCTCCAGAATGAAGAACGTATCCGCAAGTGGCTGTCGGTAAGGCTCAATGAAAAAAACCTCCGTATTCTGACCGTTGACGAAGAAGTAATAACCGGCGCAAAAGAGGAGAACGGACAATGATCCTTGAAGCAGCCGTATTCCTGACCCTTGCGACAGGCACCCCTCTGCCGCGCCCGGCGCCGATAATGGACGAAAGGCCCGACACTCTCGACATGCTTTTTCTCGGCGACGTCATGATGCACGACGCCCAATTAGAGTCCGCGCGCACACCGGAAGGATATGATTTCTGCGGATATTTCGACCATATCGCCGGCATGGCGGAGGCAGCGGACTTCACCGTAGCGAACATGGAATTTACGGTAGGCGTGGAACCATACTCGGGCTACCCGTGTTTTTCCGCCCCTTATGAAATCCTTGAAGAAGCGGCAGAAAACGGCATCGGCATAATGCTTTCAGCCAACAACCACATCTGCGACAAAGGCAAAAGGGGGCTCGCCTCCACTCTGGCCGCATACGAAAAACTCAAAAACGAACATTCCGTATTCCACACAGGGGTTTACAAAGATTCGTGCATGCAGGCTGCAAATTATCCTCTTGTCATCGAACACCGGGGAATAAAAGTCGCCCTGCTCAACTTCACATACGGGACGAACGGGATTCCAGTCCCCTACCCGTACAGAGTGAACAGCACGGACACGCTCGAAATCAAGGAGGCCATACTCCGCGCGAAAGCAGACTCTGCCGACATAATCATCGCCCTGCCACACTGGGGTACCGAATACAGACTGAAACATGACCATGCACAGGAAAGACTCGCCGAATGGCTTGTAAGCAACGGCGCCGACCTCGTAATAGGGACTCATCCGCATGTGCCGCAGGACAGAGACACCGTCGGAGGCAGGCATGTAATATATTCGCTCGGCAACTTTATATCCAACATGTCGCTTGCGAACACCCAGGCAGGCCTTGCCGCAAAAATCAAGATTGTGAAACGGTACGGACACAAGGCCCGCATCGACTCGGCAGAATGCATTTATCTCTGGTGCAGCAGGCAGGGGTACAAGGAAAAAGGCTTCACCACCGTCATAATAAACGAGATGGAAGGCAAAAGACAGGAATGGCTTCGTGGAAGCGACTACGACAACATGATCAATTCACGCAACAGAATAAGAAAGATTATCAACATACGCTAATGGCAGAAACCAAAAGAATCATTTTAGAAGAAATAGACCCGGTTGAGATTTACGGGGTCAACAACAAGATACTGGAAACAGTATGCTCGCACTTTCCGCACCTGAAAGTCATCGCACGGGGTGAAGAAATAAACCTGGAAGGAACGCCGGGAGACATTTCAGGCTTCGAAGGGGCGATCGAACACCTCATAGAAAAACGCCTCGTCAAACGGACACTGTCGCAGTACGATGCAGAAGAATATTTCGAGGATAACGGAGAGGGGCTTCAGCCCGAAATCCTGCCGGCCGCTTCAGTCATTGTTTATGGAAACGACGGAAGGGCGATAAAGGCAAGGACCCCCAACCAGATGAAGATGGTAGAGGCATTCTACTCAAACGACCTCATCTTCGCCCTCGGGCCTGCCGGCACCGGAAAGACATACGTAGCGATAGCCCTTGCGGTCAGAGCGCTGAAAAACAGGGAAATCAAAAGAATCGTGCTAACCAGGCCGGCCGTAGAAGCCGGTGAAAGACTCGGATTCCTCCCCGGAGACCTAAAAGAGAAACTGGATCCATACCTGCTGCCCCTGTATGATGCACTGAAAGACATCATACCGGCAAAACGGCTTCAGGAGTTCATAGACGACGGAACCATCGAAATCGCGCCGCTTGCATACATGAGAGGCCGCACGCTGGACAGAGCATGCGTAATCCTGGACGAGGCCCAGAACACCAGCCTCGGCCAACTTAAAATGTTCCTGACCAGGATGGGGAGCGATGCAAAATTCATAGTAACCGGCGATGCGACACAGATCGACCTTCCCCAGAAGTCCTCGTCCGGGCTTCTGAAAGGCGTTTCGCTTGTAGAAAAAATAAAGGGAATCAGCATAATACGCTTCGATTACCGCGACATAGTCAGACACCCCCTGGTAACGAAAATAGTAAAGGCATTTGAAAAGGCCGAAGAACCGGAATAGCAGAAACAGGAAGCGCACCGGCTACCAGCTTCCTCCGGCTCCGCCTCCTCCGAAACTTCCTCCGCCGAAACCGCCGAAGCCTCCGCTGAAACCTCCTGAGCCGCCGCCCCCGAAGCCACCGAAAATTATCGGCCCCCGGTAATGTCCGCCGCCCGTGAAAGTATCGGAACCGCCGCCTCTGTGTCTCCCCGACGAAAGCGCACCGGCAAGGATGAATATTATAACAAGTACTACAATGACGCCCCAGGAGCCGCCGGAGTCGTCTTCGTCCATGTCTTTAACTGAAATTTCACCGGAGGCCAGTTTCATAAGCATGGATACGGCCTCACACACGCCGGTATAATAATCATTTTCCCTAAAATGGGGAATCATCACGTTGTCCACAATCCTGTGCGCTGCGGCATCCGGTATCGCACCTTCAAGCCCGTAGCCGACAGCGATGAATGCCTCTCCGCGTTCATTGCCGGACTTGGGCTTGACAACAATAAGGACTCCATTGTCATACCCGGCACGCCCGACGCCCCATTCTCTTCCGGTCTCAATGGCATAAGACGATATGTCCATACCGCTTAAATCATTGACAAACAGGACGGCTATCTGATTGGAGGTGCTGTCATCAAAAGCGACCAAAACCCTCTCCAGTTCATTTCTCTGTTCAGTCGAAAGCACGGAAGCCAGATCATTGACCAGCCGCTGCGGCACAGGCCTGGCAGGCACGCCTGCCGATGCTGTAAACACGGACAGGACAGCGACTACGACAGACACCGCCACCGCCTTGAAACTATTTTCCGAAAGATATCTCATCACTCTGCTCATTGACGTCATCGCTTTGATAAGGAAAAAACTCCTTGAGCCGGTCACCGGCCATGACTATGGCGCCGACAAGCCCGCCGGCGAAGTCTCCGTTTTTAAAATGTTCTGACATGAAATGATAAGCATCATCCCAGAATCCCTCCGGAACTGCCTTATTGATGCCTTCATCCCCGATGATAGCCACTTTATGCGACTTGAATGCAAGGTATATCAGGACGCCGTTCCTTGCAGCAGTCCTGAACATTCCGAGTTTATGGAAAACGGCGACGGCCCGTTCACACGGGTCGCCGCTGCATTCAGACTCGATATGGACACGTATCTCGCCGGATGTATTCAATTCAGCCGACTTGATTGCCTCAACGATACTGTCGCACTGTTCTTTTGTAAGAAAACCGGCTGCAGACATTTGTAGAAACGGTTAAAATTGTACTTGCGGAGCCACTTCGGCGCCTTCCACAGATTCAAAATAACCTTTGGCATCAAAGCCGAAGATATTTGCAATGATATTGCTCGGGAACCTGCGAATCATCGTATTGTAACCCTTTACCACATCGTTGAAATCCTTACGGGCCACAGCAATCCTGTTTTCAGTCCCTTCCAGTTGGGCCTGCAAATCAAGGAACTGCTGGTTGGCCTTGAGATCCGGATACTTTTCCACGACCACCATGAGACGGCCCAATGCCGAACCGAGTGCGGCCTGCGACTCCTGGAAGCGCGCGATGCTTTCGGCATCGAGTTTCTGAGGATCCACCGTCACCTGAGTGGCCTTGGCCCTCGCCTCCACGACTTCCTGAAGCGTGCTGCTTTCATATTCGGCATAGCCTTTGACAGTAGCGACAAGGTTCGGAATCAGATCCAGCCTGCGCTGGTACTGGTTTTCAACCTGAGACCATGCCCCTGAAGCCGCTTCATCCGCTGTAACTATCGAGTTGTAAGAATTTTTCACCCATAAAAATACGGCAAGTATTATGACCGCCACAATAATCCAAGGAAGTGCTTTTTTCATATCTAAATATTTTTTTGATTAATTTCTGTCTCTCACACAACGTACCGAAGCGCGGAAATCCCCTGAAATGGCAGCTGTCCTCAAATCCGGCTCGTCATAATATATATAATGGTAAATGCCTTTCTCGCCGGACGGATCAGCCGACCAGAATACTGCATATTCGTTAAATCCGACAAAAGCGTCATTGCTGAAATAGCCTGTAGGAAGCGCGCTGAAACCGCTGTCATTGACAGGTTCATTGTCGGGAGAATATGACCACAGTTTTTCATCGTTCAAAGTAGCAGGGGCCATCAGGTGAGGGGCGGCTCCCAAAAATACGCGCCCGTCCATCGCCTCCGCATAAGTACCGGCAAGAACATCCCAGTCGTTTTCGGACGGAACCCTCCAGCCCTGCGGACAGATGTCTCCTGAAAGCACCTCCTCATAAGTATAATAACCTCCCATCATGCTCCACATGACATCACTTCCCTTATAAGGCTTCCCGTATCCCCTGTAAGCCAGATTGGATATGAAACAGTCAAGCCCGCCTATGGAGACGAACCTATATTCCCTTCCGTCACGCTCGTCCTTGAAAATCCCGGCAATGTCTATTCCGCCCAGTTTCAATGAAGCGTTGTAAGCCGTATCCAGCACAGTAACAGACTTGGTCGTAGGATTGTTGTAATACTCGGGATGAAAAGCCGTGCAGGTAATCTTGTATATTCCGGAAGTGTCCGGAAAGCGGAAAGAAAAGACATCCGTGGTATCGTTGTCATCGACAAGGCCGTCTATAGTCCAATAATACCCTATGTCATCGACCGGCAATTTCACTCCTCCGGCTTGTAAAGTCCATTCAGAACCGACGGAAACATAATCATCGATCTCTATCACCGGATCGCCTTCCATCATCAGTTTGACTTCAGACAGGTCTTTCTTGCAAGCAGTCAGGGCCGCAAGCAGACATACAAATATGAAAACTGTTTCTCTACTCATTTTTTTCATGCGCAATCAAAAAGCGACATTATGCAAAGTTCCGAAAAAATATTCTTTCAGGCAAAAAAATAACTACTTTTGTCATCAGGATTAACGGCATTTGCCAAAATCATGCCGACTGGACACGATTAAAATGAAACACTTTGTCACAAACAGCCTCGTTTTCCTGAAACGGAACATCTTTTTGAGCATCATGGCAGCAGCGGTTCTGTCCTGCGGGAAAGGCACCGGCTACTACAATATAGAAGGATACGCCCAGGGGGGCACATACAGGATAACGCTTGAAACAGGGTTCAGGGAATGCGCGGAACTGCAAAAAGGCATAGAAAGGATACTTGCCGACATAGACAATTCCATTTCCGGATACAACGACTCCTCATCACTGTCCAAATTCAACAACAATTTGTGCGAAAACTGTTCCGACCCCATCCTGCTTGACATATTCGCCATTTCGGAACGGATGTACGAGGAATGCGACGGTTATTTCGACATCTCCGCCGGGGCATTGTTCGACGCATGGGGCTTCGGCTTCAAGAAAGGCTCGTTCCCGGACAGCGGCGCAATAGACTCCATAAGGAATTTCACAGGCATGGACAAGATAACATGCAACAACGGGAAACTCTACAAGTCAGACCCCAGAGTCACATTGAACTTCAATGCCATAGCCCAAGGATATACCTGCGACATGATTGGCCGCTACCTTTCCTCGGAAGGCATAGACAACATGCTTATAAACATAGGGGGTGAAATCTTTGGAAAAGGAGTAAATCCCTCCGGACAAAACTGGACTATAGGAATAGACGCCCCCATTGACGGGAACATGGAACCGGGGACAGAAATCCAGACAATACTTGAACTGCCGTCAGCCGCTACCGGCATAGTGACATCCGGCAATTACAGGAAATTCTACATCCGCGACGGGAAAAAATACGCCCATACCATAAATCCCAAAACCGGTTATCCTGTAAACCACAACCTGCTTAGTGCGACAGTAATCTGCGGCGATGCAGCGACTGCCGACGCACTTGCCACATACATGATGGCGGCAGGCCTGGATGAAAGCATCCGGTACGTGGAAAGCCATCAGGACATCGAAGCAGTCCTCATTTACGAAGAGGACGGAAAAATGAAAACATGGATGAGCCAAGGCGTCATTACCGGCCGGAACGGCTCCTGACACGGCAGACCGGCCGAAATTTGTTTTGGAAAAATGCTCGGACATCCGTACCTTTGCAAGATGTTTGTTAATTTTTACTTGTAAAATCTATCATGAAAAAAATCAGAAAAATCCTGACTGCAATGATGGGCTCGGCCGCTTTTATCATGGCCAGCTGTACACCCGAACCGGAACCTGCTCCGGGTCCCGAAGAACCCGTAGCAGTCGAATCCGTGACATTGGATGCGGAATCAATTGAACTCGTTATCGGCGAAACGCGCCAACTGACCGCAAGCATATTGCCCGAAAACGCTGACACCAAGACAGCCACATGGGAAAGCGCAGACCCGGCAATCGCCGCAGTTGATGAAAACGG
This sequence comes from Candidatus Merdivivens pullicola, assembly GCA_017694945.1. GTDB lineage: Bacteria > Bacteroidota > Bacteroidia > Bacteroidales > UBA932 > Merdivivens > Merdivivens pullicola. Next base: position 1,628 of record JADIMA010000069.1, on the reverse strand, counting down.
ACTGGTAACAGCCATTGCCGCCGGCTCGACGACAATTACCGCCAGCGCCGACGACAAAACGGCGTCCTGCACCGTCACGGTAAACGAACCGGGGCCTGACGGCAAAATAGACATGACAGGAATGACAGCCGAAGAAGTCCGCGCCGCAATAGACGAAGCCCTTGAAGCCGGAGTGACCGAGTTCAGCCTGAGCGGAGAGTTTGAAAAACTCGGAATGTCAACAACGGCCTCTCCTATGGACAGTTCATGGACTACCAACCCTTTTATCGGGACGAACGTAGAGGTAATTGATTTAAGCGGGGTCACAGGCTGGCCTGAAGTCGATGCAGACGGCTTGATGGACGGCAATTTGCAGACCGCTCCTGATGGAGTTTACGGACTACCTGCCTTTGCGTTCAGCGGCCAACTTGATGGAGAATACACTCTCCCTGAACTTAGGGAAATCATATTGCCGGAGGAAGTCGAAACCCTCGGAAGCCAGTCCATGTGGAGTAACCCCAAACTGGAAAAAGTCGTATGCCCGGGCGTAAAAATCGTAGGCAACCAATGTCTGGTATATTGCCCTTCGCTCGCTTCGATTGATCTGCCTGAAGCGACCACAATATACACATACGCTTTCAGGGGCACCGGACTTACTTCCATATCGCTCCCTAAGGTTGTTGAATTTTCTTACGGACTTTTCAACGAATGCCCGCTCACAAAGGTCGAATTTACAGCAGCCGGCAATTTTACCGTCCACGAACACCCGTTTGCATCAATTGGCTTCGGAGAGCCTGTATTCAGTTTCAGCACTTCTGCATGCGAACTTGTTCTGAATGCCGACAAGCACTATGCATCCGGCACGGCCACTCCTCAGGCGGCTTCCGCCACGAGTTGGCTCGATACCGAATGGAAAAGCATTGCATTCAATTAATATCCAAATATCCGAATGAAACAACGGGGACGTGCTTTCCGTAATGAAACGCACGTCCCTGTGTTTTTGCAGATGAATCCTGCCTGATTATCGTTTATTGCTGCGGTTGCGCATCTATACGTGCGGCACGGATTCGAAGCACGGTAGTCCTGTCCGCATAACCGCCCTGCCCGTTTTCTCCCGTATATGTCCAACTTGTTCCGCTTTCCCAATATCCGAAGGTATTGTCACTCTTGATGTAAGCCTTGGTGGCACGGGCCTTTCTTCTGACTTCGTCAATGCGTACCCCAAAATTCATCAGCAAACAATGGAGCGATACGTTGATGCCGTTTCATAAGTTAATAATTATATTAGCTTTCTCTGTTTCACCTTGTGTTTCCTAAAGTGCCACTTCGATTTGGTCAAAGTTCCACCTTGTAATGGTCGAAGTGACACTTCGGGAAACAAAACTATTGCGTTATCTCAGTTCCACTTTCATCATAAATGATGCTGCCTGTTATATTGGCAGTAGAAATGATATTATATCCTGCAGTTCCTCCATGCCATCCCCCTGCGCCGATATAGGACGCATAAGAACACCCCCTTGTAGCATGAATCGTGGAGTTGGAAATGGTGATGTCAAATTCTGTTTGTCCACTTAAGTTGAGATAGTCTATACCTCCTCCAATAGCGGCTGCTCCCATAGTGCTATTATCGCCACCACCATCTGCATAGA
>JADIMA010000068.1 GCA_017694945.1 Candidatus Merdivivens pullicola | reverse complement strand
GGGCTGCCGTGCCTTTTGCGGTCGGAAAGCACGCCCGTGCGTCCCGCCCCGGCCGCCGGCGCAACACGCTCGGACTCCACGCCTGAAAAACATTGTAACGATGGCAATCCGCAATATGCCGGCGCATTGGGACGTCCCCGGGCCGCGCCCTGACTTAATTTAAAAATGTCGCAATATGTTGACATATAGTTAATTGCTATTGTAACAATATTTTATAAGTGTGGATTCTGAGGAGTCCGGAAGCCCTTGAAATCCACACTTGTTTTTCGGAATGCATGTTGTTTGTCGCTAATTTGCAATGGGTTATGTAAACAGAAGTTAAGTCGGGGCGCGGCCAGGGGTGCGCCTCATGCCGTACTCGATGCCGGACGCCATGCCCGGCGCATACTGCCGGAAGGCACTCCCCCCATACACATAAGGGGATATTTTTGCGGATAATCATTATTTTTTTTACTTTTATGAACCACAATCGTATATTAGGTAAATATTTTTGATGAAGTTCAATCCGTGCTGAATGAAATTTTTAAGCGATATACAGTTAATGGCGTTGTTGGCCGGCGGTTTTACATGGCCGATGAATATTTTGATAAAGAGGTATGGGGATATGGTATATCGTTTTGCTGTCAGATTTTTGTGCGATGAAGCGGAAGCAGAGGATGTCTCGCAGGAAGTTTTCATAAAAGTATGGAAAAATGCTTCAAGTTATGACAGGACTCACAGTCTATCTACGTGGATATATAGGATAACATATAATCTATTGATAGATAAATCTCGTGAAATAAGGCGCAGGGAGGAAGCCATGGCCGGGTATAGGATGTTTTCATCCGACATGGAGGATTTTAAAGACAAGATTGATGCTGAAGACTTTGAAAAATTGTACAGAAAAATAGTTCTGAGATTGTCTCCGGCGCAAAGGACGGTTTTTTGCCTGTCTGAAATCGAGCAGATGAAAAATGATGAAATAGCGGAAGTTACGGGAATGACACGTGATTCGGTCAAAAGCAATCTGTATATGGCGCGTAAAAATGTAAGGGAAATGTTAGAGCCAAGGAGGAGAAACAATGGATTATGAGGATTTTGTAAGGCAGGCCGGGAAAATGGAATGTTTTTTTCCTGAAACCCTGAGGAAGAAAGTCGTGGCGGCTTGTGCGGATGCAAAGAAGGGTAACGCCTATGCTGTAGCAGCAGCCTGTACGATGGCAGTTGCTTTCGTGGTTTTTCTCTCCCTTTTTCTTACTGCAAGGCATGGCGGAATAGAGAGCGGCGAATCCCCGCTTAAAATAGAAAATACGGCATACCTTCCGGAAGATGGTGCGCAAATGAAAGAAAGGATAGAAAAATACCTAAGGTTGAAATCGTGTTATTATGAAAAAGATTGAATTAATGCTGTTGCTGGTGCTTCTGATGCTGTCGGCCTCATGTGCGAGTGATTATTATTATGTATGTTCGGATTTCTCAAATTATCCGGAAAATGGTGGGCGGACGGTGTATTTTGAAGACAGTACTGAAATCCGGTGTTTTGAAAATAAAGGATGGGATGTCGCAAAAGCAGGCGAGCCGTCCGGTTTTGCCGGTTCGGGAGATATTGGCAAAATGCAGAATTTCAGATACATGGCCGCTTTCAAGGGCAGCATGGACTCTGCAACTGTGTTTTTCGTGGCTTATGATGCCCGTGAGGACTTCCGGAAGACATTCAAGTGGTTGACGACCGAATATGAATATCGCGCCGTGTTTCCTCAGTGCGACTTGCCGGCGGCTCCTATAGAAGATTACCTTGACGAGGAGGACAGGAATATCTGGCTTCGCGGAGAAGGGATTAATCCTGCTGTCAGCGGTTATGAGCTGATGTACCGGCTGGACGACATAAATGAAAAATTCATAAAGTGGTATAACTGCTCTTATTTTGATTTCAATTGCAGCCTTTTTTCGGATTATGTGGGAAAGCGTCGTGCGGATTCGATTATGCTGGGAAAAAATGACATTTTATCGGAAATGACGGCAGATGGTTTCGATGTAATGGAACCTGCGGAGTTCGGAAAGTTATTGGACAATTATTATGGAGGGACATATTACAGCGACTTGTATGCAGCGAACCGAGCGGTGTTGGACAGTCTTTTCAGGGCATGTGACGACAGAGTAAAAGATTATTTTGAAAAATACCTGTATTTTTCCGTGAAAATGCCGGGCAGGATTGTCGCCACGAACGCCAGGATTCATGACGTCAATTCGGTTACGTGGTATATGTATCCGATAAGGATGTTGGACGGCCCGGTTGAAATTACCGCTGTTTCACGAAAGGTAAATGTCTGGGCCTGTGTTGTAACGGCTCTCGGAGCCGGGGTTTTGGTTTTCTTCCCTGTTTCCGCGGCTGTGTCTAAAAAGCGTAAAAAGAAGAGCCGCACATTCTGAAGCGCGGCTCTTTTTCTTTGAATATTGTTTTCAGGACTATTCTACAAAAGCGACGATTTCGCCTTTTGCGACATTGTCTCCTTGTTTTGCGCAGATGGCTACGATCTTTCCGTCAAATCCTGGAACTACTTCTTCCATTCCGTAGTATGCCTGAACGTAGCACATTGGTTTGTCTGCCTCGACTTTTGTGCCTACGTTTGGAGCAGTGGATGCATCGTCAACATCTATCTGCCAGATTACCTGTCCTTTGACAGGAGCCTGTACAGGTTTGGCGTGAGGATATTTCTCGGTGATTTTTTCAATGTCGAACTTAGGCATTTCGACAACCGGACGGGTGATTACGATAGGTGCGCCGGCTTTTGCCCTTGCAGCCTCAAGGTCTTTCTTGAACCTCTCTTCTGCCAGGCCGCTCTTGTAATCAAGATACTGTCTTTCGTGCATTGCGTATTCGAAGAGTTCTTCGTCGTCTTCGCCGAAATCCCAGCCTTTTTCCTCCATGTCTTTCCTGTATTTGTCAAGTTCGTTAGGGAAAGCGTCCTGAGGGTTGCCGTCGTAGAACTCGAGGCCTTTGCTCTTTGCGAGTTCGACAATTTCAGGAGCAAGCGGCCCAGGAAGTTTGCCGGTCTTTCCGAGAATCATGTTCCATGTGTCTTTGTCGATTGTCGTCCAGCGCGGCTGCCCTTTGAGGGTGCTCATGAGGTTCATGAGTGCGGTGTTCTTTACGTACTGGCTGAACGGAGTAACCAATGGCGGATAGCCGAGTCTCGGCCATACGTACTCTACTTCCTTGAAGAGCAGAACCATGAGGTTGTCAAGTGTCAATTGAGGCTTGCCCTGGTTCTTGAGAGAAAGGTTGATTGCGCCGTGGAATCCTTTGAGGTCGGCCATCATGGAGCCCATCATGCCTCCAGGGAGTCCGCATCCGACAAGGAGCGATGACATCTGCGAGTTGCCTTTGTCAATCCAGTATCCGAGGAAATCGTCGATGAATGACTGCGTAAGCCTCCTGACTTCCATGTATGCGTCCATGTTCAGATCCTTTACGAGGAATCCGTCGGCTTTCATCATTTCGCGGATGGTTATTACATCGGGGTGTACTTTTCCCCATGAAAGCGGTTCGACGGCAACATCGAGGTAGTCGGCTCCGGCACGTGCCACTTCAAGCATGGATGCCGGGGAGAACCCAGGGCCGGTATGTCCGTGATACTGTACAGGCATCTTTGGATATTTCTTCTTGATGGCGGCAACAAGTTGCGCAAGAGCGGTAGGACGGCCGATTCCAGCCATGTCCTTAAGACATATTTCATCGCATCCGTATTCCACGACCTTGTCCACTATGTCCATGTAGTATTCTACGGTATGGATAGGGGAGTGGGTGATGGACAGTGCAACTTGGGAAATCATTCCGCCTTTTTTCGCATATTCAACGGAAAGTTTCAAGTTCCTGTGGTCATTAAGGCCGCAGAAGGATCTGGAAATATTAGTGCCTTGCTTTGCCTTGACCTTGTACATCAGTTCGCGGACGTCTGCCGGAACCGGGAACATTCTGAGGGCGTTAAGGCCTCTTTCGAGCATGTGTGTCTGGATGCCGGCCTTGTTGAAAGGAGCCGTCCATTCACGTACGGCCCTGTTAGGATTCTGTCCGAAAAGCAGGTTTACCTGCTCGAATGCTCCACCGTTTGTTTCAACCCTGTCGAAACACCCCATGTCGATGATGGCAGGAGCAACTTCTTTAAGTTGGTGCACCATTGGGACGTATTTTCCCGATGACTGCCACATGTCCCTGTAAACGAGGGAAAATTTTATTTCGCGTGCCATTTTCTATAATTAAAGTATAACGATATTCCGCTGTCCATGCAAAAAGCATGTCTCTATTTATCCTACAAATATAGATAATATTATTCCAAAACAACCAGAAGTGCTGAAAAAATCAGGAAGTTTGATTTTTTTTGCGTGAAGACATATTTTTTTTTGGAGGAAAAGAAAAAATATATAACTTTGCAGTCCCTTTCGTTGAGAAAGGAAAATGGTGCCTGTAGTTCAGTTGGTTAGAGCGTCAGATTGTGGTTCTGAATGTCGTGGGTTCGAGTCCCACCCGGCACCCTGGAAGAGATTCGGGGCTTGTCGCTTGACAGCCCCCTTTTTTATTTTAAAGCGACAACGATGAAACGTATTTTGTTTTTTATTTTATCCGTATTGGCGGTTTCGTCATGCAGTTTTCTGGAAAATAAGGATTTCATCCATGCGGAAGTTACCTTCGAGGATATCAATCTGGATGAAAGCGGATATATCGCTTCGGTGCCTTATTCGTATGGCGGCGGAATCGTGACTTTTGCCAATAACTATCAGGCGGAATTCGGCAGTTATGAAGGTTTCGCGTTTTCATGCCTGAACGATACTGCTACTCCGGGATATGACAACCAGTACAGCGTGTTTGCAGGCGGCGGGGCCGGAGGTTCTTCAAATTTTGCGGTATATTATTACAATACCTTTGCGTCTCAACTTGAGGGCAAGAAAATAATTTTTTCCGATGACATCAGGGTCAATCTTGAGTCAGTGTGTGTGACTAACAGCACTTATGCCGCTATTGCGATAAAAGAAGGTTCGTCATTCAGCAAGAAATTCGGAGCCGGGGACTGGTTCCTGCTTACAATCCAGGCGACATGTGCGGACGGTAGCGTAAAGACCCAGGAGTATTATCTCGCGGATTTCAGGGACGGAAAGACTTATATATGCGACAAATGGGTGGAAGTCGATCTGAGTTCAATGACAGACGTCCTGTATCTGGATTTTATTCTAACTTCTTCTGATACTGGAGAATACGGAATGAATACCCCGGCATATTTCTGTCTGGACAATCTGAAGTTCCGGTACAGGGAATATTAAAATTCGGGTTTTGCATCGAATTTTTCAAGGAAAAGTTTGCATAAAATAAAATTGTGCGTATCTTTGCACTCCGCTTTGACAGCGGATTGGTATGACGGGGGTATAGCTCAGTTGGCTAGAGCATCTGCTTTGCAAGCAGAGGGTCGTCGGTTCGACTCCGACTATCTCCACGGATGATTTCAGGCAGTTACATGAAAGTGTGGCTGCCTGTTTTTTTATATGGATTTGCTGTCCGCTTTCAAAAAACTCTGCTAATTTTGCATAATTAATGTTTTACAAACGGGTATATTTATGAAATCTGTCGTCTTTGCTGCATTTCTGCTGGCTGTTTTCAACTTTACCTTTTCGGCCGCACAGGAGCGCCAGGAGGGAAAACTGCAACTGAAGCCTTATTTTTCTGAAATAGATACTGTATGTGTCAATACCGAATATCCGAGGACTTCATTCATGACTTTTCCGGACATGAAATCGGCGAAATATAAAAAATTCGAGAACAGTCCATATTACATGTCCCTGAACGGAGAATGGGGGTTCATATATGCCGACGATTACAGGACTCTTCCTGCGGAAGTCATAGAATGCGATGCCTCCGGGATTGAGTGGGACAGTATAAAAGTCCCGGGAAACTGGGAGCGGCAAGGCTTCGGTACGGCATTATATACCAACCATCAATATGAGTTCGCCACTTACAGGCCGCAGCCTCCCGTGCTTCCAGAGGCTATTCCGGCTGGAGTTTACAGAAAGGTTTTCGAGGTTCCCGATAATTGGGACGGGCGGGATGTATTCCTGCATATATCCGGAGCGAAATCGGGAGTGTATGTTTTCATTAACGGTCGGGAGGTAGGATACAGCGAAGATTCGAAAAATCCGGCCGAATACACGATAAACGACTATCTTGTTGATGGCAAGAACACGCTTGTACTTGTAATCCTGCGCTGGAGCACGGGTTCTTTCCTTGAGTGTCAGGATTTCTGGCGTATAAGCGGAATCGAAAGGGATGTATATCTGTTTTCACAGCAGCGTGCGGCAGTGAGGGATTTCAGAATCAAATCCACGCTTTCGGACAATTACAGGGACGGCCTGTTCGCTTTTGAGGCCGAAGTGCGCAACCGTTCCGGAGAAAATGTACCCGTGGGCGTCTCTTATATACTGACCGACAAGCAGACCGGTAAGGAAATCATGTGGGAGGGGAAGAAAATGGTGATAGCCGACGGACGCAGCGGTTCATTCAGTTTTACCAGAAAAATAAAGAACATAAGAAAATGGTCGTCCGAAGATCCCTACCTGTATCGTCTTTATATTATAACCGAAGTCGGCGACGGAGGGCAGGAAGTGATTCCTTTTGATGTCGGCTTCCGTAAACTGGAACTTAAAGGGGATGTGTTCCTTGTAAACGGCCAGCCCGTTAAATTCAAGGGCGTGAATGTCCATGAACACGACCAGGTGACCGGCCATTATGTGTCCGAGGAAACCATGAGGCATGATTTTGAGATGATGAAGCGCAACAATATCAATGCAGTACGTCTTGCGCACTATCCTCAGGACAGGAAATTCTATGAACTTGCCGATGAGTACGGACTGTATGTTTATGACGAGGCCAACATCGAATCCCACGGGATGTACTACAACCTCAGCAGGGGAGGCACTCTCGGTAACAATCCCGAATGGCTCAGGCCGCACATGTACAGGACGATAAACATGTTCGAAAGGAACAAGAACTATCCATGCGTGACTTTCTGGTCTCTCGGAAACGAAGCAGGGAACGGTTACAATTTCTATCAGACATATCTGTGGCTTAAAGAGGCAGACAAAGACCTGATGGGGCGTCCGGTTAATTACGAGCGTGCGCAGTGGGAGTGGAACAGCGACATGTACGTACCCCAGTACCCGGGGGCGTCCTGGATGGAAATGATGGGTGAAAACGGGTCTGACAGGCCGGTGATGCCTTCGGAATATTCCCATGCGATGGGTAATTCCAACGGCAACATCAAAGGAATATGGGATGCCATTTACAAATACGACAATCTTCAGGGTGGCTTCATCTGGGACTGGATTGACCAGGGATTCCTTGAAAAAGACGAGGACGGCAATATGTTCTGGGCGTATGGCGGCGATTACGGAGGAGAATATATGCCGAGCGACGGCAATTTCTGCTGCAACGGTATCATCGGCCCGGATCGCAGGGAGCATCCGGCAATGGCTGAAATCAGTTATATTTTTCAGGATATAGCCTTTGAATCCGCCACCGGCGAGGGGTTCGGAAAGGTGATGGTAATCAACAGGGCGTATTTTACACCTGTCGAATGGCGCTATACGTTGTATGCGGACTTGCTGAGGGACGGTAAGAAGGTGAAATCGAAAAAACTCAATGTTTCCCTGGCGCCTCAGGATACGGCTGTAATAGGTACTTTTTCGGAAAAAGACATCAAGGAGGACGGTGAGTATTTCGTAAATCTTTATGCTTGCGCAAGTTATGAAATGCCGGGAATCCCTCGTGGATATGAAGTGGCCAAAGGGCAGATTTCCCTTGGCGGTTCGTATGATGCCGAAAAGCCCGTGTTGAGGGGTGAAAGACTTTCCATTGATGATGACGGCAATGCGATTTCCGTGTTCTCTTCCAAAGTGAATTTCGTGTTCGACCGGGCAAAGGCCGAGGTCGTTTCGTATTCTGTCGAAGGTAAAGAATACCTTGTGGACGGGCAGGGCATACGGCCTAATTTCTGGAGAGGCCCTACGGACAATGATTACGGCAACGGTTTTCCTTCAAGGCTCGCTGTATGGAAAGAGAGCGGCAAGCATCTTTCAGTGCGTTCGGCGTCAGCAGAGGACGGGGATGACTATGTAAGGGTTTTCGTGGAGTATTCTCTGAAAGCCGGGAATGAATGCACTGTTTGCTACGATGTCTATCCTTCAGGCGTAGTCAAGGCGGCCATGACATTGTCTCCGACAAAAGACTCCCTGGAAATACCGCGTGTAGGCCTGCGTTTCGGAGTTCCTGCGGAAATGCGCAATGTGCAATGGTATGGAAGGGGGCCTGAAGAAAACTATATAGACCGCAACGCCGGGACGTTTGTAGGACTTTATGTTTCCACTGTTGAAGACATGTACTATTCTTATGTGCGCCCGCAGGAAAACGGACACAGGACAGATACGAGGATGCTGAAACTTTCTGAAGGACGGGAAGGAGGACTGGAAATAGTCGCTGACTCGTTGTTCGAATTCAATGCCTTGAGATATACTGTTGAAGACTTCGACTGTGAAGAATACGGCGATCTGCCATACCAGTGGCGCAATCTTGCTCCGTCGGACAGGCTGCATGATATCGATGAAGCAAGGAATGTATATCGCAAGCAGGTTCATGTAAACGACCTTGTCATGAAGGACTTTGTGGAAGTCTGCATAGATATGGGGCAGTGCGGCGTCGGCGGATATGACAGCTGGGGCTCTTTGCCGGAGGATGAACATCGCATCTTCACTGATAAGACATACCGGTGGGGATTTACGATATTGCCGTTCTGAGAAAACAGGTTGAGCCGCAAGCGAGGATCGAACTCGCTACCTCTTCATTACGAGTGAAGCGCTCTACCAACTGAGCTATTGCGGCGATTGGGACTGCAAATTTAGCAACTAACGGCGATTTGCCAAAAAAATATATGTTTTTTATGCAAAATAAAGTTTTTTCCATAGAAAAATTTTATTTGGACGGTACGACAGCCGCGCTGAAAAAAATAGCCGCCGTTGCGGAGGCTGATTTTGTTGCGCTGTGCCTCCGCGATGTCAGGACTGATTTTTATGAGGAAGCCGTAAAACGGGTGTACTCGGTCGCTTCGGATACTGGCGCCGTCATGATATATTCGGACTATAAGGAAAAACGGACTGATAGCCTCGGGAATGAGACTTTGTATCCTCATCCTCTTATCGACCTGCAATCCGGGGCGTTGAGGGATGATTTCGATTTCGGCCCCGTTGTTTTCGTGCGCCTTGCCGCTTTGAAAAATGCCGTTGCGAGAATGGATGCGGAACGCCGGTTCGGGGCGTTTTATGAGTTGAGGCTGATGCTTTCAGAGGAGGGCCTGGCCTGCCGCGAGGGAAACGGGGCGATTTTTCCGCAATATGTGCCGGGCATAGTGCATATAGGCGAATTCCTCTATGTGTCTGAACCTTCGGATATGCGTAAATCCGGAGTCAGGCAGTTCGATTATGTAGATCCGGGAAACCGCGAGAGGCAGTTGGAGATGGAGGAAATATGCACTGCATTTTTAGGAAGGATAGGGGCGCTCGTCCCGTCTGAAGCGGAAAAGACTGTTTTCCGGCCGTCGCAGGAGTTCCCGGTGGAGGCTTCTGTCGTGATACCTGTTTTCAACAGGGCGAGAACCATAAAGGATGCAGTCCTGAGTGCGCTCGCGCAAAAGGCGGATTTCAGTTATAACGTTATCGTAGTTGACAATTGGTCTGATGACGGCACTTCTGCCATCGTTGAAGGCCTTGCCTCATCCCCTGAAAACAGAGGGAGGCTCGTGCATGTCTTTCCTGAAAAAAAAGGCCACGGCATAGGCGGCTGCTGGAATACGGCTTTGGAAAACGCCGCCTGCGGCAGGTTTGCCGTGCAGTTGGACAGCGACGACCTGTATGCCTCGGAAAATACATTGTCGGCGATAGTCGGCTGTTTCATACATCAGCAGTGCGCCATGGTAGTCGGAAGTTACAGGCTCTGTCGTTTCGATTTGACTGAGATACCGCCGGGGGTCATAGACCACAGGGAGTGGACGGATACGAATGGAAGGAATAATATATTGAGAATCAACGGTCTTGGCGCGCCGCGAGCATTTTATGTCCCGGCATTGAAGGAAATAGGCGGATTCCCTGATACCAGTTACGGAGAGGATTACGCCGTAGGACTCAGGTTCTGCCGGAAATACAGGATAGGGCGCATATATGATGTGCTGTACCTGTGCCGTCGCTGGGAAGGGAATTCGGATGCCGATCTCGACATTTCAAGGGTGAATGCCAACAATATGTATAAAGACAGGCTGCGTACTTGGGAACTGCAGGCCAGAATAAAGCAGGAATAATATGAAGATTTATCCAGAAGATACTGATCTTTCCGTCTTTGCATCGGATCAGATTTCAGTATGGCCTTTGGCGAAAGACAATTACCGCGCCCTCAAATCGGTCAGAACCAGAGCCGTTAAGGTCGGCGGCCTCGATGCAGTCCTGCAATACAATCCGGCGAGAATCGTTTCGTCTTCCGCAAAGATTGACAGGGAGTCGCTTTCCGCCAGAGAGTGCTTCCTTTGTCGCGGGCACCGTGGAGACCAGTCTTATATTCCCTTCCACGGGAAAAAAGGCAGGGAGTACGACGTGCTATTGAACCCGTATCCTATATTTCCGAGACATTTTACCGTTCCTCTTTCCGTACATACCGAGCAGTCTATCTGGAGAAGGTATCCCGATATGCTTTCATTAGCCTTGAAATATCAGGACTATACAATGATTTACAATGGCCCTCTTTGTGGTGCATCTGCTCCTGACCATCATCATTTTCAGGCTGTTCCGGCCGGAAGACTTCCAATGGAGAATGCCCTTGTGCAGGCTTTTAGGGAACGTGGCGGAGTCCTTGGGCATGTGGTTTCTTACGGAACGGCGGAACTTTTCCATGTGGATTTGCTGACCAATGGGGTTTTCGCGCTCAGATCCACTTCGGCAAAGGACATGGCCAAACTTTTTTACCGCCTGATTGACTGCATGCCGGAGGTTCCGGGGCAAAGCGAGCCGATGATAAACCTTTTGTCCTTTTACAGGGACAAGGCGTATTATTCAATCGTTTACATGCGCAAGGCCCATCGCAGCCACCATTATTATGCACAAGGAGATGACAACATATTCATGAGCCTTGGGACTGTTGACATGGGAGGCGTATTTATTGCCGCGCTGGAAAAGGACTACGAGAAAGTTACCGGAAAGGATTTGGAGGAGATATTGGAAGAGATATCGATAACTTCGGATTTTCAGGAAAAAATCATATCCAGAGTGTCCCGCAGGCAGCCTTTTGTAGAAGTGGGTATAATGTCGGCTCCAGAAATATGTTTCCGTCTTCTATACGACGGCGACGGCGTGAAAAAAGTGGTTTTCTCGGACGGGAAAATCATTTATGACGGAGCGGCTTATGACGAACTGTATTTCGACGCGCCTACTTCATCGACGGTTTTTGCCGAACCGGCCTTCGAACTGGAAGATGTCGTAATCGGCAAAGGCTTTCATTGGGAAAAACATGAGACACAGGTCTTTGCCGGTGCTTTGAAATTCGTGCCTGACGGAGACAAGATAGTGGCGGTCAATATAATAGGCCTGGAGGACTATCTTCTGAGCGTGATTTCTTCAGAAATGAAGTCTGATTCGCCGAAAGAGTTTCTCAAGGCCCATGCCGTAATTTCCAGGTCGTGGGTCGCCTTGAAAATCAAGGACAGAAAAGAACATGTGCGCCGCGGAGGGTACGGGTATGTATCCCGGGACGAAACGGTCAGATGGTATGACTGCGAAGGTCATGAACTTTTCGATGTATGTGCGGACGATCATTGTCAGAGATACCAGGGGCTGACCCGTGCCGTCGGCCGCCGTATCAGGGAGGCTATAGACGAAACCTGGGGTGAAGTGCTAATGTATGACGGAAAAATCTGCGATGCCCGTTTTTCCAAATGCTGCGGCGGACGTACCGAAGTGTTCAGTACGTGCTGGGACGACAGGGAATATCCGTATCTTGTGTCAAGGGAAGATCCTTTCTGCGGTTCTCCCGACAAGACCTTGCTTTCTTCCGTACTCAATGATTATGACATGCAGACTACAGGTTTTTACAAATGGGAGGTTTCCTATGGCGCAAAAGAACTGTCCGAATTGCTGAAAGAAAAAAGCGGTATCGATTTTGGCGAGGTGACGTCCCTTGTGCCTGTGGAAAGAGGCCCTTCCGGCAGGATAAAAAGATTGCTTGTGAAAGGTACGCTGCGTAGCATGTATTTCGGCAAGGAACTGGAGATACGCAAGATGCTTTCTCCGACGCACCTGTACAGTTCGGCTTTCGATGTCTTTGAGGAAAACGGCCGTTTCATCCTCAAGGGGAAAGGCTGGGGGCACGGTGTCGGACTTTGCCAGATAGGGGCGGCAGTAATGGCGGCGGAAGGAGCAGGCTACGGG
>JADIMA010000067.1 GCA_017694945.1 Candidatus Merdivivens pullicola | reverse complement strand
GAGCCATTTCTTTCTTGCGCTTGCAATGACGATGCTGGCCGGCCTGTCAACCCTGATAGGCTGGCTTATTTCGATTTTGCCTGTTTCCGGAGGCAAAGGCGGAGAAGGGCGCAGGAAGAAATTTCTTGCGTTTTCACTGGGGCTCTCGGCCGGGGTGATGGTCTATATCTCTTTCATGGAACTCATGCCGTCGGCCCTTGAACTGATTACGCCTCTTTATGGCGACGGCTCGAAAGCTGATGACATCATCGTGGCCCTTGCGTTTTTCGGAGGCATAGGCCTGTGCGCGCTGATAGACCGTCTGGTGCCTTCCGAGGAAAACCCTCACGAGATAGCGCATCAAAAGAAATTGAAGAAAGTGGGGGTGGCTACGGCAATTGCCATTACGATACACAATTTTCCCGAAGGAATAGCGACATTCATTACATCGTACCAGGATTCAGGACTTGCATTTGCCATAGCGGCCGCCATTGCAATACACAACATTCCGGAAGGCATAGCCGTGTCCATGCCGATATACCAGGCGACGGGCAGCAGGAAAAAGGCGTTTTCCTATACTCTTATTTCTGGGCTTGCCGAACCGCTCGGGGCTGTACTCGCGTTTTCCATACTCCTGCCCTTCATATCTCCGATGCTCCTTGGATGTACTTATGCGGCGGTAAGCGGCATCATGGTGTTCATTTCGTTTGACGAACTGCTTCCGGCGGCGCATGAATACGGCGAACACCACATGTCCATTCTCGGACTTGTGGCAGGCATGGCCGTCATGGCATTCAGCCTTATTCTTTTACAGCAATGATGTCATCTACGATGTATTTCTGCATTCCTCTCCACGGCAATGCACCGAGGTATTCCTTGTAATGCAGTTCAACCTCGCGTCCCCCGCATCTCATCAGCGAGTCGGCGATGTCTTTGTCCGTGATTGAAAATTCGAATTCGTAGGACTGGATGGATGTCGTGTTGTTCCTGCCTGTGAACCCTGCCTGTATCACTTTGCCTTCATAAGTCTTGAAAACATAGCCTTTATATACTACGAAGTTCAGGTTCCCGGCCTTTACACCTTCGCCGAAAACGAAATAGAATCTGAAATATATGAAGGCCGCCAATGCCACTACTGCAATTACCGAAACGGTCGCAATGATTTTCTTTCTCAATGGTGTCATGATTATTTTAGTTTAATGTTGTTCCTGTGACGTTCGCTGTCCCTTGCCGTTTTCTTGGCGAAACTCCTTTCGAGGGCTTCGCTCAAGTCGGTGCCTGTCTGATTCGCAAGGCAGGCCAATACCCATAACACATCTGCCATCTCTTCCGAAGGATCCCTGTTCTCTCCCGGCTTGAAAGACTGCTCTCCGTATTTTCTGGCCATAATCCTTGCAAGTTCCCCGACTTCTTCGGTAAGTACGGCCATGTTGGTGAGTTCGTTGAAATATCTTACCCCGTAACGCCTGATCCAGCGGTCTATCCTTTGCTGTGCCTCTCTGAGCCCGATTCCTTTGGCCTGATGCCACAGAGGGCCGTGCCCGTGTCCTATGGACATGTCCTTCCCGGCTGTTATGGACAAAGTTACGTAATCTTTTGCATATTGTACGGAATCTTCCATTGAAAACCCTTTTGCAAGATAGGTGGCTATTGCCGAAGACAGGGTGCAGCCCGTTCCGTGCGTGTTCGGAGTGTCTATTTTTTTTCCGCTGAACATCGTAGTCTGTCCTGAATCGTAAAGGACGTCTGTCATTTCATCGCCATCTGAATGTCCTCCTTTGACAAGGACGGAGCATCCGTATTTTCCGTTGAGGAGTTTCGCGGCTTCTTTCATTTCTTCGATGCCGGATACATTTCTGCCGATTAATGCGCTGCATTCCTGGAGGTTCGGGGTTATCAGGCGCGCTTTGGGAAACAGCGTTTCCACAATGCCGTTCATTGCTCCATCAGCCATTAGGCCGCAGCCGCTCGTGGAAACCATTACCGGGTCGAAAACCACATGGGCCGGACGGTATTTTTCCAGGGCCTCCGATATTGCCGATGCTTCTTCGGGGGTGTTGACCATGCCTATTTTCACGGCTTCGGGAGCAAGATCCGAAAATACTGCTTCAAGTTGTGCGGAGACCATTTCGGCAGGGACTGGATGTATGCCGAAAACTCCTTCGGTGTTCTGGGCCGTGATGGCTGTTATGACAGATGCGGCGTATGCGTCAAGGGCCGATATCGCCTTGATGTCCGCTTGTATTCCCGCTCCTC
Organism: Candidatus Merdivivens pullicola; assembly: GCA_017694945.1. GTDB lineage: Bacteria > Bacteroidota > Bacteroidia > Bacteroidales > UBA932 > Merdivivens > Merdivivens pullicola. The sequence continues at coordinate 37,276 of JADIMA010000067.1, read as the reverse complement.
CCGACGAGTCGGAGCCGGCTATGGTTAGTACTATCGGATGTGCGTTCATTTGCTTGAGATTTTTTGTCGTATTGTATTGAATCTTTCAAGGGGATTCTCCCAGATGTACCCTAGCAGCGCCGCACCGGCAAAGCCGGCTTCTGCAACCGGGATGATGTTGCTGTCGTCTATCCCTCCCAATGCTATGACATTATGTCCGAGAGTGCCGTCTTTGAACGATGCCGCGAGTTCGGATAATGAAAATGCAGCGCGGTATCCTTTTTTGGAAATGCTGTCGAAAACAGGGCTCAAGAATACATAGTCGCATATTCGTCCGTAATGCGCCGCTTCGCCTACCGAATGGCAGGAGCGGCCTGCAATCATGTCGTCATAGCCTTCGGGAACCGTTTCACAGGTGGAATTGAGATGGATGCCCTTAAGTCCGTATTCTTTTGCCAGATGATGGTGCCCGTGGATGATCATCCGGCAGCGGTACTGGGGCGCTATGGTTTCAATCAGGTCCCGCATCTCTGTTTCGCTGCAACCGGGCTTGCGAAGGTGCAGGGATTCCAGTCCGGCTTCAAAAAGCCTTCCGATGCATTCGGCTTCTTCTTTGAAAAATGCCGGAAGGGTGATTATTGTCAGTCTGAAATCAAAAAAGCGTGCTTTCTGCTCGCAGAAAGCACAGTCGCCCCTCCTGGAATGCCCTGTAAGGCATATTGGCGTGCTTTCTCCCGGGAGAAAGCACGCTTTGTAACAGTACTTGTATAAAAAGTCCATGCCTTTTACAATTCAATTGTATTTGCTGTACCGCTCAATGCGTCATAAATCCACAGCCTGCCGCATAGGATGTCGCCGAAACCGCAGATGAGTTTTATGGCCTCGGCGGCCTGGCAGCAGCCTGTTATTCCCGGTACGGGCCCGAGAACCGCTTTGGCCGCTGTTGCGGCCGTGTCGCCGTCAGGAGGAAGCGTTTCCCTGTCCGTTTCCGGGAACAGGTCGCGGTAAGTCCACATCCTGTCCCCGGTCGTGCTTTTCAGGCATAATACGCTGACATAACCGCAGGTGTCGCTTACCGCTCCGTAAATGTACGGTTTGCCGAGTTCCTTGCAGATGTCGCTGACAAGGTATCTTGTCGGAAAATTATCGCATCCGTCTATTACGATGTCGTATCCGGATATGAGCCCGGCGGCGTTTTCGCTGTCTAGCATGAAAGGATAGGGCGTCACTGTAATCCCGCTGTTGAGCCTTGACAGTCTTGCGGCGGCGCATTCGGCCTTGTTCTTTCCGCACATGTCCTCTTCATAAAGTATCTGACGGTGGAGGTTGGTATGGTTTACTGTGTCTCCGTCCGCAATACCCAGTCTGCCGACTCCTGCTCCGGCCAGATACATTGATGCAGGTGAGCCGAGGCCTCCTGCACCTATAATCAGTACCGATGCTTTGCCCAGGGCTTCCTGTCCTTTGTCGCCGAAGCCGGGAACCAGTTTCTGGCGGTCGTATCTTGTCCGGTTCGTATCCATGGCTTTTTATGATATCGCAACTTTACCGCTGCTGCCCGTATCAACGGCGTCAAAAGAACCGTCCCAGTCTTTCCACACGGGCTCTATGCCGCCTTTTCTCAAGGCTGCTGCAACCTCGGCGGCCGTGCGTTCGTCATTTACATGGAACTGTTCAAGCGCTTGAGGGTAACTGTAGTATCCTCCCGGATCCGTCTTGCTTTCGGCGCTCATGGTAGTCACGCCCAGCCTTGCCATGTTGTCGCGGAATTGCGCGCTTTCACGGGTGGAGTAGGATATATCGACATCATGGTCGAATATCCTCATTGCGAATGTGAGTTGCGCCAGTTCTCGGTCGCTCATTATGACATTCGGTTCGAACCCTCCGTTTTCGGCAGGACGCATGCGCGGAAAATTAACGCTGTATTTTGTTTTCCAGTAATGCTTCTGCAGATAGCGCAGGTGCCTGGCCATCATCGTGACATCGGTACGCCACTCTTTTTCAAGCCCTATCAGCACGCCCATCCCGATTGAATGCACTCCGGCCTGTCCCATTCGGTCAAACCCGTCAACCCTCCATTGGAAGTCGGCCTTTTTTCCGTGCGGGTGATAAATGTTGTAATTCGCGGCATTGTATGTTTCCTGGAAGCAGATGACCCCGTTCATCCCATGCCTGCGGAGTTCGGCATATTCTTCGGCGGCCAGCGGCATGACCTCTATCTTGAGGTTTGAAAAATAAGGCTTTGCCAGGTCAAGGGCCTTCGCAAGATACGGCACCCCGGCCAGCACGGGATTTTCTCCGGTGACAATCAGCAGGTTTTCAAAGGGTGCAAGTCTTTTTATCGCTTTGTACTCGTTCACCATTTCTTCCGGAGTGAGGATAGTCCTTTTCATCTTGTTGCTGACATGGAAACCGCAATAAACGCATGAATTGGTGCATGAGTTTGTGAGGTATAGCGGTATGAACATTGACATTACATTGCCGAAACGCTCCTGCGTGTATTTGCGGCTGAGCCTTGCCATGGTTTCAAGATAAGGTTCGGCGGCAGGGGAGATCAATGCCATGAAGTCGTCCACGCCGCACCTTGTTTTGGATAATGCACGGCGCACATCCTCATCGGTCTTTGAATAGATGAGCCGTGTCGTATCGTCCCATGAATATTTTTTTATTTCTTCTGAAAACATTATTTCTTCTTTATATCTTTTGACAGTTTCATTGCACAGAAATTAGGGCCGCACATGGTGCAGTATTCGCCGTCCGTGTGTTTACCCCTTTGAAAATATTCCAACGACCTTTCAGGGTCGAGCGAGAGGTCGAACTGGTCTTTCCAGCGGAATTCGTAACGTGCTTTGCTTATGGCATTGTCGCGTACGCTTGCTCCCGGGTGTCCCTTGGCCAGGTCGGCCGCATGGGCTGCAATCTTATAAGTGACGACGCCGACTCTTACATCCTCCTTGTCAGGCAGTCCGAGGTGTTCTTTCGGGGTTACGTAGCAGAGCATCGCCGTCCCGAGCCAGCCGATAATGGAAGCCCCGATGGCTGAAGTGATATGGTCGTAGCCCGGAGCGATGTCTGTTACGATAGGGCCGAGGGTATAGAATGGGGCGTCGTGGCATTTTGTCACCTGCCTTTCCATGTTTTCCCTGATTTTGTGCATCGGCACATGTCCAGGGCCTTCGATGAATGCCTGTACGCCTTTGTCCCATGCGCGCAGCACGAGTTCTCCCATGGTGTCCAATTCGGCGAACTGGGCTTCGTCGTTGGCGTCGGCAGTCGCTCCCGGCCTCAATCCGTCGCCGAGGGAGATGGCTACGTCGTATTGTGCGAGTATGTCGCAGATGTCGTCGAAATGTTCATACAGAAAACTTTCGCGTTGGTGTGTGATGCACCATTTGCTCATGATGCTTCCTCCTCGGCTGCATATTCCGCATACCCTCTTCTCTGCAAGGTGGACATTGGCATAACGTATTCCGGCATGGATGGTGAAATAGTCCACACCCTGTTCGCACTGTTCGATAAGGGTGTCCCTGAACAGTTCCCATGTAAGGCGGCTTATGTCGCCGTTTACTTTTTCAAGTGTCTGATATATAGGCACCGTGCCGACAGGTACTGGGCAGTTGCGGATAATCCATTCCCTTGTTTCATGGATGTTGTCTCCTGTGGAGAGATCCATTAGCGTGTCCCCGCCCCATTTGCAGCTCCAGAGGGCTTTTTCGACTTCTTCATCTATGCTTGAAGTGGTGGCGGAGTTGCCAATGTTTGTGTTGATTTTTACGAGAAAATTCTTCCCGATGATCATCGGTTCCGCTTCCGGGTGGTTGATGTTGGCAGGGAGTACTGCACGGCCTGCCGCTATTTCCTGCCTTACGAATTCGGGAGTGATGTGTGTCTCTATCCCGAGTTCCGCGCAGTTCATGTTCTCGCGTATGGCCACATATTCCATCTCGGCTGTGATTATTCCGGCCTTGGCATAGGCCATCTGTGTCATTGCATGGCCTTTCTTCGCCCTGTAAGGCAGGGCTATGTGTTCAAAACGGAGATGATCGAGGGACTTGTCGTCGCGGCGCATTCTTCCGTACTCGGAAGATATTTCAGGCAGCTGTTCCACATCGCCGCGGTCAAGTATCCATTGCTCGCGGAGTCTTGGAAGTCCTTTCTTCAGGTCTATCTTTATTGACGGGTCGCTGAAAGGACCGCTTGTGTCGTAAATGTAAATATCAGGATTGGGAGTGACAATCCTTTCGCCTTTTTCATCGAAAGTACTGCTCGGTACCTGTTCAACTTTGCGCATCCCCACCCTTATTTCAGGGAAAAGTTTTCCTTGTACATATACTTTTTCAGAACGCGGATATTTGATGGAGGGTTTCATGTCTTTATGTCTTTTCAGTGTTTTATTCGATTGTCGTTAAATATGTTGTCAGTCGAGGAAGGCTGTCAGCGGAGAACTTGCCTCTGCCGTAAAATCTTCGGTTTTACTGCCAAGTCCGGCTTCATAAGCCATTCTGCCCGCTTCTACGGCGGTCTTGAAGGCTTTTGCCATTGCGACAGGATCGCCAGCCACGGCGATTGCCGTGTTGACAAGGCATGCCGAGGCTCCGAGTTCCATTGCTTCGGCGGCATGGCTCGGCGCTCCGATGCCGGCATCCACTACTACAGGTACTCCTGCCTGTTCTATGATTATGCGCAGGAAGTCCTTGGTTCTCAATCCCTGATTGCTTCCTATCGGTGCGCCAAGAGGCATTACGGCCGCTGCCCCGGCTTCTTCAAGCCGTTTGCACAGTACTGGGTCGGCTTGGCAGTAAGGCAGCACGATGAACCCCATCTTGACGAGTTTTTCCGTTGCCTTCAATGTCTCTGTCGAGTCCGGGAGAAGGTATCTCGGGTCAGGATGGATTTCAAGTTTGAGCCATTCGGTGCCGAAGGCTTCTCGTGCCATCTGTGCTGCAAAAACCGCTTCTTCCGCATCGCGTACTCCTGAAGTATTCGGAAGCAGGCGTACGTTTTCGCCCTTTATGTGTTTCAGCATGTCGTCTTCCTTGTCGCCGAGTTCTATCCGCTTCATGGCGACGGTCACCATTTCAGTCCCGGAAGCCGATATGGCTTCTCCCATCAGCGTGTTGGAAGAAAATTTTCCGGTGCCTAAAAACAGGCGCGAACCGAATTCGCAGCCTCCTAATATAAGTTTATCCATTATCTTGTGGTATTTATTGTTTTTTTCATTTCTTCTACCGGATCGTCTGCTTTCAGGACGCTTCCGGAAATGGCTATTCCGTTGATTCCCGTGGCCATGATGGCCGGGATGTCTTCAACTGTTATTCCTCCGATTGCCGCTACCGGTATTTTTATTCCTGCTTTTCCGAGCCCTTCCATGATTTCTTTGTAGCCTTCCAGCCCGAGGACTGGAGCGAGGTTTTTCTTGGTAGTGGTAAAACGGAACGGCCCGCAGCCGATATAGTCGGCGCCTCTTGAACAGTGCATGATGATGTCGTCAAGAGTGTTGGCTGTGCCGCCGATTATTTTTCCGTTTCCGAGCAGCCGGCGTGCTTCATCGACGGGCATGTCGTTTTTTCCGAGGTGGACTCCGTCCGCCCCTGTCTTTTCAACCAGCCGCACGTGGTCGTCGAGAATGAACACCGCTTCGTATCTGTCGCACATTTTCCTGACTTGGGAAGCCGTTTCCAGTATTTCATCTTCGGAAGCGTCTTTCATCCTGAGTTGTATCCATTTGCAGCCTCCTTTGAGTGCGAGCCTCACGGAGTCGGCATAGGAGTATTTTTCTGTGTGGTGGGAGATGAACTGCACTTTTTCCATTTTCATGTTTTTCATCCTCCGCAGGCGGCTCTGATTATGAGTACTTTGTCTCCTTCTTTCAGGGATTTTGCCTGCCATTCCGTGCGTGGAACCATTGTTCCGTTGACTGCTATGGCCGTGCCTGAAGCCGGGATGCCGAGTTCTTCCGTCAAGAGGCTTACGGTAGCCGCGCTTACAGTGGTTTGTTTACCGTTGATTTCAATATCCATATCGTTGCAAATTGTGTAGATACGAAAGGGAAATACAGAGAATCAGTCGCTTACAAATCCCTACGGCAGTACTAACTGCATCAGGTTCGAGGGTATGATCTCAGCCCGGACGGGCACCCCTTTGTATTTACTTAACCAAGTGGCTGCAAATATAGTGAAAAAATTTAATGATTATCTGCAAAAATACTTCTTTCATTTCTATGCATGGCGGCCTGCATCGCGTAACGACATGAGGCGCATTCTGGGCCACACCAGGGTATTTTTGCGGATAACCGTTAAAATTTTACTAATTTTGCGAAAATTTGAATCGACATGGGCAGAGAAATTTTCAGCAAAGATATGGTGGCGGACTGCGCTGCCGAGTTGAATATACAGGATCTCGGCAAGGCGGCCATAGCGGATGTGCTCGGCGTTGCCGTCGCTCTTGAAACAAAGACAGGCATTCCCTTTATCAGGATGGATCAGGGCATCCCCGGGCTGCCTGCGGCAAAAATAGGAGTGGAGGCGGAGAAAAGGGCTCTGGACGAAGGCGTGGCGAACAAATACCCTCCGGCAGCCGGACTGCCTGCATTGAAAAACGCGGCTTCGCGTTTTGTTAAGGCATACCTTGATGTGGACATATCGCCCCGTTCATGTATTCCGGGGACGGGATCGGCGTCCATTTCATTTGCCGCTTTCGCAATCACTACACAGCTGGCTCCTGAAAAAGATACGATATTGTTCATTGATCCCGGTTTCCCGGTACAGAAGGCGCAACTCAGCATACTGGGCATTAGGCATCTTAGTTTCGATGTCAAGCCATACAGGGGAGCCGCCCTCCGTGGCAGGCTGGAAGAATATCTTTCCACCGGAAGGATTGCAGCCTTGATTTATTCGAATCCGAACAACCCTGCATGGATTTCATTTAACGAAGATGAACTGCGCATCATAGGCGGACTTGCGGACAAGTACGGAGTGATAGTACTGGAAGACCTTGCATATTTCTGCATGGACTCGCGTGAGGATTTCGGCAGGCCGTTCAGTGCGCCTTATCCGCCTACGGTGGCGCGTTATACAGACAATTACATACTCATGCTGTCGGCTTCGAAGATGTTCAGTTATGCCGGACAGAGGCTCGGGATGGCATGTATTTCGGATACTCTTGCCTCCAGGAGATTCCCTGCGCTTGCATCCAGATATTCTGATTCAGGAATATTCGCACAAACCTATGCAGGAAGCATATTATATACGATTTCGGCTGGAACGGCTTTCTCCACCCAGTATGCCGTGGCTGCCATGATGGATGCCGCCTGCGACGGAAAATATGATTTCGTGTCAGACAACCGTGAGTATGCAAGGCGTGCAGAAAGGATGAAAGCCGCTTTTGTCAAGAACGGTTTTCATATAGTTTATGACGAGGACTGCGGACGGCCCATAGGCGACGGTTTTTTCTTTTCAGTAGGTTATGGAAAAATGACCGGTGCCGCCTTGATGAAAGAACTCCTGTATTACGGGATAAGCAGCATATCCCTTTCGACTACCGGTTCGGACTATGAAGGCGTCAGGGCCTGCGTGTCGAAAATGACTCCCGAGATGTTCCCGCTGCTTGAAGAAAGGCTTGGGGCCTTTAATGCGGATCATAATACAGAAAATGCCTGATGCTATGAACATAGAATACGAATCTCCCGAAAGAATCAAGTCTTTTCAAGAGGAAAAACTGCGGGAGCATGTCAAATATCTGATGGAACACTCTGTTTACTATCAGAGACTTTTCCGTGAAAACGGAATTGATCCCATGTCAATCAATACATTGGAGGATTTGCGGAAGATCCCTTTGACGGACAAGGCCGACCTGCAGCGGTACAACGGGGATTTCCTGTGTGTCCCGAAAGAAATGATAGCGGACTACATGACTACAAGCGGCACTCTCGGTGACCCCGTAGTCATTGCTGCGACATCCCGGGATCTTGACAGGCTCGCTTACAATGAAAAAATCTCTTTCGAATGTGCGGACGGTCATCCGGGGGAAGTCTATCAGTTGATGACGACTCTCGACAAACGTTTTATGGCCGGTTATGCGTATGTGTTGGGAATCAGGTCTATGGGTGCCTCCATAATCAGGGTGGGGAACGGAATCCCCGAACTCCAGTGGGATACCATTATGCGGATACATCCCGACGCAATCATCTGCGTGCCGTCTTTTATTCTGAAAATCATCAGATATGCCGAGGAACACGGGATAGATTATCGCGGCTGTTCTGTCAGGAAGGCCGTCTGCATCGGTGAAAACCTTCGCGAACAGGATTTTTCCCTTAATCTGCTCGGCAAGACAATCAATGAAAAATGGCCGGAACTGAAACTGTATTCGACATACGCCTCTACTGAAATGGGAACCAGTTTCTGCGAATGCGGACATGGCTGCGGCGGCCACCACCATCCAGAACTGATCATCTGTGAACTGATAGACGACGAGGGCAATCCTGTGCCTCGGGGCGAAGCCGGAGAACTGGTGGTCACGACACTCGGTGTGGAAGGCATGCCTTTGCTGCGTTTCCGTACCGGCGACATGGCGCGTTTTCATTACGGGAAATGCGGCTGCGGCAGGAACACTATGAGGATTTCTCCGATAATAGGCCGTAAAAACCACATGATAAAGTTAAAGGGAACGACGATTTATCCTCCGGCGATCAATGATGTATGCGACAATACGCCTTACCTTGAAAACTATGTCGTCGTGCTTTCGGACAACGAAATCGGAGCGGACGATGTTACCGTGCGCATAGGATTGAAATATGTGCCGTTAGGGCCCGACGGACTTCCCCTCGATGTTGTCAAGGACATGAAAGACCGTTTCCGTGCACGTATAAGGGTGGCTCCGGATATAAAGATAGTGCCGGTGAATGAGAACAACGTACTGCTTTTCCCGGACAAAAGCCGCAAGGCCGTCAAACTGATAGACAAGAGGAAACAGTCATAGTTCCTCCCATTCTCCTCCCCACAGGCGGATGAAGCGGTACATGTCTTCGCCGGAAATTTCCAGCGAGGCCGTGTTGTCGTTGGGATGGAAAGTGACTTTCCTGGCCAGGCGCAAATCCTTGTCGAGATATAGTTTTACATTATGTTCGGGATCGTTTATGAGTCCGAAAAGCGAGACCGAACCGGGAACGGTGCCTAAGAAGCGTTCCATCCTTTGCGGTGATGCAAAGGTGAGTTTTCCCTGGTGCAACTGTTTCTCCAGCCCGTGGATGTCCATCTGTTTGTGGCATTCAAGTATTACGAGATAGTGCCGGTCTCCTTTGTGGTTTCGGAAAAACAGGTTCTTGCAATGGGTGGAATCGAAATCCTTCCAGTATTTCATGGCTTCTTCGATTGTAGGAATGGGAGGGTGCTCGTGCATTATGTAGTCAATATCCCATTCCCTGAGCCGTTCCAGTACCTTGAGCCTTCTTTCGGATGCTTCCATTATTCGTTGTCTTTAAAAATATCCGCGCCTGAGCGTTTTTTCATCAGTTCATTGAAGCAGTGCCGGCAAAGCGGTATGTAAGCGTCTTTTTCTCCCAACATTACGAGTTCGTCGGAATCCGCCGTGCGGAAACTGTTGTTGGCAGGGTCTCCGCACCTTACGCAGATGGCGTGCAGTTTAGTTACATGTTCGGCTATGGCCATCAGTTGCGGCATCGCCCCGAAAGGTTTTCCCGTGTAGTCCATGTCCAGTCCGGCGCATATGACACGGATGCCGCTGTCGGCAAGTCTGGAAACAACCTCTATGATGCTTTCGTCCATGAATTGAACTTCATCTATGCCCACGACATCCACGTTCTGGGCGTGTCTTAGGATTTCATACGGTTCGTTTACGGCGATGGATTCGATGTGAAGGCCGTCGTGGCTTACCACTTCGAATTTGCTGTATCTGGTATCCATTGCCGGGGTGAACGACATGACACGGAGTTTGGCGATTTTTGCCCGTGAAAGGCGCCTGATGAGTTCGGACGATTTCCCGCTGAACATCGAGCCGCAGCAGACTTCTATGCCTCCGCTTTTTTTTGGTGTTTCCGTAAACATTTTCTTAATTTTTCTAACTTTGCCTTTTTGCGAAAACAAAATTAAACAATGTTTTTAAGATTATGAAAGAAAAATTGGCCGCTTTGAGGGGGGAACTGGAGTCCCTCAAGCATCTCGCTGAAGAAATGAACGACCGGGTTTCGGCCCTGGAGGCCCTCCTGGCTTCTATTGAGATGTACGGAGAGGAAGAGACGCAGCCGTCGCGTCCCCAGGAGTTTTTGTCCATGGACTCGGCCGGTTCGCTGTTCGATGATACTCCGGAGGTGCTTTGGAAGGCGCCGCAGAAGCAGGATACGGCTTCGCAGCCTTGGCGGAAAGACAGGCCGGGAACTCCGGTGGCGGACATGAGGAGCGCGGTGACGCTCAACGACCGTGTGCTTTTTATCAATACGCTTTTCGACGGGGATCCAGTCAAGTTCCAGGATGCCGTGATGGCCGCGAATGGAATGAAGGACATCGACGAACTGCTGGACTATCTTGCCGGTAAAGGCTATGACTGGGACATGGGATCCGATACAGTATATCGCTTCATGATGGCTGCAAGGCGTAAACTCGGTTGATTTTCAAAGCATGATGATATGGCAAAACTCTATATAGTTCCGACGCCGATAGGAAATCTGGCGGACATGACATACAGGGCTGTCGAAATTCTGAAAAAGGTGGATCTTATACTTTGCGAGGATACGCGTACCTCTCAAGTGTTGTTCAGGCATTATGGGATAGTGGCCCCGAAACTTGAATCCCATCACAAGTTCAATGAACACAGGACGGCCGAATATATAAGCGGACGCATCGCATCGGGGCTTGATACCGCCCTCGTTTCGGATGCCGGCATGCCGGGCGTGAGCGATCCCGGTTTCCTTCTGGTGCGTTGTTGCGTGGAAAAGGGCGTGGAAGTGGAAACGCTTCCCGGCCCGTGTGCCTTCCTGCCCGCACTGGTGGACAGCGGTTTCCCTTTGGATCGTTTTGTTTTCGAAGGTTTCCTTCCTCAGAAAAAAGGCCGTGCAAGTCGTCTGGAGGCATTGAAAACAGAGAAGCGGACTATGGTTTTTTATGAATCCCCTTACCGGCTTGTGAAGGCGTTGGAGCAGATGGCGGGTGTTTTCGGAGGCGGCAGGCCTGCGTCAGTGTCGCGTGAACTTACGAAAATCCACGAGGAAACCGTGCGCGGAACCCTTGATGAACTTGTGGGGCATTTTACTTCGAATGAACCCAAAGGCGAAATCGTCATTGTAGTATCCGGTGCGCCGGAACCGGTAAAGGAGCAGGGCGCGTCTAAAAACAAATACAGAAAATCTTCGGAATCAGAATCCGAATCTCAGGCCGACTGATACGTTGAATCCGTTCACATGCGCCGTCCTGTAACTGCCGATTGCGTTTTTGCCGTTGAAGTATCTGATATACATCGGTTCGGCGAAAACGGACGTGTGAGGCGCTATCTTGAACATCATTCCTGCCCCGGCTCGGAAAGAGCCTTGTATCCCTCCGGTGTCCAGAATTACGGTTTTGTTCCCTGAATTGCCGGCCCTGTCTGTAAAGGTGTATTTTACATTTCCGCTTACGCATTTGTCAAGCGAGGCTCCTGCCGTTATGTAAAAATTGAAGAAGTCGTTTTCGTATATGTCGAAACTTGCTCCGACAGGGATGGATATGTAGTGCAGTTTCTGTGACAAACTCCCTTTTGCGGATGTCCCCTGCGATTTGTAAAGTGTATAGTCTATGCCTGCTGAAACATTCCATCTTTTTGAGATGCCGTATGTGATGGAAATTCCGTAACTGACAGGAATGGAGTGCTCGAGTTCTATGTCGTTTTTTGACATCGCTGCGCCGGATGCGTTCAGGGTGGATGGTGATATTGCTTGTCCGGCGGGTGAATATTGCACGGTTCCCGGCGATACGGATGCCTGAAGCATTATTTCTCCATGACGCCGTTCAGGCAGCGGCGTTGCCGCCGGAAAAGTTTCGTATTCGTAGGATGGGAAGTCGTTTTGAACCGGTTCCCGACGCGTGGTTTTCTGCGTGCTGCCTGTGTAATCCTGCTTTACATGCCGGTGTCCGTTGTCCTTTTCGTGGGTTTCTCGTTTTTCTTCCTTTTCAGCACGGATAGACGTTCCGATGTTTCCTGGGAAAACGGCCGGTCTTTCAACGGATATCGCTGCGGCGATGCGCCCGTAATCGGTATGAATCCTCTGTATGGTATCCCTGTCTTTTGAAGATAAAGCATAAATGCCTGCCCCGGCGGCAATGACGGCCAGGCAGCAGCATGCCGATGCCGCTCTCAGCAGATTTCTTCTGACGGCCATGCTCTTGTGTATTCCCTCCAAAGTGTCTTCCGGAGGGGCGATTTCCAACCCTCCGGCCTTGTTTCTCAATGCTTCGGAAAATCTGTCTGCCGTATCCATAATGCGTCTAGTTTCGTTTTCAAAATCCTTTTGGCTCTATGCAATTGGGATGTAGAACTGTTTTCTTTGATTCCCAATATCTTCGCTATTTCCTTATGGCTTTTTTGCTCAAAAACATAAAGATTCAGCACGCTTCTGCAACCATCGGGAAGGCCGGAAATCATTTCCATGAGCGTTTCGGGCGGTATGGCTTCAAGTATCGGAATGTCATCGCCGCTGTCATCTGATGGAATATCCTGATTGTCAGCCCTTACTGCTTTTATGTCCTTTCTGGCCTTCTGCCGGAGCCTGCTCACCGCTTCATTTACAAATATGCGTCCCATCCATCCTTTGAGCGAGCCGGCCCCCTGGTATCTGAAACGTCTGATAGTCCTGAATATCTTTATGAATCCGTCGTGGAGAAGATCTTCCGCATCTTCGGTGTTTCCGCAGTATCTCCTGCATATTGCGAACATGCCGGGAGCGTATCTGCGATACAACTCATCCTGGGCTGCCTGCAGACCTTTTCCGCACATTTCTGCGAGTTCGTTTTCAGCGATGGATCCATATCTGTCCATATTCACATATTAATAACGCTGCCGGTGCATGATTACTGCACAAAAGTGGTGAATTGTTTGCAGTAAATTGTATTTTTTTGCGTTTATTACTTGGAATAATTGGTAAATGATATGAAAATTTTAAAAAAATTATTGATTTTAACTGTTTTTACAGTTGTACAGATGTCGGTGCTCTGTTCATGTGATGCTTACATCGCCGGAAAGGATCCCGTAGGCGCGAACGAACTCGGAACAGTGCGTGTGAATGACGGAAATTATACCATAGTCCTTGACCAGAGCGGGGAATACTCTTTCAAGAACATGGACAACGAACTGTACCGTATAGGTGCTGAAAAAGACGGACAGAGGGTAATCGTTACATATTATTTTGCAGATGACGGCAGGCATCCCGGAAAGCCTATAGATATATACAAGGTGCTTACGAAAGATGTTTTCACGATGAGCGAAGCCGCCGAGGACAGCATCGGAAATGATCGAATAGATGTCATCAATGCATGGATAGCCGGAGGATACCTTAATGTGAAGTTCGGTTATTACGGTTCGGGACTCAGATCGCATTTTATAAATATGGTGTCATATCCGGACGGAAACGAAAACATTCCGGTGTCGGCAGGCCCTTATTTCGAGTTCAGGCATAATGATTTCAATGACGGATGGAGTTATTGGTTTGAAGACTATGCTTCATTTCCGCTGGACATCGATGTGAATTCTGATGACAGGATTTACATAGGCTATAATAATTATTACGGCCAGAAACAAATCATTGAATTGGCGCTTGATTCTTCCGAGCCTGACAATTCCGGCATAGTGGCCGGGGTACAGCGTGCGAAACTGCAATAAAGTCAGTAAACTGCTGTAATTTCCGCTTTGTTCATGCCAATATGTCAATTTTCCTATTTCGGAATAAAGTTTGCGCTGAAAAGGCGCGAATGTAAAATGAAAAAAGGAGATTGAAAGATATGAACATGAATAAAGAAGATATGGAAATCCTGAACAGATTCGCCGTTAATCTGAACGAAAAAGCCTCACAGGGCAAGTTGGATCCTGTCATAGGCCGTGACGAAGAAATCCGCAGGGTGCTTCAGATCCTCAGCAGGCGTACAAAGAACAATCCTATACTTGTCGGTGAACCAGGGGTGGGAAAGACCGCCATTTCCGAAGGCATTGCGGAGCGGATTGTAAACGGGGATGTTCCGGAAAACCTTAAGACAAAAAGGCTGTATTCGCTTGATATGGGCGCTCTGATTGCCGGGGCGAAATACCAGGGCGAATTCGAAGAACGACTCAAAGGCGTAGTAAAGGCCGTAATCGACAGCGACGGGGAAATCATACTTTTCATAGATGAAATCCACACTCTGGTGGGTGCCGGGCGTTCTTCCGGTGCGATGGATGCCGCAAATATCCTGAAACCTGCACTGGCGAGAGGCGAACTCAGGGCCATAGGCTCCACCACTCTGGACGAATATCAGAAATATTTTGAAACAGACAAGGCTCTTGAAAGGCGTTTCCAGATGGTAATGGTTGACGAGCCTACGCCGGCTGAGTCCGTTTCAATACTGAGAGGTCTGAAAGAGAGGTATGAAAACCACCATAAAGTCCATATTGACGATGACGCCATAATAGCGGCAGTCGAGTTGTCGCACAGGTACATCACCAACAGGTTCCTGCCGGACAAAGCCATCGACCTTGTGGATGAGGCGGCTTCCAAATTGAGGCTTGAGATGAATTCGGTGCCTGAATCCATCGACGAACTCAACAGGAAGATACGTCAGTTGGAAATAGAACGCGAAGCCGTAAAACGCGACGGTTCTTCATTGAAAGTAGAACAGATAAAGGATGCAATCAAGGCTGCTTCTGCCGAAAGGGATGTCCTGATGAAACAATGGGAGAAAGAAAAATCCCGATTGTCCGAACTTCAGCAGAAACGCCAGGACATGGAAAACTTCAAGATTTCTGCCGCAGCGGCGGAAAGGAGCGGTGATTACGGGAAGGTCGCAGAAATACGTTACGGCAAGATGGCTGAAACCCAGAGGCGCATAGACGAAATAAGCGCTGAAATCGCCGCTGACGAGCATCCTCTTATCAATGAGTCGGTTACTCCTGAAGATATAGCCGAAGTCGTGGCCAAGTGGACGGGGATACCTGTCAAAAGGATGCTTGAAAGCGAAAAGGAAAAACTTCTCCGCATGGAAGACGAACTTCATAAGAGGGTTGTAGGGCAGGATGAGGCAATCAAAGCCGTTTCGGATGCAGTGAGGAGAAGCCGTGCAGGATTGCAGAATGAGAAGAGGCCGATAGGTTCTTTCCTCTTCATGGGTACGACCGGTGTCGGCAAGACCGAACTGGCGAAAGCGCTTGCCGAATTCCTGTTCAACGATGAGAACTTGATTACGCGAATCGATATGTCCGAATACCAGGAGCGGCATTCAGTGAGCCGTCTTGTGGGAGCGCCTCCGGGATATGTCGGATATGACGAAGGCGGCCAGTTGACCGAGGCGGTAAGGCGCAAGCCCTATTCGGTAATCCTGCTCGATGAAATAGAAAAGGCTCATCCGGATGTGTTCAACATATTGTTGCAAGTCCTGGACGATGGCCGTCTGACCGACAACAAAGGCCGTACAGTCGATTTCAAGAATACTATTCTGATTATGACTTCGAATGTCGGTGCCGAGATAGTGCAGGACTACATAGGCCGCCTCCCTTCAGATGCTGCAGGGCGTGAATCCATGCTTGCCGAATGCAAGTCCAAAGTACTGGACGTGCTGAAGCAGACAGTAAGGCCGGAATTCCTTAACCGTATCGATGAAATCATAATGTTCCGTCCGTTGTCAAGGGAAGACATAAAATCGATTCTCGGCATCCAGATGAAGGAACTTGCCGCCCGTCTTGAACACAGCGGGGTAAGCATAGATTTTACCGAACGGTTCGCAGATTACATGAGTTCCAAAGGATATGATCCTGCATACGGGGCCCGTCCTATAAAAAGGCTGTTCCAAAGGGAACTTGTCAATCAGCTTGCCAAAGATATTCTTGAAGGCAAGATAACCAAGGAAATGACTGTAATGGTTGATGTAAAGGACGGTCAGATTGTGCTTTCAAACAAGAAATGATTTCAATTGCGCATTTGCAGAGGCACAAAGACCTTCTGATGAAGGAATACCGTTATGATTTGGCGGAAAATGAGGCGGAAATGGGGAAGATGCCCCTTTCCGTCCGTCTGTCAAGAGGACTTTGCTGGTATCCGTTGGAACTCGGACGCAGTTATTACAACTCTTTGAACCAGTATGTGCTTGTCGTATCGCGGCCGGCGCATAATGATGGCGAGGGAGAGGATGAATGCCGGTTCGAGTATGGATGTCCGGTAAAGTTCTTTTTTATTGACGGGGACGGCAAGGTGGTCTTTTTCAATTATGCATGTACGGTAAATATGGTGGACGGGGATACGATGTCGGTCGCCGTTCCCGGAGAACTTGCGGTTTCCCGTTTGCGCTCCGAAAAGGCCGTCGGTGTCCAACTCGCTTTTGACGAGACTACTTACCGGCTGATGTTCGCTGCATTGGATCGGGTCATGTCTGCAAAAGGCGACAGGCTTGCGCAATTGAGGGAGATATTGCTCGGGGACATGCCTGCAGAAAAAAGGTGTCCGTCTGCCCGCCAGTCGTTTTCATGGTTGAACAAATCTCAGGAAGACGCCGTCAATTCAATCTTGTGCAGTAAAGATGTCGCTGTAGTCCACGGGCCTCCCGGTACTGGAAAAACCACGACTCTTGTCGAAGCCGTATTTGAAACACTTTTCAGAGAAAACCAGGTCATGGTTTGCGCCCAGAGCAACGCCGCCGTTGACTGGATGTGCCTGAAACTCATTGAGCGCGGAGTGCCCGTACTCCGTTTGGGCAATCCTGCAAGAATCGATGACAAAGTAATGGGCAGTACTTTCGAAAGGCGTTTTGAAGAACATCCGGATTATCCGTTGCTCTGGAATGTGCGCCGTGCCATTAGAGAATGCTCGGCAGCCTTGAAATCCGGAAAAGGAAACCGCAGGGAACTGTCCGCACGGATAAGGGAATTGCGCAACAAGGCGGATGAACTTGAACATGTGATTTCCGACAATGTGTTCGACTCTGCCCGTGTCGTCGCATGCACGCTTGCGGGTGCGGCGTCCGGGTTGTTGTTCAACAGGCGTTACAGCACCCTGTTCATCGATGAGGCGGCCCAGGCTCTTGAAGCCGCTTCCTGGATTGCCATCAATAAGGCGGACAGAGTGGTGTTCGCCGGCGATCACTGCCAGTTGCCTCCTACGGTCAAGAACACAGAAGCCCTCGATGCCGGCCTTGGCAGGACGCTGATGGAACATGTCGTTGAAAACAAGCCCGAGTGCGTAAGCCTGCTTACCGTACAGTACCGCATGAATGAGACAATAATGCGTTTCAGTTCGTTTTTCTTTTATGACGGCAGGCTTGCGGCGGCTCCCCGGATTGCCGCCAGGGATACTTCTTCATTCGGATTGCCGATGCTTTGGATAGATACTTGCGAGTGCGGCTTTGCCGAACAGGTGACATCTGACGGTACGGGCCGTGTCAATAATGGAGAGGCCGGTTTTGCAATTTCGGTTCTGAAAAACTATGCTGTCCCTTTAGGAGCGGACAGAATCCGTTCTGAACATGTGGATTTCGGGCTGATATCCCCTTACAAGGCACAGGTGGCATGTCTGAGAAAACTTGCTTCACGCAGCCGTTTTCTGAAAAACATACGCCGTTCGGTTTCCATCAATACAGTCGATGGGTTCCAGGGGCAGGAGAGAGATGTCATCATCATAAGCCTTGTGCGTTCAAACCCGAAGGGAAAGATCGGCTTCCTGCACGAATTGAGGCGGATGAACGTAGCGATGACACGTGCCCGGTACAAACTGGTGATAATAGGAGACAGCCGCACGATGTGTTCTCATCCGTTTTACAAAATGCTGTATGGTTATATTGAAAAATACGGAGGCGTGGTAGTGCCGCATCCGGAAACATGAAGGACAGCCTTCGACGGGCTGCCCTTTTTGGTAGTGGATAGGGGAATCGAACCCCTATTGCAAGATTGAGAATCTTGAGTACTAACCGTTATACGAATCCACCAAATGTTCCCTTAGGTTTTGGGACTGCAAAGATAGGCGTTTTGGCCGACAATCCAAATTTTTATGCGGATTTTTAATCATTTTATACGATAATCGAATCATTTTGTTGTGTGAAAATCCCGTTTTGCAGTATGATTGCAAATTTTAGTGAGTAATTTTGCATCGGTTGACAAACATTAGTTGAAGATGGGGAAATCAGTCAAGGAAAATTTTCCGGTAACGGATATGACCTGTGCGGCCTGTGCCGCGAGGGTTGACAAGGCTTTGAGCAGATGCGAAGGTGTGAAAAATACTTTTGTGAATCTGGCGTCGAATACCGCTACGGTGGAATACGACCCTGAAGTTTGCAGCCCGCTGTCCTTGAAGCAGTCCGTAGTCGCTGCCGGGTATGATCTGATAATCGAAAAAGAAAACATGAAAGAGGACAGCCTTGAAAGGGAGCATGCTTCAAAGATGCGCTCCCTCAAGCGGAAACTCGTGTTTTCAATGGCGTTTTCAATTCCTGTTTCTGTCATTTCGATGTTTTTTCCCGACATGCCTTATGCCGGATACATAATGCTTGCGCTGACGACCGCGGTTCTCGCATGGCCGGCGCGGGGAATATATGCAAGCGCCTTAAGGCTGCTGAGGCATTTTTCGTCGAACATGGATACGCTTGTCGCGACGAGTACGGCTGTAGCGTATGTTTTCAGCGTTTTCAATCTGTTCTTTCCGGAATTCTGGATAGAAAAAGGAGTCGAACCGCATCTTTATTTCGAGGCGTCGAGCATGGTCGTCTCTTTCATACTTCTCGGGCGATGGCTGGAAGAGAGGGCGAAAGGCAAAGCCTCGTCCGCGATAAGGGAACTCATGGGCCTTCAGCCTGATGAAGTAAGCATTCTTGTGGACGGCTCGTCTGTCGTCAATGTGCCGCTGGAGCGTGTAAACATTGGGGACGTGGTCGTCGTGAAGCCCGGAGAGCGAGTGGCTGTTGACGGAACGGTTGTCAAGGGAGATTCGTATGTGGACGAAAGCATGCTTAACGGCGAGCCGCTTCCTTCTCACAAATTCCCGGGTGAAAAAGTCTATGCAGGAAGCGTCAACAGGCACGGTTCATTGAATTTCGTAGCGGAAAAAATAGGCGAAACCACTTTGCTGGCGCGCATCATCGCTCTTGTACGGGAAGCCCAGGGAAGCAAGGCCCCGGTGCAGAAACTCGTTGACAGGATAGCCTCTGTTTTTGTTCCGGTAATCATCGGCATCGCCATTCTTTCGGCCGCAATATGGATTGTCGCAGATACTCAGGATGGTGTTACCCATGCACTGCTTGCATTCGTGACAGTACTGGTAATCGCCTGTCCGTGCGCACTCGGTCTTGCGACCCCGACGGCCATAATGGTAGGCGTCGGCAAGGCGGCGCGCAACGGCATACTTGTAAAGGACGCCGGCAGCATAGAGATGGCCAAAAAGGTGGATGCAGTGGTGCTTGACAAGACCGGTACGATTACCGAGGGGCATCCTGAAGTGACGGATGTTTTCTGGAATGAGGAAGTAGCCGGGCAGGGAGACCGCGAACGGTACGTGACGGTTCTCAAGTCCCTGGAATCCCTGTCGGAACATCCTCTGGCCGAGGCTGTCGCATCGTATTTTGAAGCATCCGTTGCGGAAGTGGAGGGCTTTGAGGCCGTGCCCGGCAGGGGCGTCCGTGGCGTATGTTCGGGAGATGAGTACTTTGTAGGCAGCAGGACTATGATGGAAGAAGCCGGAATGACGGTGCCTGACATGCTGGACGAACGGTCGTCCATGCTTGCTTCGCAGGCTAAAAGCGTGATATGGTTCGCGTGCAGGAAGTCCGGCGTCCTGGCCTTGCTCGGCATTGCGGACAAGGTTAAGGATACGTCGGTTGAAGCCATAGCCAAATTGCGCAGGATGGGGATAGAAGTACACATGCTTACCGGAGACTCCCAGGGAAGCGCCGCTTATATAGCATCCGTTTGCGGCATAACAAAATACAAGGCCGGAGTGATGCCTGATGAAAAGAGCGCCTATGTGAAGGAACTGCATGCTTCAGGCAAGGTGGTGGCAATGGTCGGTGACGGAATAAACGACAGTGCCGCCCTTGCTCAGGCGGATTTGAGCATAGCCATGGGCGGAGGAAGCGACATAGCGATGGATGTGGCCGGAATGACAATAGTCTCGTCCGACCTGAGGAAAATCCCGGATGCAATCAGGATATCTTCCATGACAGTACGTACAATACGGGAAAATCTTTTCTGGGCATTCATATATAATCTTATCGGAGTGCCCGTTGCCGCAGGCGCGCTTTATCCCTTGAACGGTTTTCTGCTCAACCCGATGATAGCCGGGGCGGCTATGGCATTCAGCAGCGTGAGCGTGGTGGCAAACAGTCTTAGGCTCGGATTGAGGAGGCTGTGGAGAAATGAATCAGGGGAAAACAATGATGTAATTGTTGAAAAAGAAAATATAGAAGGAGGAATGAAAATGAAAAAAGAGTATGAAATCAGCGGCATGATGTGCATGAATTGCCGCCGGCATGTTGAAAATGCGCTCAATTCAATACCGGGCGTACATGCTGCAGTAACCCTGGAACCGCCTGTTGCCGTTATCGAGTTCGATTCGGCGGAAGTCCCGGTTTCAGAACTCCAGAAAAGGCTGTCGGAAGAAGGCGATTATTTCATAAAGACGAAATAGACGGCCAGTACGAGGCAGGCGAATGCTGCAATGTGGTTCCATTGCAGCGTCTGCCCTTTAAATATGAAAAGTGCAAAAAGGGTGAAGATGGTAAGTGTGATTACTTCCTGAATCACCTTAAGTTGCATGAGCGTGAAAGGGCCGCCGTTGTCAATGAAGCCAATCCTGTTGGCAGGGACTTGCGCGCAGTATTCAAAGAGGGCTATCCCCCATGAAAACAATATTACCATCCACAGTTTCCAGTCCGTGGTTATCTTCATCTCCTGCAGTTTCAGGTGGCCGTACCATGCGAAAGTCATGAAGATATTGGATACTATGAGCAAAAGTATTGTATAAACGCCTTTCATCTTATCGTTTTTTTTCTTTTCGAAAACGGGCGCAAAAATAGCAAATTATTCGTAAATATCTTTTTTTGGCGTATATTTGCCGATATAAAATTGTAATCACATGAGTCTGATAAAATCTATTTCCGGAATTCGCGGAACCATCGGAGGAAACCCGGGAGAGGCTCTTACCCCGGTCGATATAGTGAAATTCGTTTCTGCTTATTGCGTAAGGTTGAAAAACCTTTATCCCGGCAGGAAATGCCGCGTCGTGGTCGGTCGCGATGCGCGACTATCCGGCGAGATGGTCGAGGAACTGGTCTGTGGTACTCTGGTGGCATGCGGAACGGATGTCATAAAGGCGGGACTTGCCTCTACTCCGACTACTGAAATGGCTGTGATACTTGAAAAGGCGGAAGGCGGAATTATCATAACGGCTTCCCATAATCCGCGTCAATGGAACGCCCTTAAACTCTTGAATGAAAAAGGGGAATTCCTGGACGCCCGTGAAGGAGCCGAACTGCTTGATTGCGCTGAAAAAGGGGAATTCTCTTTTGAAGGAGTCGATTCCCTCGGCAAGGTGGTGACAAAGGATTTTGCCGATAAACATGTCGATGCGGTAGTCTCATGCCCGTATGTGGATGTTGAAGCAATAAGGAAGGCGCATTTCAAAGTAGCCCTTGATGCCGTTAACTCGGTCGGAGGAATCATAATGCCCATGCTTTTTGAAAGACTCGGTGTAGAATGTGTGAAAATCAACTGCGAGCCTACCGGCAATTTCGCCCACAATCCGGAGCCTCTTCCTACGAACCTTACGGAACTTTCCGAGATTACAGCGTCTTCGGGGGCCGATTTTGGGGTTTCCGTGGATCCTGATGTTGACAGGATAGCCCTTATGTGCGAAGACGGCAGCCCTTTCGGCGAGGAATATACATTGGTTGCAGTGTCGGATTACGTGCTGGCCAGCCTTGAACGGATCCGCCCGTCTCACCCTATAGGGAACAGGAGGGCCACTGTTTCCAACCTCTCGTCGTCCCGTGCCCTGAAAGACGTCACCGAGGCCCGCGGAGGCACTTATACGGCTTCCGCCGTGGGTGAAGTCAATGTCACTGCCGAAATGAGGCGCACTGGAGCCGTAATCGGCGGCGAAGGAAACGGAGGCGTGATTTTCCCCGAAGTACATTATGGCCGTGACGCCCTTGTCGGTGCCGCACTTTTCTTAAGTTATCTGGCACGTTATAAAGAGATTTATAAAGATGTTCCTGCGGAATGCATGAACCCGAAAGGGATAGTAAAGGTGTCCGCCGTAAGAGACAGGCTACCGCGTTATTTTATAGAGAAACACCGTATAGAACTAAACGATCCGGCAAAAGTCGATGCGGTGCTTGCTGCGATAAAGAAGCGATATTCCGACAAGAGGATCACCGACATAGACGGTGTGAAGATAGACTTCGATACCGAGAAGAAATGGGTGCATCTGCGCAAGTCCAATACAGAACCGATAATCAGGGTTTATGCCGAAGCGCCGACATCTTCCGAAGCGGATGCAATAGCGGATGAGATAGTCATGCTGGCCGATTCAATTCTCGGATAAGATGTTTTCATTCAGGACTACGCCGATATTCGAACAGGAAGACCTGGCCCTTCGTAAAGGTCGGGTAGGGGTGTTCTGTACGCCTAACTGCTGGCATCCTGAAAGGGGGGAGTACCTTTATGAGACATTTGCGAAGCGCGGATGCCTGAAACATGTCTTCTCTCCGTCCACTCCGGAATTTTCCAATATGGAGAGTCATATTTATGTGCCTTTGGAACAATTGCGTGAAATAGATTCGCTGATTGTCGAGATTCAGGGAGGAGGGGCGCGTTATTTTGCATATACCAACGATCTTCTGGAACTGTTTTCCGTGATGGCAGATGAAAAAATCGATATTCCGGTTTTCATCGTCGATCATGTGAATCCTGCCGGAAGGCAGGTCGAGGGCACCATGTCGGAAGCCATGTTCAAACTCGTTCACAGGCACGGGCTGACTGTAGGCGAAGTGGCTTCGCTCGTGCATAATGACTTGAATGCGAAATTCCCGCTGCACGTGATTTCTGTAAATGCCACGCCTTCCAACAAGGAACTTCTTCCCTGGACGATACCGATTGCAGCCGACATGCCCGGGTATTTTACATGCGGGCTTTATCCCGGCAGTGCGCTGTGGTCCGGTACCAATGTGACGCCGGGCATAGGCACTACGCGCCCCTATGAGATATTCGGGGCTCCCTTCATGGAAAGCCTGCATGACAGTTACAAGATGCCTCCGGCGGCGGACGGTGCCACATTGAGGCCATGCCGTTTCCAGCCATCCGTGGGGGAGTATGCAGGGAAACAGTGTTTCGGTTATCAGATAATCCTTGAACCGGGTGCCGAGTACCATGCTCTTGCCCATACGTTGCAGTTGATGAATTTCGTTTACCGCAACTGCGAAGAATTTTCAATCATAAACGATGACGATACCCTTGGTTTCGACGACCGTACCCTTATAGACCTTTTGGATGACGAGGTGCTGTACGGGTATGTGACCGGGGAAATAGAATGGTCTGATGTTAAAGAACATATTAGGGATCAGGAGCAAAAATGGATACGCAAGGCAAGAAAATTCCTGCTTTATGAGGAAGACCAGTTGTTTAGGGTCAAATAATTTTGATTTTATTTGTAGAATTGAAAATTATGCGTAACTTTGCGCTCCGTTTTTAGAGTATTAACGTTAATAAAGAAAAGCAATGAGAAAAGAGATTCATCCCGAAAGCTACCGCCTTGTCGCTTTCAAGGATATGTCGAACGATTACGTGTTCATTACACGTTCGTGCGCGAATACCAAGGAGACCATCGAAATTGATGGAGTGGAGTATCCTGTAGTCAAACTTGAAATTTCCAACACATCCCACCCGTTCTATACAGGTAAGATGAAACTCGTCGATACAGCCGGACGTGTTGATAAGTTCTATCAGAGATACAGCAACAAGAAGAAATAATTCAGACTATAATAGTTGTTCGTTTCATAATTTGAAAGTAAGTTAAAATGGCCTTGGAACATTCATTCCGAGGCTTTTTTATTGCTGTATCAGGATTCCGGTTATCTGCCCGACTCTTTTGTGAGCCTTCTTATTTCTCCGGCAAGGGTTTTTCCTTCGTCGCTTCCGTCAAGTCTTTCAATTGATACGGGCATGCGGTATTTCCAGTGGTGCCGGGAATCTGCAGGATTGTTGATCTGTTCTTCTGCCGGGGACGGTGCGGAGTCTTGCACGTGCGACATTGCGAGCCAGTCCTGTATGGGGAAGATTGCGAATGCCGAAGGACTCCGGAGGTGTGCCGCCAGTACGGCGCGGCAGATTTCAGGCGTGCATCTTTCCGGTGCTTCCCCTTCCATGTGAAGCGTTTCCGAGTAGTAGCGCTGTGTCCTTTCCCGGTCTTCTTCCCACCAGCCCCGCAGCGTGGATACATCGTGCGTGCCTGTGCTGCAGACACTCAGGTAAGGATATGATGCCGGGTCGGCAAACTCAGTGAAAGGCGTTTTAGGCATGCGCTGTATCTCAAGAGTGGCTATTTTAAGGTTGTCAAGCACTTCGGGCACGCATGCGGGAATCATTCCCAGGTCTTCGGCGCATGCGGTCATGTCTGTTGCGGCAACCAGTTCGGACAATTTCAGCATTGCGCCGTTTTTCCAGAAACTGTTGTGGCGGTGGTAGAAAAAATCGTCATGCAGTTGCAGATATGCCGCCTGTCCTGCTTTGTCGAGTGTTTTGAACGATTCTGTGTCCGGCCCGTTGATGAAAGGATGGTACGTGCCGGCTGCGCGCGGATCCTCCATGAAAAGTTCGTTTAGTCTGTCGTCCCCGATGCGGAAACCGTGAGAAGACAGTTCTTCTATGCTGTACGGAAGGGCAGGGTAGAAATGCCCGTACATTCCGGAAATTATGCCGCGCGGTATTTCCCAGATACGGAAGAAGCCAAGTATATGGTCAATACGGTACATCGAGAAATAGGAGGCCATTTTTCTTAGCCTGAACTTCCACCACGAATAGCCGTCTTCGGCCATTTTTTCCCAATTGTATGTCGGGAACCCCCAGTTCTGGCCGTCTTTGGAAAAATAATCCGGCGGGGCCCCGGCTGAAAATCCCATGTTGAAGGATTCCGGCATTGTCCATGCCTCTACGCTGCAAGGGCTTATGCCTATAGGGATGTCGCCCATGACGGCTATGCCTTTTGATGCGGCGTATGAAACGGCTTCCGAGAGTTGGAGGTGCAGATGGTATTGGGTGAAGATGCTAATCAGCATCCTCCCACGGAATCTTTCGTCGGAGAACAGCCTGTTTGCAAGTCCGTCGGTATATTCCGACCATTCGCCCCATTTATGGAAATCGGCAGTCCCGTATTCATCCCTGAGCGCGCAGAAGGCCGAATAAGGCAGAAGCCATTCTTTGTTTGACTCTCGGTATTCTTCAAACTCCCGGCACTTGAATGTCTTTTCCGAGAACTTCTTGAAAAGCAGGCGGATATAATCGTTTTTCAATGCGATTGCCTCTTCAAATTCAACAAACTCCGAAGCATTGAGCGTTTTACGGCGCTGTTCCAGTATTCCGGCTTCCGGAATGTCCGAAATGTCGCCTACGAGCGAAGGATTGAGATAAATCGGATTGAGGGCTACGGAAGATATGGCATTGTACGGATATGAGTCCGACCAGGTAAACGTGGCAATCGTATCGTTGACAGGAAGAATCTGCAAAATATGCTGGCCTGTGTCGTGAAGCCAGTCGGTCATCGGTTTCATGCAGGAAAAATCCCCGATTCCGTATCCGTCTTCCGTCCTGAGCGAGAATACCGGTACGGCGGTGCCTGAGAAACGCGGCATTGCCCTCCTTAAAGCGGTTGACGAGTATTCATATACATGCCGCGCCTCTGCTTCAAGTACTCTGTCGTCCCCTTCTTCCCAGAGAATCCCGCCGTCCCTGTGTCTTGACACGAATTTGAAAACCAGCCTGTCTGTACGGCTTTCAAGGGGTATTGAAGCGGCCCATCTTGCTCCGGAACATGGAGTCATTTCCAATGCCCTGGAAATATCCCATTTTCCGAGGCTGTCGTTTTCTCCGCATATCAGGATGCTCTCTTCCGGCTTTATGGCGGGTGCCGTTACTATGATGACAGCATGGCCGTGCATCTCTTCCAGTCGCGGCGTTTCGTTCCGGTGCGGGAAAAATATTTCCGTGAAAGCGGACGTGAGCAGCGGCGCGGACAAATCGTAGCCCTGCCACGAACAATGGATGAAGATGTCTTCATGGCCGGCAATCAGGCGGCGCGGTTTTCCGGCTTCGTGCATTTTCAGGCCTGAAGCGCATTTTATTATGAAATGAAAACTGATTTCTTCTCCTCTTGAAGCCTTGACGGCTGTTTCCCATTCCCCGGCTGCCGTGGATGTCATTTCAGTTTCGCCGGGACCGTAAATGGAGGATTGCAGCACAAGGAACATTCTGTCCCCTGCATTAGTCGAGAAATTAATGCTGAAATATATCTTCATGCTTGTATTTTCGGGGCTGTTCGGCTTATTTGCCGGAACAAATATACCGATTTTCCCTATCTTCGCGAAAAAATGTTTTTATGAAGAAGTTTTATGCATTATGCGTATCGGCGTCAATTGCCATATATTCATGTTTTCTGACAGGTTGCGGACAGGCATCCGTGCAATCGGTCGGGCCGGTGGCAATATCTCCCGACGAAGAGTGGCAGGATGGAAAATATTCCATGTTCATACATTTCGGGCTTTATTCGGTGCTCGGAGGCGTGTGGGAAGGAGAACCAGTGACACGCGGATACAGCGAACAGATACAGTCTTTTGCCGGAATTTTCAGCGACTGGTATGCATTGGTCGCCGACGACCTGGATCCGGTCGCTTTCGATGCCGACAGTATAGTGTCCCTTGCGTGCCGGGCAGGAATGAAATCAATAGTTTTCACCTCAAAGCACCATGACGGTTTCTGCATGTTTGATACGGAGACTACGGATTTCAATTCGGTTGACGCTTCTCCGTGCGGAAGGGATTTCGTCAGGGAACTTTCCGATGCATGCGCGAGGGCGGGAATGAGGTTCGGACTTTATTTTTCCATTATAGACTGGCATTATCCGTACGGTTATCCGATTTCAAGCCACAATGCCGATTTCGTGACTCCCCGGCACCATGAATACAATAAGGCCCAGATCAGGGAACTTCTCACAAATTACGGCCCCGTTTCGGAACTCTGGTTCGACATGGGGTCGCAGACTCCGCAGCAAAGCCGGGAACTGTACGAACTTGTGCATTCCTTGCAGCCGCACTGCATGGTAAGCGGCCGGATAGGTAATGATTATTATGATTTTGCCGTCATGGGAGACAACCGTTATCCCGACGGTGCCCTCCATGCTCCCTGGCAGAGTTCGGCTTCAATGTTCAACGAAACATGGGGATACCGTTCGTGGCAGCAGAGGGGGAGTGTCGCGGACAAGGCTTTTGAAAAACTTTCGCGTCTTGTCGAGGTAGTAGCGCACGGCGGAAATTTTCTATTGAACATAGGCCCCGCCGGTGACGGTTCTGTCGTCCCGTTCGAGAGGGATGTGCTTCTTATGATAGGAGAGTGGCTGGAGGAAAACGGCGATGCGGTCTATGGCACCGATCCTTCCCCTTTCCGTGAGGATTTCGAATGGGGGGAGGTTACATGCAAAAACAACCGCCTCAATCTGATTCTGACAGGGGAAAAACCTGCCGACGGTGAAATCAGGCTCTATATGCCGGGCCGTAACCTCGTGTCATGCAATGTCGCGGCGCGCATGGAAGGCGACTATGCTGTCTTTGTCCCGGAATATCCGCAGGCCGATACTGTGTCATTGTGCGGGACAGTGCCTGTAATAAGGGCTGATTTCAGCCGCCCCGTAATTCCGGTAGAGATTCCGGGTGAAGCATTGTCGTCTTCTTCAATGCTCGATGCAGGAAACGCCATGCCGGATTACAGTTATTCCTGTTTTGACTATTACAGCAATTACCGCAGTACAGTGGCGTATTCATGGGATGTTTCTTTAGCTGAGAATATTGACAAAGTGCAAATCGTGCATACTTCGGGTGAAAACGGCCGTAAGTTGATGCTGGAATTTTCAGCCCAGGCTTCTGATGACGATGCAGTAATGTATTCGGATGTCATAACACTGGAGGGAACTTCGTCGCTGCCGCTCGACCCGGTCGGCTGTTCGGTGACGGGCAGATACATGCAGTTTTACCGGGCTTCTTCATTTGATACGCCCGATACCGTTGGGATTGTTGACGATTTTAAAGGCTGGAATGCAATGTCGGACGGTGAGAAGATATCCGTAAAATCGCATCCTTTTGACAATTGCCGTATTGTATGGAATATTGTTTCCGATAAAGAACAGGATATGGTTCTTGACGTGACGGCCGGCAATGGAATGGAATTCTTTGTAAACGGCCGCCAGACGGCAAAACATCTGAATCCGTACCGTTGCGCGGAAATGACTGAAAAAGTCGTAGTTCATCTTTCCGAGGGTGAAAACCAGATCATGCTGCGTTCTTACAACAGGTTTGAGAATGTCCTTAATGCCTCTCTGGCCATTGCTGAAGAACAGGAACTTTATGTGGATACTTTCACTCTGCCGGAATGCCGGAATCTGACGGAGGGAGGGGATTTCCGCATTACGATTCTTCCCGGAGATACTGCTTCACCCCATACGGACGGAAGACTTCACAATATCAGGCTTGTCATGCCATAGAATACATCAAGGCCGTGCCAATTCATTATCTGACACGGCCTTGATTAAAACCATTCCATTTATTATTGCCGGTATTCAGTTTCAGTATATGTCCCTTACGCACCTTACGTAATTGGTTCCGGTTTTCATATAACCTTCTACCTTTCCGTTAATTCCGCTGTGTTCTACATCGTCTCCATTGCAGAAGCAG
The DNA here is from genome assembly GCA_017694945.1 of Candidatus Merdivivens pullicola. Taxonomy (GTDB): domain Bacteria; phylum Bacteroidota; class Bacteroidia; order Bacteroidales; family UBA932; genus Merdivivens; species Merdivivens pullicola. The sequence goes on along the minus strand of JADIMA010000067.1, from coordinate 8,162 downwards.
ACGCTCCATGCGGTATTGGCAGAGTCGGTACTTGAATTGTCTTCAGTTCCGGACCAGTAGAATACATGGTTCATTGTCTCGCCTTCTCCCGGATATACATCGTTGGTGCTCGGCAGGAGGCCGTCTTCAAGGTAATCGTTCATTACGAACATCAGCATGAGTTCGCGCTGCGTAGGCAGCCTCCAGCCTTTGCCTTGATCCGAGCAGTACTCTGCCGCATCGTCCCATGTCACACGTCGCTGGAAATCAAGGTCGATTGCTTTTGTACCGACCTCGAATTTTGCTGATACTATGTTTGAAGCCCGTATTTCAGTGTGATGCGGAGTGCCTTGAACCCACCAGTCCCATTCGCTCCCGTTAACGGTAGTAGTGCGGCTCGTCCTGACATATTCTTCTCTTACTCCGCCGTTTGCGTCACGTGAGACTATGATGTTGCTGCCTCCCTTTCCTCCTTGGACATAAGGATATCTGAAACCTGTGCTGACATCTTTGACTCCCCTTAAAAAATACGAAGCGTCTTCTTTGGCCAGCACTATCTCGCCTATACCTATGGCGATGAACCATCTGATCGTTGGATCGTCGCTTTTCGTTTCATTCAGCCAGAAAAATCCTCCATCGAATGCAGAACTGTTGGTCACAGCCGTATAGACATATTCCAGCATCATGTCCTTTTTGGTAGGAACGCGCCAGCCTTCCGGCAAAGTCATGTTGGTTGAAGCGACCTGATCCTTGTTTTCAGCGGCGACCACGATCCACGGAGAGGCATTGTCCGTATAATCTATATAGTTTATGGATTCAAAGCCCCCGTCCTCAAGATCTGCATTGATTCGGGTATCCATCCTGTCTATGCCTTCGATTGTAACTGTGACGGTATAGTTGGTATTCCTTATGATATTGTAGTCCGAGGTGTTGTCTTCTCCAAGATAGACATCATAAGTGACTTCCGTGGCAAGTTCCCCGCTCTTGTAATAACCTTTAATTCGGATAAAGGTGCAATATCCGGCCTGTCCTGAAGGCATGTATTCTTCTGCGCTTTTGTAACGCTGGTCGGAAGCCGTTCCCGTGCCACGTCCGTTTTCAGGCAGATACCACCAGAAATTGTCGGCAGTAACTCCTGATTGCGGAACCAGTCTTCCTGACTTTCCGGAAGCTGTGGTTGACATCCATTGCAGTTCAGGCCACAGGGTCGTAAGAGGAGTGTCTTCGGTTTCGATTGCTGTGTAGTCGAACGGAACAAGGGCGTCGTTTATTTCAGGATATGCGGGTATTCCGTTGCCGGGGACAAGTTCATCCGTTTCGCGGAAATAATACTGGATATTCGGTACGTTCATCATCTGTACGCTCTGCACGGCGAAAGCCTCTTCGTTCGCTGCAACTTTGTCTCCGGTGCGGAGATTGAGGGTCACTTTTGCAAGGGCGCGTTTCATCGGTATTTCGCTGATGACCGAAGTGCCGTTTGACACCCAGTTTCCGGACATGATGATGCCTGTTCCCTGAGGTACAAGTTCCCCTTCGCTTGCAATGGCGATCGACCTCGTTTTGACGAAATCCTTATTTACGCTTGTCGCGGAGAACAGAGAGGGATTTCCTGTGTTGGCTACGAAATATACTTCGGCAGGTGAGCCGAGCAATACTTCTATTGAGTACTTCCCGTCTTCAAGGGGAGTAATCTGATCCCCCATGAAATACTGGGCCATGCTTGCCCCGTTGTCCTGCAGCACATTGCCCGAAGCGTCGAACGGAATCACCCATATATTGTTGATGGTGTTTTCGTAGCCGTTCGGCCTGGAAACTCCCTTTACTTCTATGTTGCGGACAAAGTCAGGAGCCAATATGATGCTTGACATGTTTTTCTTCATATCGGATGCCGGTTCTTTCACGCATGAGAGAACAGTCATACAAAGTCCGAATATGAGTATTCTAAATATTATTTTCATGGCTGTTAATCTATTATTCCATTACAATATCCCTAACGCAGCGCACATTATAAGCGGCTGTAACTGTCTCTGGAGCAGAGGAGATGTCCGACATGTCAACATAGAACGCATTGCCGGAGCCGTCAACCGTTGCCGACCAATACGCCCCCTCCGGAGTATGCACGCTGCCGTCTTTGGCAGGTTTGTCCAATTGATCTTTATAGGCAGCAATCAGTTGCAGTTCCATCCGGCAAGGAAGTCTCCATCCTTCACCGAGATCCGAGCAGGTCGATACGGCTTCGGAATGAGACATATTTCCGGAATCCTCCGTATATACTTCAAGCACGGCTGGAACAGAGTCCATGTCTTCGGAAGAATAATCGGTTTCAGCAGTCCATTCTTCCGATCTGACATTCCATCCGGCGGCATTGCCGAACATATTCTTGGTTACTATGTAGTTTTCGCCCTTCCTGACATACGCCTGGTTTTCACCGATGTTGTGTTCTACTGTTTCCGGAGTGTCCCACGGCACCGGGTCTGCATATACGATGATTTCAATGGTTCCTTGCAGGAAACGGAGGGTGACTTTTCTTGCCGTACCAGCCGGGAACTTCTCGCCGTTAAATTCTTCGGCGTCAATTACGACTTCCGTGGTACCGTTTCCCGTGGTTTCAATAAGAAATGTCATCGATGACCGTGTGCCGATAGTTCGAGGTTCAACCATGAGCATTCCTGCCGGTGCGGCTTTTTCATAAGGGATTTCAATCTCTTCGGACGGAAGAGTCACCGCATGGTCTGAAGTTCCATCGAAATCGGCATAAACTCCTTCTTCTGCTTGACTTTCATTTTCTGGAAGTACATTTATATATGTGTCGCTTTCTCCCGTCATCGTGATTGAGGTCACTTTTCCCCATTTCTGTGCGGCAAGTTCAGACTCGGCGATGACCTCCAGTTGCAACTGCGTCAACTGATGGTTGAATATGAAGAGATCATCTATTGCGCGATCCTCGTAATTGCCTATCAGGAATTGTGAAGCGATTATATCGACATTCCCGTCAAAAGGTATTGAAACTTCCATGCTTTCACTGTTATAAGTGCCTGCAGGATACCAGCCTTCCATCATTGAATAACTCCCGTCGGGTTTGTAGTATTGTTTCGGGCTGAAAATAACAGTGGCTTCTTCGCTTTCACCATCAGGAAATATGCACGAAGCGCTAATGACATCCGGTTGGTATTCAATACTTCTTCTGCCTATTTCGGCCCTGAGAAAACTGAAATCGAGGTTTTCTATCATTGAATTGTCTATGACCCCGCCGACTTCGTTGCGCGGCGCAAAGGAAACGGAAGCACTTATCTGCAACTGCTCCCTCTCTTCAAGAGGCTTTTCGGAACATCCGGACACAATTCCGAAGGCGATTGCCGCAAACAGGATTTTCCGTATATTAATTACACGATTCATAGCGTAAAAATTATAAGTTTTTATCTGGCAGCCGGAAGGGGAACGTTCAACCCCCTCCGGCCGAAAACGTGGTTATCCGGAGATGTCAGAATATTTTATTGGATATCAACATTTACATCTTCTCCATCAACCCACGGAACGATGCTTGCTGTAGGGATAATTTCCTTAGCTTTGAATGTCAGGATAACTTTATATTTTACACCTTCCGTTTTTCCGTCTTTAGGAACGAGCGTTACATTTGCTGCCGGGAAGACGGTTTCGCTTGCAGTGGCTTGTACCTGGAAGGTGTTGCTTGTCTGTTCAGGAGAAATATAGACAGTAGCGACAAGTTTTTCAGTTTTTTCTATTTCAACATCGGCAATGGTGTTTGAATATGTCGTGCTGCCGCTGAAATTAATGTCGCCATCTACCACGTTCATGACACCCTGGTTCGGCTGGCTGAGGATAGATATGTTCTTAAGCAACATTCCGTCACCGAAGTTTTCGTCTGCAATTACATGGAATTCAATGCAGGTCATTTTGTGGTTGAATTCAAGATCTGGCTGAGCATCGCCTGTCTTGTCATAGCCGGTCACATCATTGGCATAAATGATGTCCTGGCCGCCGTTCAGAGTAAATGTGGCGGTGGCGTCAGCAAGTCCTGTACCCTGGCTTACGGTATTTGCCGCAGGAGCATAGGCATAGAAGTAAAGTTTGTTGCCGTTTACCGGATAGAATTTAGGCTCATTGAGATGGAACTCGTTGTTTGCTTTCATGTCAACTTGATGGTTGGCTATGTTGTCATAGAGATTGGCAGGGGCATCCACGCCATCGTATGCCCAGATACGGAATACATCTTCGCCCTGTACAAAGCCTGTTCCCTCTGCATTGATGGCTTTAGTGTCTGCAGTTACGCTGAAACCAGCCTTTACGATGATAGGGGTACTCTGTTCTTCAACTACGTTTCCCTGTTTCTGGCAGCCTGCAACAGCTGCAACGGCCAAAGCCGCAATAATCAATTTTTTCATTTTATTGTGTTTTTAATGTTTGTTTACTGATTTTATTCTACAATTCCGCTTCCTGTGCCGTGTGTCCATTCGGTGACAGATGCTTTAAGGGAGATGTCTTCCTGAGTAAATGTCAGGGTGATGGTGTATGCCTTGCCCGGCTGGAAGTCTGCATCTTCATCGATTATCACCTGTACGTTTTCATAGAAAGCGGCAGATGTCCTTACATCAAGGAACATCGTGTTTCCTTTAAAAGGTTCAATCATGACAGGTTCTCCTGCAATGTCTCCTTCCGGATTGGTGCCGATGATGAGGTTTTCAGCAATGCCTCTCACACTGAGGCCGTTGGTTACAGGTGAGTAGATCACTTTATCCGTAGAGAGGTCGAAGCCTGTTGGTATGGCGGCATCCTTGATGGTTATCGACTCCAGGGCGGTTCCTGCTGCAAGAGACTCGTCTTTTACGACAACGAAATTGATCTGCGTCGTCATGTGGTTGAAAACAAGCACTTTGTTTTCGTTGTCGAGTTTCGAACCGGATATTTCGCCTGCAAGCATGGCGTCAACAGAGCCGTCGAAGTTGGAAAATGTTACAACGCCATCGGAAAGGACTCCCTCTGGATACCATGCTTTCATGAAAGTCCTGTAGTTGTTGTCCGGTTCGTAATAGCGGAGCGGATTGAGCTGGATGGCCTGCTGTGAAGCGTCGCCTGAAATAGCCGATGTAACCGACAGCCAGGTTTCCTCTGAAGCGTAGTTTACGCTGGAGCCATAGGTCACCCATCCGGCTACGGCAGCGACAAATGTATCATCGCTTTCAACGGGGGCTTTTGCCTGGACACCGGTAGCAGGCATCCCTGCGCTGAGCGTAATCTGTACAGGAGTGTTGTCGTCCGAACCTGTCACCCTTTCCGTGCATGAGAAAAGAACGGCGACAGGAAGTAATGCAAAAAGAATCTTTTTCATATCTGTCTTTATCCTTTATTAAAATATGTCAACTGATCCCTCCGACTCGTTCCATGGAACTATGTTGGCGGTAAGCACGATTTCCTTCTGCTTGAAAGTCATCGTAATGTCATAAGCGGTGCCGGCTGCAAGTTTGCCGTCAAGGGTTGTGAATGCTACATCTTCATAGACATATTCTCCGCCTTCTGGAAGGCCGATGGTTATATCCAAAGTGATGTCAGTATTGTTGTCCACAGGGGATATGAGGACTGCTCCGCCTGCCTGTGCGACATCGGCAAGTATTTCGCTTTCCTTTATGTCGGGAACATTGAGCCCGTTTTCAAATTCCTGCACGCTTTCTACCAGGCCGTCAGGTATTGTGACTGTGAGCGGGGCGGATGCTCCATTAAGTACGATTGATTTGATTGTTAGGCCCTCATCGGCAGTTCCGTCTTTCTTTACAAGGAATCTCAATTGCGAAGTGAGGTGAGTGAAGGTAAGGGCTTCGTCAATCTGGTCGTCTTTGTCCCCGAAAACCGTATTGGAAACCATGATGTCTTCGGTAGCGTCGCCTTTAAAGGTGAGAACTCCGTTTGCTGCTTCGACAACAGGATACCATCCCATGATGTATGTGTCGTAATCCGATGAAGCATGATAATACTGCGTAGGCACAAGAGTGATTGCGGCTGGATTGTCCTGTACCTTTACTGCGGCAGATGACTGCCATGTCGATGTGGCTGTAAAGTCAGGTACTCCGGCGTTGGTTTCCCATCCTTCAATCCTGACTGTGGCCGAAGTACCGTTTTCTACCGGAGCCTTTGTCAGTTCGGCAACTCCTGAATTCAACAGGATAGGTACTCTGTCCTCTGTGGCGCTTTTTTCGTTGCACCCGACAATGATGGCAAAAGCCATCAGTGGAAACAAAATCTTTTTCATGTCAAGTTAAATTATCAGTTTTTATTTTCTTTATTTTAAACTATCGTACCTGAGCCGGAACCTTTTTCCCATTGTCCGACAGTGACTGTTACGGATACTTCCCCGCCGTCGTAAAGGGACAGGGTTATGTCAATCTCTCCGCCTTCGTCGGGAAGTTGCCCGAGTTCTTCGCTGATGTCCTGAGGAATAGTAGTCTCGTAACTTCCGTCAGGGTAGTGTATTGTCGCATATATGACATTTTCGCCCATGTAGCCGAAAACGGACATGTCCGCATAATATTCTTCTCCGTCCGGGATTGCTTCTACTGTCATGTTGGCCGTAGGGTCGTCTGTATATCTTCCGTCATAAAGATATACGGCAGGAACGATTCCGCTCATGGTAATGTCTATAGACGACATTCCCGTAATATATGCCGGATCTATGTCGAAATGCAGGTATTTTACGACATTGACAGTGTTGATTACGGCTTCGGTGATTTTGTTGCCGCCGTTTACAGTTATCCCGGAAATGCCTCCGCAGAATACTTTGTCAACATCTGTGAGATATCCTTCCTGTCCGGATTCTTCATCGGCATTGATCCTGTTTGTGTAACTCGCGGCAGCATTGCTGCATTCGGCATTGATGTAGTCGGAATTCACCACTATGGCAATGTAAGTGTCTGCCGGTACTCTTGCTTCATAACTCTCGCTGGAAGTTTCTCCGGAAAAATAAAGCGTCCCGTCGCTCCCGTACAGCCAGATGCTGGCTCCCGCCACTTCGGACTCTGCACCTTCTTCGTTTTCCGGCCATGTGAAAGATATCTTAAGCGGGCCGTCTTCAGGTCTTTCGCTGAGGCTTCGCTCGGTACATGAACTTGCGACGGCTGCAAGCCCTATTAATATTAAGGTATAAAAAATATTAGTTTTCATGGCATTGTTTTTTTACATGGAACCTTTTCCGAAACGGTAGTAGAATGATACTTTCAGTCCGGTCAATCCCCAGTGTCTGTCGGTTTCGGTGTAATCACGGAAATATTCCGGGGCTTCGTAAGAATACCCGTTGACTTCACTCTGGCGGTAACCGGCCCTTAATCCCACTTCGACCCCGAATCTGTCTGAAAACGGAACTGTTACTCCGAAGGAAAGTCCGGCGCTCCAGAACGGGCCGGTAAATCCGAACTGGCCTCCATCGCCATTCTGGACATCATAGTCGCCCATTTGTCCGTAAATTCCGATGTATATCCAGTTGAATCTGCCGTCTCCCCATATCCACCAGCGTGGTTCGAGGCTCCAGGACGATATTCCGAAAAATTTCCCGTCCCCGTAACCCCATTTGGCATAATTTCCCAGTCCTGCGACAGACCATCTGTCACAGAAAAAATATTCCGCTTCCAGATTCGGAACGAAAGTATAACTGTTAAAATCCGGCAAAGCCGTAGCCCAATAGACCAAATTGGTCTTAACCGCAATGAAAGGGCGGAATTCAGTGTCCCTCTCTTTCGCCACAATAGTATGTGACGATACGGCCGACAATACGAGGGCCGTTAAAAGCACAAGTAACTTTTTCATTAAATAATTAATCCCATATGTGCCGGGACAGACCCGGCAAAGCATTCATTAATAATCGTTGGTTATTCGCTGCAAAGGTAATATATTTTTTCAAAGCATGAAATTTATTTTACCGGCTGACATTGAATCCCTTTTACAATCTCCCGTTTTTATCCGGCATAAACAGAATGTCAAGTTTGCAATACGAAAAAAACCAACAATTACATAGTAATTAAGTATATCTTGCCGTTTTTGAAAAATAATATGATTATCCGCAAAAATACCCCCTTGTATGGGGGGCAGAGGCGTGCCTTCTCCGGCCAGAAAGCACGCCAATGTGTTCCGCAGTGCATTCTGGGAGGGGTAGCCGTGCTTTTTACGGTCAGAAAGCACGC